>CAZCIF010000208.1:0-6262 GCA_964498645.1 uncultured Rhodomicrobium sp. | reverse complement strand
CATGGCGGATTTCCGATGATGGCATCGAAGCTAGGGACGTCCTTCGTGGCGAAGAAATCCTGAGCCGGCCGGAGCGTGTCGCCGTAAAGCGAGGGAAGGAGCTTGCCGGCTTTAATGAGTGCAGGAAGATCCGGCGGGTTTGATTGTTCGAGAAGCGCAATGTAAAGGGAGAATGCGGCGATCCTCACGGCAGATGGATTGATATCTCCACCGTGCAAGCGGTGCACGATCGTCTTGAGTTCATTCCAAGTGGCTCGGCGCTTATTCTTGGTGCGGCAATGGTGCGCAACGAGCCGCTGAAGCAGTCGTACAAGAAAGATTCCTGAACCGCACGCCGGGTCACAGAAGACGCCATTGGCGCGCTGAGTGTCCGACATCTCATCCCAGAGCTGGTTTACAGCCACGTCAGCCAGGAACATAGGGGTATAGAATGCCCCGTCGGCGCTCTTCTTCTCCGCCTCTTCCTTGAGGAAGCGATCGTATACCGCGCTAATGAGGCCGATCGACATGTATCGGAAATCGTAGCCCCACAGACGCAATTGTCCTGAAGTCATCTCCTCGCGCCCATGCCGGAACCGCGCGAGAGTTCTAAGATGACATGTTTTCAGTTTGGGGGGCTTACTATCGCCGATTTCAAAAGCGCAGGGCGCGTTGAACAGATTCCCGTTAAACGCACCCTTCAGCCAGACGAAAAGCGCCTCAAACGGCGCGGGTGAATTTGCCTCAAGCATTTCGGCGAGGCACGAACAAGCGTTATTAGAGGCGTCGCGGAAGACGTTTCCATTAATGATTTTGCGGTCCTCAAGATAGGCGATGAACATCGTTTGCATTAGCAGCGCTTGAGCAGCATCGCCACCTAGTTCGTCGCGCATTTCGCGGAACGCCTGCAGCAAGTTTGACAGTAGGACACTGTCCACGCGATCATCTGGATTGAAGAATTCATCGTGCTCGAACCAAAAGCGGCCCGATTCCATCGAATCAATAAGCTCGCGTAGTTTCAGCGCGTCGGAGACGAGCTCAAGAGTCGTGATCAGCCGCGTATCAGTCGTGACTCCCGATTGACGCTGGAAGGGTCTTTGAACAAGTGAGTACGCGGTAAGCTCGTCATCCCGTATGACAAGCAAAAGGCTCATAAGACCTTGGTTCCAGAGGATGTGGTGCAGTTCGTCGATCCGCTCCAGCGAAATATCCGGCTGATTAAGAAAACCGACCGTTGGCACACCTTCAATGCAAAATACAGCGGCTAAGCCAAGATCGCTAAATGCAAAACGGATCGCTTCCGCGTGCGGTCCCGGCTCGACTTCGGCCTCAGCCGTGTAGAGTTCAGGTGCCTTCCGGTCTGATAGTGAAAGAACCTCCCTCCATTGTGACGTAAGGCTTTGAGTCATGTCTCATTGCCTCTCAACTCATGAGGCACATTTACCGCTGCGCGGGAATTTTTGCGCTCAGCTCTGAGAAAATCTTGGCGGTTAGAACCGTTGCCGCTCTTTAAGCGTGCTTTGTTTGCAACGGCTTGCACAGGGAACAAATCAAGTTGACCGGAGATAACTGAAGGATTGGGAAGAGCAAATCCGGTAGCTAACTCTTGGAGATGTTGGTTCATGTTGATTAATATTGCATCTTCCAAGGGACGATCCTCGCGGCTCAGAAGTTCCCAACGCTCTGCACCGTACAATGCTAGATTTTTATTCCATAACGCCAAGAAGGATAGCGCTGACAACTTGTCCTTGAGGCTAGAAAACAGCGCGCGGTTTGCATGGAGTTCGAGATGAAAGCGATCCCGGAGTAGCACCGCCAACCGCAATAGCAGGACCGTTTGTCACGTATATTTGGCGGGAGATCCTCTGCCTGTCGGGCGAACGTCGGCGGGGATCAATGAACGCCGGCTCGTCCATTCCCTGAGTGTCTCGATCGAAAGTCCCGTTAGTCGCGAAACTTGCGGTGTAGCGGCGTATTTCATAGCGGTCGCTTCCGGTAAAATCGAGTCTTGTACCCGAATTTGCTCTAGAATGGGTATCAGACTCGATTTAGCCCGTAAAGGCGTGCCTTAGTCCGCAAGCGGTTCTCTCACGCTTCCGCTGTCGTAGCAGTTCCCGACGTGGCGAAACGGTGCGCCGTGGCCAAAATATCAAGGCGGGATGATGTCCGCTTTCTCTGGAGCCTGTGTGAAAACGCGAATGGGGTGCCGAACAGTGGTATGATTCCCTATCGGTAAGCGGGGGCTGCCATGGCGCGTTTCATTGAAGGCTGGCATCGGGGCCAGACGGCATTGCTGCCCGAATGCTTGGATGACTATATCGGGGAGCAAAACCCTGTACGGGTCATCGATGCCTTTGTCGATTTTTTGGATTTGGCATCCCTTGGCTTTGATGTCGAACCCGAGGCCACGGGAAGGTCCGGTTATCACCCTGCACTGCTGCTCAAGATTTACATCTACGGCTATCTCAATCAGGTCCAGTCGTCCCGCCGGCTGGAGCGGGAATGCGCCCGCAATCTTGAACTGATCTGGCTGACCGGGCGGCTGAAGCCGGATTTCAAGACGATTGCGGATTTCCGGAAAGATAATGGGCCCGCCATCCAAAAAGTCTGCCGGGAGTTCATCGCGTTTTGCCGGGGTCTCAATCTGCTTGACGCCAGCATCGTTGCGATCGACGGAAGCAAATTCAAAGCCGTCAACGCCAAGGCAAGGAGTTTTACACGCGAGAAGCTGCGCCGCAAACTAGGCGAGATCGATGCTGCCATCGCGAGATATCTTGCTGAGCTGGACCGTGCAGACGAGGTCTTGAACAAGACGGGCACGACGGTGCCGGATACAAGCCTGTCGCGCGCGATGAAGAAGCTCGCGCATCTCAAGAAAGAGGCTTCCAATCTTAGAGCCATTGAGCAACGCATGGACATGACCGGCGAGACGCAGGTCTCGTTGACCGATCCCGATGCCCGAGCCATGGCGACCACAAGTAAACAGCCCCGCGTCATCGGCTACAATGTTCAAACTGCCGTGGAGACGAAGCATCATCTGATCGTCGCACATGAAGTGACAACCAACGGCTACGACCGCGATGCGTTAGCGATGATGGCGCGGGCCGCGCAAAAGGCGATGGCCTCTGATGAGATCGAAGCCATCGCCGACAAAGGCTATTACAAGGGCGAAGAGATCGTTGCCTGCGAACAAGACGGCATTGCCGTTACCGTTTCCAAGCCGCACACATCGAATGCCGCCGCGCAAGGGCGGTTTGACCGCGCGGACTTCCGCTACCACGCTGAAGACAATGTCTATATCTGTCCGGCGGGAAAACGGCTCACCTATCGCTTTACCAACGAAGAAGCTGGCAAGACACTGCACTCGTACTGGACCGATGCCTGTGCGGCCTGTGCAATCAAGGGTAAGTGCACAACGGCAAAAGAACGCCGCATCCGGCGCTGGGAGCACGAAGCCATACTTGAGCGCGTTCAGAAGCGGCTCGATGACGATCCTGGTAAGATACCCTTGCGCAGCAAAACGGTCGAACACCCCTTCGGCACGATCAAATCCTGGATGGGGGCAACGCACTTTAAGATGAAAACCCTCAAGCATGTAGCGACCGAAATGGCGCTGCACGTGCTCGCTTACAATATGACGCGTGTGCTGGCCATTCTACGCGTCCCGTACACGCTCGAGGCAATGCCGGAGTGAGTAGACCCTCTTCCCTCTAATAACAGGCCACCAGATCAACAAGCAGCCCGTCATGACGGGCGGGATACCAAAGTTCATAAGATTGCGGAAAGCAGTGCCTGTACAGCGGGCACACTTCGTCACTCGGCGCCGGCGCGCCTTTTCACACGGGCTCTCTGCCGAGCCGACGTCAAGGTCGAGCACTCCGCGGAACCATGCAAGACAGCTTACGTGCCCTTCCTACTGTTCTTCTGCGTTGCTGCCCTTCGGGTGCTGCTAAGGGCAGTACAGGGATCGTCCATAGTTGATTTTTAGAAGATCGTATTTTCGCCGACTGTTCATAGTCCGCCGGTCTTGACGGTCCGCCGGAACCGCTTAGCGCCGGCCTCTCCCTCGCACCCGCTTTCTTGCTTGATCGGAGATCTCGCAAAAGTTTTTCCAATGCGCCTGAATCCGTTTGGCATCGGATGCCGCAAAGTCGAGGCGATGTTCTCCGGTAAAGCCTGACATGACGATGAGATCTCCGTTTTTTCGCATTCTTGCTGCTTCAAACCGCCCGTTAAAATGCCTGATCACCTCCCCGGCCGCTAGCCGTTCCTTGATCGTTTTTTCGTAGCGGGCGGCGGTCTCTGCGAATGGAGGCTTGAAGGATGACCACGCGGCTTCTTGCATAGAGTGGCTTTTTCCGTTGTGATAGTATATGTACAATTGTACTTAAAATGGAGCTTGTGGCAATATGGCAGGCACACCAGTACTTGCCCCGGACGGATGGGGAATTCGCTGCTTTTTCCGGATCGCATCGGCGTTCGCAAAGCCGGTCATTGCCGGCTTTTTGGATAAGCCCGATGCGGCGGGCTATCACCCTCACGGAGCAGCCGGTGACGATTCCGCCATTCGATGAGAAGACTATCGACCGCCTCGACTGGCCTTCGCTCTCCTCGCAGCTGCGAGCTGGGGCGAGCCCGCTTGACCTAAGAAAGGAGCTCGCGGCATCCGGCATCCTTGCGATTGATTGTCCGCTCTGGCTCGGGAGGCTGCCTTTGGCCTTCGGCAGGATTGCAGAAATATTCGAAGCTGCAGGCGCCGCCGGACTGGAGCTTCGCGATGTCATTGGCCTTGGTCACGCCCGGCTCTTAGCGCTGGCGAACGGCCGCCGGCATGCGGAGCTTCTTCGCGAATGCGCAAACGGCAAGAGCTTTTGGGCGATTTGCATCACCGAGCCCGGCGCCGGATCGGATCTGGCAGGGATTTCCACGGCGGCTCTACCGGCGGAAAAGGGCTATATCATCTGCGGCGTGAAGCGCTACGTCTCGCGGATTGAAGAGGCCAGTCACTATCTTGTTTTCGCGAAGGTTCCAAGATCGAACGAGGAAAGGCTCAGCGTCTTCGTTGTTCCAAGTGCCAGTCCTGGGATCAAACTAGCCCCTCTCAAGCCCACCGGTCTTTCAACCACCTCCTGGGGCGAGATCCGGTTTCACGATGTATTTGTACCTGAATCTGCGCGCGTAGGCGGTGAGGGACAAGGGTTTCAGCTCTTTCACAGGCATTTCGCTTATTGGCGCACCATGATGGCCGCACTTGCGGTTGGGGCGGCAAGCAAAGTCTTGAAGATGTGCGGTTCCGAGTTGAATTCGCGGCAGGCTTTCGGAGCGCCAATCGGACGGTTCACACATCTTCAGCAGGAATATGCCTCTCACCTGAGCAAAGTGCATATGGCGCGGCTTTTGGTCCATGACACTTGCCGGCGGGTCGAAAGAAACATTGAGGCTCCCCGTTTTGGCGCCATGGCAAAAGCGGAGACCGTTGAAATTGCGCTGGGCGTCGCCCACTGGGCGCTTCTTATGTTCGGCGCCCGCGGGATCGAGGAAAAAGCCGGGCTATCCGGACTCCAGCGCGATCTCGTCGCGCTCCGGATTGCCGACGGTCCAACGGATGTGCTGCGGACGCAAGTCGCACGCGGCGCGCTGGGCGAGGATCTCTATCGCCGGGCGCTTGGCCGCCGTTCCCGTTCCTAATCCAGGGAGGATCAATGACCAGCAGGAATACTTCCTTCACCGCCGAAGAAGCCATCGCTCGTGGGCTTTTGCAGGCCGGGCCTTCAACGATTGTGTTTCCCTCTGTGCGGATTGTGCCGGAGGAAGACGATGGGACCTCCCGGGGACCGGTTGTGATCGGCGCAGGGAGCCGGATCCGGGACGGCGCTATCATCGGAAGCGGCGTGCATATCGGCGCTAACGCGCTGATTGGGCATCACACCGTGTTAAGAGCCGGAGTGACCATCGGCGACAATGTGGTGATCTCGCATGGCGTGGTCGTCGAAAGGGACAGCCTCATTGGCAATAATGTCCGGATCTCTGCGCTCACACACATTACGGGGCATTGCATCATCGAAGATGACGTGCAGATCGGCGCCAGGGTGGTGACGGTCAACGATAATGAAATGAAATGGCGGGAAGGTACTCCGAGGCTTCAGCCGCCCGTGATGAGGAAGGGGAGCAGAATCGGAAGCGGCACCACCTTGCTTGCCGGTGTCGAGATCGGGGAGAACACCATCATCGGCGCTGGCGCGCTCGTCACGAAATCCGTTCCGAAAAACGCTGTTGCCTATGG
>CAZCIF010000207.1:0-6272 GCA_964498645.1 uncultured Rhodomicrobium sp. | reverse complement strand
TAGCCGCCGCCTTGCCTACCACAGCAATGAAAGCGGAAGTTCCGTCGTGCTCTTTACCTCGGAAATGGCCATGGACGAGTTTGTGAACTGAACGGACGCGACCTGGCTCAAATGCTTGCGGAAAAATGCTTCGTAAGACTCGGTGTCCCGCGTAATGACGCGCAACAGATAGTCGGTTTCACCCAGCAGCGTGTGGCACTCGACAACCTCGGGAAACCGGCGCACAGCCTCTTCGAAAAGCGGCAGCGTCCGCTGGCTATGCGCCTGAAGCTTCACATGGGCGAAAACCATCATGTCGAGGCCGAGCTTCCGCCGGTCGAGAAGCGCCACGCGCTTCTTGATGATGCCTGCGCTTTCAAGCTTCTCGATGCGCCGCCACACGGAGGATTGCGACGCCCCGGCGCGCGCCGCGATCTCCGCTGTGGAAAGCGAAGCGTCAGCTTGGAGAAGCGAGAGGATGGTGCGGTCGATGGCGTCGAGTTCAGCCAGCATGATTTATGCAAAACGCCTATGGCGATGAAACAATGCTGCAATTAGGCTAGGCCTTCCTGCCCTCTTTGAAAAGTCTTTTCAGATTTCCCATGTCATACTCATAAAAATATCGCGGGAGATACGCTATGGGAGGCGTCCATGGACACACTCGTATATGCGCCCTCCGTCAGCCTTGACGGGAAGTACCGCGCCGATGCAGGGCAAGTGTTCATTACTGGCGTGCAAGCGCTAGTCAAGCTACCGCTGCTGCGCCGTGAGGCCGATGCCAGGAACGGCTTAAACACGGCCGGGTTTATTTCAGGATATCGCGGCTCGCCGCTCGGCACTTACGACAAACAGCTTTGGCTGGAGCGTGAGCACCTCGCCGCGCACCGGATTGTTTTTCAGCCCGGTGTCAATGAAGAGCTTGCCGCGACCGCCGTCTGGGGCAGCCAGCAAGTTGGGCTTTTCCCCGGCGCGCAGTATGACGGCGTCTTCGGCATCTGGTATGGCAAAGGGCCGGGCGTGGACCGTTCCGGCGATGCCTTGAAGCACGCGAACTTCTTTGGCACCGCACGTTATGGCGGCGTGCTCGCCTTTGCAGGCGACGACCATGCTTGCAAGTCCTCCACGCTCCCCAATCAAAGCGATTTCGCCTTCGCGGACGCAGAAATTCCGGTCCTCAGTCCCGCCGGGATCGAAGAGCTTCTCGAATTTGGCATGAAAGGCTTCGATCTCTCGCGCTTCGCGGGGCTATGGGTTGGCATCAAGGCAGTGGCCGCCACGATGGATGCGAGCGCGTCGGTTTCCATCGACCTTAACCGCTACGCGACAATTGCCCCGGAAGGCGTCGCGGCTCCCTCCGGCGGGCGGAACGGGCGGCTGCATCTCACTCCGCCGCAGCAGGAGGAGGTGCACCGGCACTTCCGTTTGCCTGCGGCGCTGGCGTTCGCACGGGAGAACAGGTTCGACCGGATCGCCATCGAAAGCCCAACGCCGCGCTATGGGATAGCGGCGTCCGGAAACGCCTATCTTTATGTGCGGCAGGCTTTGCGCGACCTTGAAATCACCGAAGGCCAAGCCGCCGCCCTTGGCATTCGCCTATACAAGGTGGGTCTTGTCTGGCCGCTCGAAGAACAGGGCGCGCGCAGCTTCGCCGGCGGGCTTGAAACCGTGCTCGCCGTCGAGGAGAGGCGCAACGTCATCGAGCACCAGCTTCGCGCAGCAGCTTACGGCCTCGCGGATGGGCGCCGCCCGCAAATACTTGGCAAGCGCGATGCCTCCGGCGCGCCGCTCATCAGCGATGTGATGGAAATCGATACCGCCGAAGTCACGCGCGCGATCCTGCGCACCATACCGGAGGAATGGAAGACGGCGCGAATGCGTGTTATCGAAGCCCGCCTCGATGAAGCCGCGAAGGCCGCTGCCGTTACCGCGCCGCTCCATGTGCGCCCGCCATATTATTGCCCGGGCTGCCCGCACAGCACCTCCACGCGCGTGCCGGATGGAAGCCGCGCCGTGGCCGGCATAGGCTGCCACTTCCTCGCGACCACCATGAACCGCAACAGCGATAGCTACACGCAGATGGGCGGAGAGGGTGTACTTTGGGTAGGGCAGGCGCCATTCACGGACGAGAAGCATATTTTCGCCAATCTCGGCGACGGCACCTATTTCCATTCCGGAAGCCTCGCGGTGCGGCAGGCCGTGGCCGCCGGGCACAATGTGACATACAAGATCCTCTATAACGATGCCGTGGCCATGACCGGCGGCCAGCCGGTGGATGGCCCGCTCTCCGTCCCAGCGGTCGCGGCGCAGATGCGCGCCGAAGGCGTGAAACGTATCGCCATTGTGAACGACAACCCGGAGCGGTATCGCGGGCACCCCGACATCCCCGCCGGTACGGACTTCCATCCCCGTTCGCGGCTCGATGCGCTGCAGCGCGAGCTGCGCGAGGAGCCGGGCGTCAGCGTCATCATCTACGATCAAGTTTGCGCTACAGAACAACGCCGCCGACGTAAGCGCGGACTGCTGGAACAATCGCCCCGGCGCGCCGTTATAAACGCAAGCGTATGTGACGGTTGCGGTGAGTGCTCCCGCGCCTCCAATTGCCTTTCGGTCGAGCCGGTCGAGACCGAATTCGGGCGGAAGCGCAAAATCAATCAATCGGCGTGCAATCAGGATTTCTCTTGCGTAGAGGGGTTCTGCCCAAGCTTCGTGTCGGTTTATGGCGCGAAGCCGAGGCGGCGCGAGCCTGCCGCGCATGAGCCAATGGAACTGGCCGAGCCAAAGCTGCCGGCCATCGGCGCGGATGGTTACAATCTCCTCATAACCGGCATCGGCGGAACGGGCGTCACTTCGCTTGCCGCCGTTCTCGGAATGGCCGCTCACCTGCAGAACCGTCAAGTCCGCGTCATGGATCAAACCGGCCTGGCACAGAAGGGCGGTAGCGTTTATTCGTATTTACGTCTCGGCGAGCAGGGAACGGAGCTTTACAGCCCGTGCATCGGCGCAGGGCAGGCGGATCTGCTCCTTGTCGCCGACATTGTCGTCGCCCATGGCAAGAACGGGCTGCCCGCGATGGGCGCCAGCCGGACAGCCTTGGTCTGCGATGCGCAGGTGATGCCGACAGCCGAGTTCGTGGCAAACAACGCCGTCGCCTATGACACGGCGGCGATGATGGCGCGGCTCAAGGCCAGCGCACGGCTGGCTCATCAATGCCCAGCGCAGGCGATTGCAACGGCGCTTCTGGGCGATTCCATTTATGGCAACATGGTGCTGATGGGCTTTGCCTGGCAGAAGGGACTGATTCCGCTGGAGCGCGGCGCGATCCTGCGGGCTATCGAGCTGAACGGGGCGAGCGTGGACGCCAATAAGCGTGCTTTCGCGCTCGGCCGCGAGGCAGCGCTGAACCCTGCGAAGATCATGGCAAAGGTGACGCCGGCGCCGGAACTTTCAAAGACGCTGGGCGAGTTGATCGCCATCCGCGTCCGCGATCTCACCGCATATCAGGACGAAGCCTATGCCGCGCGCTATCGCGCTTTCGTCGAAAAGGTGCGCAGCCGAGAGCAGGCGATTGCTCCGGGCAGCGAAGAGCTTGCCATGGCCGTGGCCCGCAATCTTTACAAGCTCATGGCCATCAAGGACGAATATGAGGTGGCACGGCTTTACACGGACGGCACTTTCGCGGCACAACTCGAAGAGCAATTCGAGGGCGATTTGAAACTTGCCATCCATCTTGCTCCGCCGTTTCTCACCCGGCGCAATCGCGATACCGGACTGCCGGAAAAGCGGACTTTCGGCCCTTGGATGCTGAAAGCGATGAAGGTGCTGGCGAAAGGACGGGTTCTGCGCGGTACCCGCTTCGATCTTTTCGGACGCACGGAGGAACGGAAGGCTGAGCGGGCGCTGATCCCGGATTACGAAGAGCGGATTGAAAGGCTTTTACTGCGGCTGACGCCGGCAAATCTCTCCCTGGCAGCGGATTATGCGGCGGTGCCGGACATGATCCGTGGCTTCGGCTATGTCAAAGCGGCGAACATGAAGAAGGCCGGAGCGCGATACGCTGAATTCGAAGCAGCTCTTTTTTCGCCGGCAAACCTCAATGCTGCAGAGTAGACAGGATGAAGCGGGGGCCTTGGCATTCACGCAGCCATGTACACGGATGCAGCCATTGAGGATCGGGCTCGCCCTCGGGGGAGGCGGCGCGCGCGGGCTCGCGCATATCGCGATTTTGGAGGCCTTCGACGAGATGGGCGTAAAGCCCGCTATGATATCGGGCACAAGCATCGGAGCGTTGATCGGCGCGGCTTATGCGTCCGGAATGCCGGCAGCTGAGATCCGCAGCTATTGCGAAGCCGCATTTGCAAAACGCAGCGCGCTCTTGAGGCACATTTATTACCGCTGGCGCGGCCGCGTTTGGGATTATTGGCGGCCTGGCGCCCCGGCCTTCTTCAAGTCGGAGCGCATTTTTGAGCTGGTACTGCCGCCCAATTTGCCCGAAACATTCGAGAGCCTTGAAATTCCGTTTCAAACGGTCGCGACCGGCTTTTTTACACAATCCGAGTGTGTCATCGCGAGCGGCCCGCTTTTGCCAGCCATTGCCGCAAGCTCTGCCCTGCCCGCACTGTTAACCCCCGTGAAACTCGATGGCCAGATTCTGATTGATGGCGGTTTTGTTAACCCGCTTCCCTTCGACCTTCTGAAGCCTCACACGGATTTTGTGCTAGCGGTCGATGTCAGCGGCGGGCCGGGCGAGCCGAAAGATAGCATTCCGCGGCCTATCGAGACTCTTTTGGGCGCTCAGCAGATCGCACTTCGATCCATCATCAATGCGAAACTCAAAGGATCCGCACCGGATGTGCTTATCCGCCCCGCTGTCGGACAATTCCGCGTGCTCGATTTCCGGAGGATGGACGAGATACTCGCCGCTTCCTCCGGGGCGAAGGAAGAAACAATCGAAGCCCTTAGCAAGCTGAAGCTGAAACCAGTATCTCCGCTCGGGAATGTTTCGTTTGAAATTGCCCCGCTTGACGCGGGCTCGAATTCGTAGTGCGCGCAGAGCTGACAAAAACACAGGTCAACCAGGCGGCGGCGCAAGCGGAACTAACCTAGCTTCTAAGCGGCATATGGTGTTCCAAGGACCGTCCCCTGCCTGGTACTGCAAGATGATTTCGCCTGGTGAGGGAATAGAGATCGGCATCGGCGGTATCACCAGTGCCATATCTTCCTTTTCTTGAACGTGGACGATCATTTGGCCGCTAACCGTCACCTCGTTCTCAGCCGGCCCTTGTACACGAAACCGAATATGGTAGTCGCCTTTTTGTGAAGGCTTAGCCATCATCCAAAAACCAAGCGCGACATGCGCGGGAAAAACCGGCAGTCCGAGATTGCCGGAATATACCCCAATTAGAATGAACTTGCCGTTGATCTCCTGCCTGATATCGTCGCATGCAATTGCATGAGCGATGTTTATTGAGGCAAGTTCACTCATGGCCTGAGCCATTGAGCTGAGTTTCTCGTAGGAACAGGCTTTGCCATCTCAAGCTCGCCGTCAGTTTTCATGCTGACAACTACTTTCTTTGGGCAGCTAGAAAGTGCTTTTCCCTCAGTTAGCCATTCATCTCCTCTGAAGTTTCTAGGTGGCCTACCCAGCAACGGGGTAGAATGCGGTTCAAGTTCTTCAGCACTGATTCCGGCTAACAGGTCACAGAGGGTTTCTAACGTCCAATTTCCCGGTGCACCGAGAAGACGAGTTATAACCTCCGGCCTACGGCCAATGCGCCGGGCTAAGTCCGCTCGCGTGAAGCCGTCCTTGCGCTCTCTTTCAAGAAACTTCCTCAAGACATAATCGTAAAATCGATTTTTTGCCCGCGCTTGAAGATAGGCTAACTTCCCCTCGGGGATGGGTTCGCCAGAAGCAATTTCAGATAAGAATTGCGCTTGACGCGTAAACATCATGGCTATCACCGTGGATGGGTTGATAAGAGGGGAACAGCCTTCGCCATTCGGCCTTGGTTTCTTTGATGGCGCTCTTCCATTGATTCGAATCGCGATCACCAAGTGGCAAGCGCTGCGAGTGAGGAACTTCCACGCTTCTGGGAGACCAAAACAGGGCGACAAAGGTGTCTTTATCGGCAAAGCGACCGAAAACTCGAAGAGCAGGATCTGGGTCCCTGGACCTAATATCCCAGACTTCATCGACCGGCTTATCGAGCCGCCCCATGTAAGCCGTTTTGGCCTCATAAGGCGTTAAGCAAACGCTAATTACGTCGCCTTTAACAAATGCCTCTAAATCGGCACGA
>CAZCIF010000206.1:0-6325 GCA_964498645.1 uncultured Rhodomicrobium sp. | reverse complement strand
GAAAAAGCGGGCACCAAAAAAGGCGGCAAGAAATAAGGCTTCATCTGCGTGAAAAAAGGGAGAGGAGATTCTCTTCCCCTTTTTTCAGCTTTTCCTATAAGCATTGCCGGAATCATCATCGTTCGAATAGAGGATGGATCTCCATGCGGCTTGCTTATAGCATCTTGATACCCGCGCTTCTCGCAATTTGGCTGGCAGCGGCGTCCGCCATCACCTTGACGAATCGCGATACCATCGGCCAAAAGCTCATCATTATCGAAGGCGATAACCAGAACGAACGGGTTATTCAGGCAGGCGAGAAGCTCGATCTTTGCGAGAAGAGCTGCGTCATTCGCCTTCCCGATGGCGAGGATTACGCGTTCGATGGGGGAGAAACCGTTTCCCTGGAGGAGGGGCTCCTGTTTCTCGATAATCCCCCTGAGGATCAAAACAAGGCAGCCAAGTAGCTTGCGCGATCAGCCCTTTGCAGTCAGCCTCTATAATCTTGAACCTTCGTCGCCCTCAGGCCCGGCAGGCCATGCCGGTCGATAAGGCGCTGCCAGCTCAGGAATTCGTCGATCGTAAGCTTATAGCGCTTGCAGGCGTCCTCAAGGCTGAGCAGTCCGCCGCGCACGGCGGCCACAACCTCGGCTTTTCTGCGGATAACCCAGCGTTTGGTGTTCGGGGGCGGAAGATCGGCGATTGTCAATGGACTCCCGTCGGGACCAAGGACATAACGCAGGCGGGGGCGGAACATTTCGGTCATAGTACTCTCACACGCGATCAAGACCATGGGCGCACTCTAGTCGCGGGCGCTTAAAACGTGATTAACTTGCTTGGTATAAAAACTCTCTCCGCTTTCTACCTTAGGTAGCTCTATAGTATTTCTGCAGTCTATGGATGTATTCGATTTAATTATTCCCCGGCCTGTTTGCGCTTGAGGCCGCATTACCATATGACAGCAGCGATCATGACCGGTACGGGCATCCTTAATGCTAGCAGCTAGCGCGGGGTTAGCCCCTGCGGAAAATCACGTCCCCGATCTCGATCCCGCCGCCTTGGGACTGAGCGGGCCTACGAGCGCGCATCGCATCGTTGTTGCGATGTCGGGCGGCGTGGACTCGTCGCTGGCGGCGGCTCTCATGGCGCGCGCGGGCTATGAGACAATCGGCATCACGCTGCAGCTTTACGATCATGGCGCGGCCACGGCCCGGAAGGGCGCGTGCTGCGCCGGCCAGGATATTATGGACGCGCGCCGGGTGGCGGATGCGCTTGGCATTCCGCACTATGTGCTGAACTACGAGGACCGTTTCCAAGAGGCCGTCATTGACGATTTCGCGTCGAGCTATTTGGCGGGCGAAACCCCAGTCCCCTGCGTCCGCTGCAATCAAACCGTTAAGTTTTTTGATCTGCTGAGGACTGCGCGAGAGCTTGGCGCCTCGGCGCTGGTGACGGGGCATTATGTGAGAAGCCGCGCCGGCCCCAAAGGGTGGGAGATGCTTCAGGCCATCAGCGCCGATCGCGACCAGAGCTATTTCTTGTTTGCCACAACGCAGGAGCAGCTCGATTTCCTGCGGTTCCCGCTCGGTTCATTGCAAAAGAACCATACGCGCGCCTTGGCGGCCAGTTTCGGCTTACCGGTTGCAGCGAAGCCCGATAGCCAGGACATCTGCTTCGCGCCCGCCGGCGATTACGCCTCGGTCATTCGCAAGCTCCGGCCCGAAAACGTTGAGCCGGGCGAGATCGTCCATGCCGATGGCCGCTTTCTCGGAATGCATCAGGGAATTGTCAATTTCACAGTTGGACAGCGAAAGGGCCTTGGCGTTGCGGTGGGCGAGCCGCTGTTCGTGGTCCGCATCGACATGGCGGCGCGGCGCATCATCGTTGGACCACGCGAGATGCTGCGCACGCTGCGAATCAGCTTGCGCGATGTCAATTGGATTGGCGGCGGGACGCTGGACGAAGCGGTGGCACAGGAACAGCCGCTTTTCGTCAAAGTGCGTTCGACGCAGGAGCCCAGGCCGGCGCGCCTCGTCTCAGACCGGGCGGGCACGGGGGTTGAGCTAGCCGATGCGGAGTTCGGTGTGTCCGCAGGCCAGGCTTGCGCCTTCTATGACAGTGGTGCCGGCGGCGCGAGAGTACTGGGCGGCGGCTTCATCGCTTCCACGGATAATCGCCGATGAGCCAAGCGCCGCTTCACCAACCCTCGCTCGACGAGAATGCCGTTCGCGCGGCCTATAAAGCCTGGGCGCCAATTTACGATTATAGCTTCGGGGTGGTCGCCGGGCCGGGCCGCAGGCTTGCCGTATCGATGCTTAACAAGCTCGACGGGCGCATTCTCGAAATCGGGGTTGGAACGGGGTTATCGCTGCCGCGTTACAAGCCTGGCCTCGATGTGACAGGCATCGACCTTTCGCCCCACATGCTGGCTAAGGCCGCAGGCCGCATTCAGCAGCTTGGACTGGAGCGCATGTCACTCGCCGTCATGGACGCGGGCAAGCTCGCTTTCGATGACGAAAGTTTCGATGCGGCGGCTGTGATGTACGTTATGACAGTGGTGCCCGATCCGCGGGCGGTGATGGCGGAGATGCGGCGGGTCTTGCGCCCCGGCGGGACGGTGATTTGCGTCAACCATTTCAGCCGCGAACGCGGGCTTCGCTCCGCCGTTGAGCATGGCCTCGCACGGTTTTCACGCCGGCTCGGCTGGCATCCCGTCTTTCCGCTCGAAACTGTAACGGGCGCACCCGGCTTCCGGCTCGCCGAGGCTATCGATCTGCCGCCCTTCGGGCTGTTTACTCTTCTACGCCTTCAAAAGATTTCCTAATCGCTTTATGCTGGGAGTTTCCTTGACGGCTGCACTTGGCATTCTTATACCTGTACGGGAATGGCGGCGTTTCCGCCGGTCCTTCCCTGAATGAATTGGCGGAGTAGCTCAGCCGGTTAGAGCAGCGGAATCATAATCCGCGTGTCGGGGGTTCGAGTCCCTCCTCCGCTACCAATAAAATCAGTAGGTTAGTGGATTGCGCCGCCAGCTTTTGGCGATATGGCTACCATATGGGACCTAATCTGGACGGCGTCCTGCTCAGGCGCCGGTACGGCTGATGTGCTATGCGTATCCTCGCGGCTCGCGCGCGTAATCATCCACAGTGAGGACGTCCGGGCGGATCTCACCCCCCTCAATTGTCACGGAAATCCACTTAACAGCTGGCGGATTGACCTCAAGTTCGGCGGTGTTCCCGCTGCCAGCATTCTTGAACACAATCCGCGTCAGGCCTTCAGGCAGGATAAGCCGCACGACGCGGGCTAATCCTGTTCGCATGTCAGTCTTCAAGTTTTCGGCGCTGAGCACCTCCCGGCCATCTACCGACACGGTGACGGACTCCCCTGTAAAGTGCTCAGTAAAATGAACCTCAACTTCGGTCATTTTTTGCACTCCGGAGACGGACCTGCTCCCGTGCTAGTAAGTTTAACTTCACGTACCGCACGTTCACAATTACTTCGAAGCGTAACTGGCACGCCGCTCCGCGATTTCCGCCAATACCCGGGGAGCGACTTTCCTCGCTGTCAGCGTCGTAAACAGCGTGTCTTGAATGGCCGTGGCGGCCTTGTTGTCCCCTGTGGCGGCAAGATCCGCCGAGTAGTCATCTACATACCACTTGTAGTCGATGTGGCCAAGGGTTTCGGCCGCCTTGCCGGGTTGCTTCATCAGGGCCGCCGTTAAATCCTTCTGCGCTTCATTTGGATTGGCCTTAGTTAGTTTGAACTTGCCTCCGGCATCGGCAGCCGAATTCAGTTGGTTGGTTTGCTGGGGCAACGCCAGCACCTTTCCCTCCCGAAGCAGTGGTTTGCCGAGCGCTACCAAGGCATGACGTGCAACTGCGCGCCCGGAGAAGCGCGTCGCCGTCTCACGGAGTATGTCATTGGCCCGATCGAGCGATCGGGTGCCGTCGAATGCTAGCACCCGGCCGACTCCGTCGGTGAAGAAATCCTGAGCGAGATCCTCCTCATCGTAGGAGCGCGGGGGCGTTACCCGGACCTGCAACGGCGCCGAGATGTAATCCACGCCTGAAGTCCGAAGCGCGGCCTGGACCGTGTAGTGCCCAGGTTCTGCCATGTCCCAGCCGTTGCGGCCGGCGCCGATGAAGAGCGACTCGTAGCGCGAGGCCGAAGGCTCTAGGACAACGCTTCGTTCTTTGAAGCAATAGTGCGCGAAGGGCAGCCATTGCCGTGCCGGTTTGCCATGAGGCTTGATAATCACCAAAAGGCTGTCGGCACTCTTCAGCACCTGTTCACCAACCAGCTGCGGCTCGCCGCTCATATTCGTCAGCTTGATCTCGAGCACACAAGGCTCGAGAAATTCGAACACCGTGGTAGGGCGGTTGGCTCTGAGCTCAATCCGGAATTCCGGTTCTGGCGAGGCCTGCACCTGCTCGAAGGCATGGTCGTCGAACCAGTCGGCATTCCCCATCTGGACAAAGCGCTCTGGAGCGTGCCGCATGAATAGCAACTCCTGATCGCTGAAACGGAATTTGAAGTCCGAGAAAAACTTTGTCTGACCGCCGCTAACCCTGAAGGGATAGTTCATAAAACTTCGCACTTCTGGTTCGTTAGAGATGGGTATCCAAGGCGCGCCCAGCTCTTTCTGCCAGGAATGGGCGAGATTGAAGGCATGGCCCATCTCGTGACAGGCCGTCCAGAACTTCATCCGCCGCACCCAGGCATCGGGCGTACATCGCCAGCCGGCGGAACCGATATAAACGAGGCGTTGAAGATCGCCGTTCCCTGGCGATGATTGGGGCCGATGTCATCGAACATAATTCCGCCGAGTGACTGCCCCTCATCATGCATTGCGGCAAGCAGCACCCACAACGACCATTGCTCCTTGTTGGCGAAATGCGACCAGAAGGTCTGCATCGCGTCATGCATCTCCGTGTTGCTCCAGGTCTGATCGGCGCCTGCAAGTGACACGGGAACCCCGTTGCCGCCGCCCGACGTGGAAACATCGAAACCAGCGCGACGGAACACGGCGTTGATGTCAAGCGTCTCCTGCGGCAAGCTGGATGGATGGTTCGGATGAGCATGGGTATCGATTTCAGTCACCGCCGTGGTGCCCTCCACGGCATCGAACTCGAACTCCACCGAATGAAAGAAGGGCGATTTTTGATGGTACGTGCGCACCATTGACGCGGAGTTGCTGGCGATGAACCGGACGGTGGCCTGCCTGGTGCCTGACACCGCGCTTACGCCCACCTCGACCTTGCTGTGCGGTAACAGCGCCGCAGTACCGTCCTTGAACCAGATCTCGCCAGCCCAATTGTTGGGAGAGCCCGTCGGCGCTATGCGCGCGATCCAATGCAGCCGGTTCGCCAATCCGCTCTTGATTACACCGCTGATCGCCATCTGCGGCGCCGGCCCGTCGACATCGAGCCGCAATTCGTCGCGGCTCCCATCTGCACCCTCGTAAAGGCCGCTCGTTATATCAGTTTCGACGCGAGCCGCGGGACCGGCCGTCCGGCCGGCTTCCCAGCCGGTGACGGGGACTGACACCTTTCTGGGCCGGTTTCTCGCCAGCGGTGCGCTTGCGGCCTTCGGCTTTCGCGACGGTTTTGAAGCGGATTCTTTCGTCAGCATAACATCTTCCTCCTACTTCTTATCCTGAATATACGGCGGCACCCGATGGGCGCGAAACCGGACGCAGTCCGTACATCTACAGAGCGGCTAATTACTAAGCCCCCAGAACTTCGCCATAAAGAAGCTGGCGCAAATATTAGTATCTAGGATGTACTGGTCTGTGGTTCCGCATTGATCTGCCGCAGCGCCGGGATCTACAGGCTGTCCGTGCGGCATGCCGGTTATGCTATAAGTTTCGACGACAGCATTCCCGCTCGCGTCTTTGAATGTTTGGTGCGGAAATCCTTTGACGGTGTCCTGCTCAGCAGAGCTGGGATCAACTCCGTGGACACTGGTCCATTGCTGTTTTTCTTCATCGGCATTAATCGGGCTAACCGTCGTATCGGTGCTTCCGTGCCAGATGGAAACCTTGGGCCAAGGACCAGAGTGAGATGAGGCTTGGCGCACCAAAGCACCCCAGTCGATGGATCCCGAACTTGCGGGAGCCGGGCAAAGCGGAGGGAAGAAGACGCACACGCCGCGAGGCAGAGGCACATCGAAAGTCTGGCCACTGGGGACGCCAAGCGCCGGACCGCCAGGCAGGCCAACAACCGGACTTCCCAGGGGACGGCCGTTGCTCATGCACTGGAGTGCATCGGTCATATTTTTTGCGCATCCGTAAGGGAGGCCGGAGACTACGCCGCCACACGCGAAGATCCCTGGATCGGTGGCAAGC
>CAZCIF010000205.1:0-6333 GCA_964498645.1 uncultured Rhodomicrobium sp. | reverse complement strand
GGATCGAGGCAGCCGGAAATGGCGAGCTTAGGCGCGAGCGGAAAGTCGAGAAACTCCTGAAATTCTGCCATGGCGTACACTTGGCTGCCACGGTCCAGAATATTGACGCCCTTTTTTGTCGCGATCACGGGGTCGCCATCGAAATAGGCTGCGCGCTGCTCGAATTCCGTGAAATCTTCCACGCTTTTCAGGGCGCGCTTGGAACCGAACAGCCGCTGCACATTCACCCCGCGCAAGGACGGCGTATCGATCCGGTGGCGATAGGGTTGCGGGCGGATGTCGCCAACGAGATGGGTGGAGGCATTGGTGTGGCCATTCGCGTGGCAGTCAAAGCAGGCTACACCGCGGCTTGGCAGCTCGGAGCGGCGATCTTCGGTTTGGTTGAATTGCTGCTGCGGGAATGGCGTCAGCAGAAGACGCAAGCCCTCAAGCTGCTTAGGGTTCAGAATGCCGTTGTAAAGCGCGTGAAAGTTGCTGATGGTGAGAAGCTGCGCCTTGGAGGTATCTCCCAAGTCCGGTCTGGTGGTCAGATAGATAGGAGCCGGGAACTCGGGGAGAAAATGATCGGGAAGCTGAAAATCAAGATCGAAGCGGGTAAGATCGCGTCCCTCCTGCTTCTTGATCTCATCAATGTGGAACTTGGGAAATAACATGCCGCCCTCAGCCTGGTTCGGATGCGGCAGGGGCAGAAATCCTTTGGGGAACGTTCTCTTTTCTTTAATTTCCTCGGGGCTCATCTTGGCAAGCTCTTCCCAGGTCAGGCCTGCGCCAAGTTTTACCCGCACCCCGCCTTGGACTGGCTTGCCGCGCGACATAACAACGCCTGCGGCCGGCGCGTCTTTCAGGTCATAGCGTTCGTTGAGGAGTTCTTGATGGCGCCGCTCAATGGCAGGTTTTTCAGCGCGCATACGCTTTATGACATCGGTAATGCTCTCGGTAATCGCGACTGGCGCATAGCTAGTGGCACCCCTTTCTTGAGCGGCGGCCGGCGGCGGACTGACTAACAGATTGACCGCGCTGCTTGCGGTCAACACCGCAATTACACATACTCCGTACCGTTTCATGACCCTTTTCCTGTGTTTGATTAACCGGCTAAGGCCCAGTAGTCAGACTTCCACTTTATAGAGCCAGTCAGAACGCCAGAAATGGTTGAAATTACAGAGTTTTGACGGACTCTTGTGTTTCGTCTAAGCCACTGGCATGAATATAGCCATCAAGGCTTCTGCAACGATACACATAATAATCATTATTAGCAATATTGATTGCGTCAGTTCTCATGGAATACAGAACTTATTATGCAAACAACATGATGCTGCATACAATCCCAGAAAACGTAACATGGATAAGCTAGGCTTGTATTCAATATTGGCTTATTTGTATTCAATAAGAGCGAAGCCGGAAGCAATCCAGGGCCAAGTCTTTATTCTTGCGCTGGATCGCCGCGGCGGCAGGAGCTGCCTCGCGATGATGGCTGAACGTTACACGCGCTAAATAGCTTTCGCTGAGTAATAGAGGGCCACTGCCAATGTTATGAGAACAAGACCTGTTAGAATTATAGTGATGTACAGACTTAAGATATGAAATAAGGCCCTTCTTCTTATTGAGCGCGCGAAATATGCCCTGCTTTCAGCTGCATCGATAGGAGCATCATACATGGACAAATTAAGCACAGGGAGCACCATAAGGGCGATTATAAGATATGCAAAAGTTTCTACCAAAAATACCGGTTTTACAGCGGGGTGCGCGGCGCTAGCCAAAAAAGTACAAGCCGCAATCATGAGCGAGACATGCCCAAACAGAGCTGCGCTTTTCTCGTTTATTGAAGTATAAAGTCTATGAATATCTCGAATAACAGCATCTTCTTTCAATGCCTTATCCAACATTTCATGCCGGTAAATGATCTCTGATATGTTTTTGCGAAAGAGCACTTGTCACCCCACCCCGTCAATTCAAGTTGAAGCACATATGACCCGCTGAATTACCTGATACTCATCTCGAACAGCTCTGCTGCCCTCTCCGGCGGCTGGAGTTTCCCATCAACCAGAAACAGCACGCGATCCGCCGCTTTGGCGAAGTTGGGATCGTGGGTCACGACGATGATCGTGCGCTTTTCGTGGCGCGCCAGATCCTGAAAAATCATGCGTAAATTTGTACTTGCCTTGGTGTCGAGCGCGCCCGTCGGCTCGTCGGCGAGGATAACCAGCGGATCGTTGGCAAGCGCGCGCGCCACGGCAACACGCTGACGCTGCCCTCCCGACATTTGGCCCGGAAGCTTCCTCGCTTGATCGCCGAGTCCGAGAGAGTCAAGCAGCTCCATCCCCTTGGCCAGCGCTTCCCGCTCGGATAGGTGCCCAAGCCTGCGGACAGGCAGCAGGACATTGTCGAGCGCTGAAAACTCCGCAAGCAGGAAATGAAACTGAAAGACGAAGCCTAGCTCCCGGAGCCGGACATTTGCGAGTTCGTCCTCGCTCAATCCCGATGTGTCTGCGTCATTGAGCCAGATTTTGCCGGAAGTCGGCATGTCGAGGAGGCCAAGAAGATAGAGCAGCGAGGATTTCCCCGAGCCGGACGGCCCCATCACCGCAACGAACTCGCCCTGTCCGATCTCAAGATCGATATCTTCCACAAGCGTCACCGGCACTTCCCCCGGCAGCACGCGCGTCAAACCCTCTGTACGCAGAACAGCGCTCACCCCGCACCTCGCAGAATGTCAACGGGATGCACCTGCGCGCCCTTCCGCGCCGGCAAATAGGCAGCGGCTAGCGCAGAGGTCATGGCGAAGCCGATCCCAAGCGCGACAGGCATCCAGCCCCAGTCCAGCGGAATGTTGGTCGGGTCCGTGTTGAAAGGGGTTTTGAGTTTCACCCGCGACAGAGCCGCCATCATCGAAAAGCCGAGCCCGGTCCCGATCACGCTGCCGATCACTCCCACGATCGCGCCCTCGATCAGGAAGATGAACATGATGCTGCGCGCGTGAAAACCCATCGACTTCATGATCGCGATATCGCGTGTTTTCTCCAGCACGACGGTCGAGATCACATTGTAGATGCCGAACGACGCCACAATAAGGATCGCGCTCACGACGCTATACAGGATAATCCTGCGAACCTTGAGCAGGCTCATCAAGTCCTGGCTCGCTTCCTGCCAGGACTGGGCTTTGTAGCCCACGGCGGCTTCGACGGTCTTGGCCACCGCGGGTGCATCGTCTGGATCGTCGAGCTGCAGGATGAAGCGGTTCGCGATATTCGGCCGGTTGAGAAGGCTCTGGCTGCGTTTCAGGAGCACGAAGGCTTGGCCCTCGTCATAGGCCGCGTTGCCGGTCCTGAACAGGCCAACAATTTTCATGGTGCGCACAACGCCAGCGGGCGAGGTGACTGTAATATTCTTGCCCATTCCGATACGGAACTTGGCGGCAAGCCCGGTCCCGATTACGATCCCATCGGGGTTCGAGGCGAGCGTATCGAGCGAGCCTTCTACAAGATGCTCGTCGATGGTGCTCACTTTCTTCATCAAGTCCGGCACGATGCCGTTCACGGCCGCGCCGAGATCCTTGCCGGCAAAAGTGATAATCACCTGCCCTGTCAGCACCGGCGCCGCGCGCACATGCGGGAGGGCGGAGATGAAGGCGAGCTTCTCCTTAAATTGGCGGATGCCGCGAACCTCGGTGCGGGGCTTGACGCCGAGCAGTTCCACCTGCGCCCCCGGGAAGGCGAGCGTTGCAGGCTGAGGCTGCGGCTCCCGGTATTCGTCGTAAACGGTAACATGAGGCGAGTTATCGACGAGCCGCTTGATGAAATCGGCGTCCGAGCCGCTCATCAACGCGGAGACGGCCATAAAAAAAGCGACACCGAGGCTGATGCCGGTGAGCGAAACGATGGTCTGGCGGCGGCGCGAAAGCAGGTGACTGAGCGCAATCGACAGCGATAGTCTCATCGCGAAGGTTCCTGGCCGGCATCTGGGGCGGCAGGCGGAGGCGCAAGGCGAACGCGTACCGTCTCGCCGGACTGAAGTCCTTCCTGAGGATCGGTAACAACCTGCTCGCCGTCTGAAAGCCCGCTCGCGATCTCGACGCGGTCGCGGCCCTTAACCCCAACTTGCACCGGAAGGCGCACGAGCTTGCCATCGCGGACAGCCCAAAGGTCCGTCCCTGAAACCGCCGAGGCAGGCACCAAAAGCGCATCCTGTTTCTCGACCGTCACGATATTGACCTCGGCGGTCATGCCGATCATCAAGGCGCTACCGGAGGGCAATTCGACACGGACACGATAGCTGCGCGCGACCGGATCGCCTTTGGGGGTGATCTCCGTCACTTCGCCGTGGAAAACGCGCCCGGGGAAGGCGTCGGCCCTGATCAGAACCTTCTGCCCATTCTTGACGAGAGGAATGTCCTCCTCGTCGACATCGGCCGAGATGCGCAAGGGAATACCGCTCTTCGCGAGGAAGAACACCGGCTGATTGACCGGAATATAATCGCCTACTTCGCCGTCGCGGCGGATGATCTGGCCATCGGCAGGCGTCCTGAGCGACAGGAACGACAATTGCTGCTTGACGCGGCGGACCGCGTGCCGGGCTGCCTCGACTTCCGAGCGGGCCTGGTCGTACTTGTCCCGCGTGGCCCAACCTTGTTTCAAAAGAGCCTCGGTGCGTTCGAACTGCTGCTGCGCATAGAGCGCCCGCGCTTCCAGCTCCGCAACCGACGCACGCAGATCGCTGCCGTCGAGATGCGCGAGCACGCCGCCTGCCTGCACCGTTTGCCCCTCATCGGCGTTCAGTTCGAGGATCCGGCCTGCAGCTTGGGGCGCAACGCGAATGGTCACGCCCGCCTCCACAGTCCCCGTCGCATAAACGGCCTGTACGGCAGGCCCCCGCATCGCCGCCGCAACCGTTACCGTGCGGGGAAGGGACATCCGCCAGCCTGCGGCGATCGCGCCTGCGATGACCGCAAGCACGACGAGCAGACGAAGCAGAACGCGCTGCCCGGACCAGCTCGTAACGGGAGCATCCTGCTTCATTGGGCACCTCAGGGAAAAAGCTTAACAATAATATAATCGCTTTCGCGGCTTTTCGATGTCGCTGCTAGGCCACAGCTAGCCGTTCTCTTGTAGCCGCCGGCTTTCCGGGCATCTGAGCACTTTTCGCTGGCAGCCGCGGCGATAAGCGCCATCCCCAAAGCTGAAATGCAGGTAAATCTGCCTTGACGCCTGCCGCCGTGGCCCGCGACAGTGCGCTCGCTTCATAGAAGGGTGCACTGATGATCCTTCCACCAAATCATCCGGCGCGGATCGAATTAAATGACGAGGTGCATGCGCGGCCGCCTGAGGCGCTGGTCCCGCCCTGCTCGATTTCCTTTCTTGCGCTCCTCACCACGGGCGACAAGGAGAGGGAGGACGCTTGGCGCCAGGTGAGCGATCTTGCGCGGCGTTTTGGTGTGGAGCCGCCGAAAGAAGGAGCGCGCCATTTCAGCGCGGCGCTTGGGCCATTCCGGGTGAAATGGGAACGGCATATCGAATTTTTGCGTTACAAATTCATCGTGAACGGGACATTCTCCTTCGCCGAACCCGCCATCGGCGCGGTTCCCAGGGATTGGCTCGAGACCCTTTCCGGCCGCGTTCTGGTGGCGGCCAACGTTATATTCGTGCGCGGAGAGCCCGTGCCGCCCGACCCGGACAGGATCTCGGAGCAATTTTTCGAGGGGAACACACTCGTTGGCTCCTCTGTCGCCGGAGGAAATGCCCGCGCCTATACCGACTTTCGCATCCGTCCCGACGGGTTTGGGCGCTTGTTTGTTGAGAACCTGTCGATGACGCCGAGGCAGTCCGGGCGGATGATCCAGAGGCTGCTTGAGATCGACACCTACCGCATGCTCGCCTTGCTTGCGCTGCCGGCCGCTCGCGGCCTGACCCCTTTTCTCGGTGAGTGCGAGCGCGAGCTTGTTCAAGTGACATCGTCCATGGCGGGCGCAGGCACTGCGGGAGAGCCGGGGCTGCTCGAACGCCTGATGAAGCTTCAAGCTGCCATCGAAAGCCGCGGCTCCGAGACCCATTACCGCTTCAGTGCGGCTGCTGCCTATTACGAGCTGGTTCAGCGCCGGATCGGCGAACTTCGCGAGCAGCGGATCGAGGGACTCCAGCTTTTTCAGGAATTCATGGAACGGCGTCTCGCCCCCGCGATGAGCACCTGCTGCGCGACCGCATCGAGGCTGCAGGCGCTGTCATCGCGCGTCGCCGGCGTGACGCAAATGCTCTCGACGAAGGTGGACACCGCCCTTGAGCAGCAGAACATGGCTGTGCTGGCCTCGATGAACCGGCGTGCGAAACTGGAGCTTAGATTACA
>CAZCIF010000204.1:5254-6371 GCA_964498645.1 uncultured Rhodomicrobium sp. | reverse complement strand
TTGGACCGGCAAACACGGCCTTTTCTCCTTGCATCTGCTCGCATAGACGTTAGGCTGGCCGCCTGAGCTTCAGTCGAAATCAAATGGCTAGCACGCCGCCCGGTGCGTTGCCCAGCCGAGCGGGATTGGCCGTGGGGAATCTCTCGAAATTAATCATAATCGCGTCCCTGATTGCCGTCAGCGGCGTCCTCGCCCTCGGCCTTTTCAACATGGCGCGGGGAGGCAGTATGAGCGTCAGCCAGAAGCTGATGCGCTGGCGCATCGCGCTCCAATTCATCGCGATTTGCATAATCATGACCGCCATTTATTTCGCGTCGCACTAAGATGAGCAGACGGCCTGACCCGGCCTTATCCAAGCCGGCCGCATAGGGTCGATTGCGGTCATGAGCACGATGCGGGCGCACGACCGCTTTATACCCAGCTGCGGAACGAGGCAAGAAAACGGTATCTCAGCGGTTTGGCGAAGCGCTTTTATGTGCTGATCCCATCTTCTCTGCGGCACCCGGCCAACTGTTGCCTGAATGCTGCGAAGTAGCTACCTTCCGCCCATGACTGATTCGATGGCAAAAGGGTTGCAGATCACGTGCCGCCTCGTGATCGATTTGCGTATGGCGCACGCTTCGTGGGCACAATTCGTCGCCTTGGATCGCGCCTACAATAACACTGCCAACGGCTTCAAATCGGCTTTGCAAGAGCTTGGCCTCTCGGAACAGCTTATTGCACAAGCCGATGCGCTTGTTCGAGACGCCCTTATGGCAATGTTCCGAATGACCGATAATCCAGGCAAAGACAAAGACTGCCTCACTCTTTGCCATCTCTCTGAGCTTTTGGCCGATGAAGATTTTCGACTGAAGCCGGGTGAAGACAGACGGCGTAACATAGACCTTATTCGGAGTTTCATACCTTCCAAATGGGAGGATAACAACCCGCCAGCCCAAGACGAGATTTTCAGGTTTCGCACAAATCTCCGTCCTGTGCGCGACGGTTACATAGCTCACGCCTTAGAAACGCCGCCCGTGACGTTCAGCTGGGCTTCAGTTGAAGATTGTCTTAGGACAATCGAAAAACTTGTTCACGCCGCGAAGCGCATATTTCGCTTAACTGTGCAGACACCTAC
>CAZCIF010000204.1:2503-5244 GCA_964498645.1 uncultured Rhodomicrobium sp. | reverse complement strand
CACCTCTTGTCCATTCGATCTTCAACGTAGGGGCGCGTAGCTCTTTGGAATGACCGAAACTGGCTCAATGCAGAACTATGTCTTGATTTTTGCGCTGGTTTCGCTTTTGCCATTCAAGCTGACATAGCCTCATTGGCTAACAATTTCCGGTCCCGGCCTAGGCGTACATTGGGGGCATCGTTCGGGTCTCGCCGCCTCATGGTGAGGCCGGAGGCCGTCTCGAACCATGAGGGACGGGATGGCGTTGCGCTATGATACTTGCCTATGATGCGCCTTGGCCGCCCAGGCCGTGCTCATGCGCCTCGAGCACCGTTCCCGCCAAATATAGCGAACCTGTGACCATAATCCGCACCGGCCCACGGGCGGAATTGCGGCTTCGCTCGAAGGCGGCTTCGAGGCTCGCCGCCGGATTGGCGGAGATCCCTTCCTGCTGCGCGATGTCCGCCAGCTCCTCCGCCCCATAAGCGTTGATCTGCCCCGGGATCTCAACGGTGGCAGCAAGCTCCGTCAGGCCATGAAAATGACGCAGGAAGCCGCCCGCATCCTTGGTCGAGAGCATTCCAACGATCAAGTGAATCGGGCTCGACACCCGCTCTTCGAGGTCCGCAAGCGCGCGGGCCACAGCCTCACCCGCCGCCGGGTTATGACCGCCATCGACCCAAATCTCGGAGCCCGGGGGCGCGAGGCGGTGAAGTTTTCCAGGGGCGAGCCGTTCGAGCCGTGCGGGCCAAACGGCGGATGTAAGACCCTTTGCAATAGCCGCGTCGGAAACGCGGAAGCCTTCGAGCCGGCGGGCGGCGGCAATGGCGGTGCCGGCATTTTCGAATTGGTGCCGCCCGAATAAGCGCGGCAGAGGCAAGTCAAGAAGGCAGTCCTCGTCCTGGAAAATCAGCCTGCCCTGCTGCTCAAAGACGTCCCAACTGCGGTTGGCGGCAGCGACGGGCGCTCCGATCGCACGCGCGCGTTCCTCGATAACGCTCAGCACACTCTCAGCCTGCCTGGATACAATGGCGGGGCGTCCCCGCTTCAAGATGCCCGCTTTCTCGGCGGCTATCGCTTCGATCGTGGAACCGAGGAACGAACAATGGTCAAGCGAGATCGGGGTCAAGATCGAAGCGAGAGGAGCATCGATGACATTGGTCGCATCGAGCCTGCCGCCGAGTCCCGTTTCAAGGAGCACCATATCGGCGGGATTCTCCGCGAAGGCGAGGAACGCCGCCGCCGCCGTAATCTCGAAGAAGGTGACCGGGTCCCCGCCATTGGCGGCTTCGGCGCGGCCCAGAATATCGGCAAGGTGCATCTCGCTGATCGGCCGTGCGCCGCCCGGTGCCGCCAGCATGATGCGCTCGTGGAACCGGCGCAGGTGCGGAGAAATGAAAGCATGCGGGCGGTAGCCTGCCGCCTCGAGCATCCCCTTTAGAAAGGCGACGACCGACCCCTTTCCGTTCGTGCCGGCGACATGAATGACCGGGGGAAGCCTCAGATGCGGGTCGCCGAGCGCATGGAGCAGGCGCTCAACCCGGCCAAGAGAGAGGTCGATGCTCTTCGGGTGAAGCTTTTCAAGCCGCGCGAGCAGGCTTTCGGCTTTTTGAGGCTGCAAGGCTCTTTCCAGGGGTTAAAAGGGACAGAAAACGCGGCCGGCTGGGCCGCGTACCGGTAATGGGGATGAAGGCTCTTCGACTCAAGAGGGTGGATTAGAAGCTGCGGGTGCCGCCGGTTCGGCTGGACTTTCGGAGGATGCCGGCCCCTGACCTGTAGCGGCGATTTGCTCAGCCGTTGCCGGCAGCTTGATTTCCGGCGCAGCCTTTGCTCCAGCCGCAGCCTTCTTCCGGAACTTCACATTATTCATGCCAGGGCGGTGCCTGCGTTCGGTTACCAGCAAGCTGCAAAGACGGCTCAAGGTCTCACGCAGATCGTGACGGTGGACGACCATGTCGATCATGCCGTGGTCCAGCAAATATTCCGATCTTTGGAAACCGTCGGGCAGCTTCTCGCGAATGGTTTGCTCGATCACACGCGGACCTGCAAAGCCAATCAAGGCGCCTGGCTCCGCGATGTGGATATCGCCAAGCATGGCGTAGGACGCGGTGACGCCGCCCGTCGTGGGATTGGTGAGCACCACAATGTAAGGCAGCCTCGCTTCGCGCAGGCGCTGCACAGCCACTGTCGTGCGCGGCATCTGCATCAGCGACAGGATGCCCTCCTGCATGCGCGCACCGCCCGAGGAGACGAACAGAATATAAGGGATCTTGAGTTCGAGCGCTTTCAGGATTCCGGTGATAATCGCCTCGCCGGCCGCCATGCCAAGCGACCCGCCCATGAACGAGAAATCCTGTACAGCCGCGATAACGGCCAAGCCGTCCAGCGTGCCGAGCCCGGTTAGGATGGCATCGTTCATGCCTGTCTTGACGCGCGCGTCCTTGAGACGGTCCGCGTAGCGCTTCTCGTCGCGGAATTTTAAAGGATCGGCGGGAACCTCTGGCGCCGGAACCACCTCGAACTTGCCGCCGTCGAAAAACAATTTCAGCCGTGCCTCGGCCCCGATGCGCATGTGATAGCCGGAACCGGGAATGACAAACTGGTTGGCTTCAAGGTCTCGATGAAAAACCATCTGCCCGGTCTCTGGGCACTTGACCCAGAGATTCTCGGGCATCTCCCGCTTTTGCCATAGGCCACGGATTTTTGGCCGGACGACGTTATTGATCCAGTTCACGTGTTCCTAGCTCCTCGACGGCCCACTT
>CAZCIF010000204.1:0-2493 GCA_964498645.1 uncultured Rhodomicrobium sp. | reverse complement strand
TCACGTGTCTCTGCGCCTTTTATGCCTTGCGAAAGGCGGTTCGCTCTTCATGCCGCCTTCATACCGGCGGAAAGCTGCTCGACCAGATCCAAAACCGCTTTCACGGTTAATTCGGTCGCGCGCTGGGTCTCGTCAAGGCTTTGCGCGATTGCGTCGACAAGTGCGGACCCAACCACAACGCCGTCCGCAACGCTCGCGATAGCCTTTGCCTGATCCGGCGTGCGCACCCCGAAGCCGACCACGACGGGCAGCGGCGTCTGCGACTTGATGCGCTTGACGTTCTGCTCCACCGCGCTCAGGTTTGGCGAGCGCGTGCCTGTAATGCCGGTAATGGAGACGTAATAGACGAATCCGCTGCTGTTAGCCAGCACGCTCGGCAAGCGGCGGTCTGTCGTTGTCGGCGCTGTCAAACGGATAAAATTCAAGCCGGCTTCAAGCGCAGGCAGGCAAAGCTCGTCGTCGGCCTCGGGCGGCACATCGACGACGATCAGCCCATCGACGCCCGCCTCGACTGCCCCGGTCAGAAAGCGATCCCCCGGGAACACATAAATCGGGTTGTAATAGCCCATCAGGATGACCGGAGTTTCGCTATCGGTCTCGCGAAAGCTCCGCACCATGTCGAGCGTCTTCTGTAGCGTTTGCCCGCTCCGCAAGGCCCGCTGCGACGACCTCTGAATGGCAGGCCCATCGGCCATCGGGTCGGAAAACGGCATCCCGAGTTCGATGATGTCCGCGCCCGCCTTCGGCAGTCCTTTCAAAATTTCAAGCGAGGTGGCGTAGTCAGGGTCGCCCGCTGTCGTGAAGGTGACAAGCGCTTTCCTCTTCGCCTCCGTAAGCCCCGCAAAAGTCCGCGCTAATCGCTGCATTAAACCGCTCAAATGTCCGAAGTTCTTGGGCCGGTACCGGTTAGATTTCCATGCCGAGATGGCCGGCGACAGCGAAGATGTCCTTATCGCCGCGCCCGCACATGTTCATAACGAGGAGATTGCTACCGGGCAAGGCCGGTGCGAGTTTTGTCACATAGGCAAGCGCGTGCGAAGGCTCTAGCGCGGGGATAATCCCTTCGAGGCGCGTGCAAAGCTGGAACGCATCGAGCGCCTCGCGGTCGGTCGCCGCAACGTAAGTGACGCGGCCGGTATCGCGCAGCCACGAATGTTCAGGGCCGATCCCTGGATAATCGAGACCCGCCGAGATCGAGTGCCCGTCCAGGATTTGCCCATCGCCGTCTTGAAGGAGATAGGTCCGGTTTCCGTGCAGAACGCCGGGCCGGCCGCCATTCAGTGACGCACAGTGACCGTTGGGAACGTCAAGCCCCCGGCCCGCCGCTTCGACGCCGTACATGGCTACCGGGCGGTCATCGAGGAAGGGATGGAACAAGCCCATCGCATTCGAGCCGCCGCCGATTGCCGCCACCAGAGTATCCGGCAAACGTCCCTCAGCAGCCATCATTTGCTCGCGAACCTCGCGGCCAATGATGGATTGAAAGTCGCGTACCATCGCCGGATAAGGGTGCGGCCCTGCGACCGTGCCGATGATGTAGAAGGTATCCTCCACATTGGCCACCCAATCCCGCAGGGCTTCATTCATGGCGTCTTTGAGCGTCGCGCTGCCGGAGATGACCGGACGCACCTCGGCTCCCAGAAGCCGCATGCGGAAAACGTTCGGGCTTTGCCGCTCGATATCGGTCCGGCCCATGTAAACCACGCAAGGAAGGCCGAACCGCGCCGCCACCGTCGCCACCGCGACGCCATGCTGGCCCGCGCCCGTCTCCGCTATGATGCGGGTCTTACCCATCCGCTTGGCGAGCAAAATCTGGCCGAGGCAGTTATTGATCTTGTGCGAGCCGGTGTGGTTCAGCTCATCGCGTTTGAAATAGACTTTCGCGCCGCCAAAGTGTTGCGTCAGACGCTCGGCGAAATAAAGCGGGCTTGGCCTGCCGGAGTAATGGGTATGGAGGTATTGCAACTCGGCGTGAAAGGCCGGATCGTCTTTCGCTTGAGCGTATGCGGCCTCAAGTTCGAGGATGAGCGGCATGAGCGTTTCCGCAACAAAGCGGCCGCCGTAAAGGCCGAAATGGCCGCGCTCGTCCGGCCCAGAGCGATAGCTATTCAGGTTCAGCAGCGTTTCAGCCGTAGACATCGTGTTTTCCTATTCAGCCGCATTCGAAACTGGCGGAGCCGGTTTGAAGGATTTCGCGGTCTCTATGAACTGCCGTATCAGTCGAGGGCTTTTCATGCCAGGAGAAGATTCGACGCCCGACGAGACATCGACGGCTGAAGCGCCGCTCGCTTTCAGCGCCGCCAGCACGTTACCAGAGTTCAGCCCGCCGGAAAGCATGAAATTGGGTCTAAGCGGAACCTCCGGAAGCCAGGTCCAATCGAAGGAGAGGCCGTTGCCTCCTGGGAGCGCATCCGGGGAAGGAAGCGCTTGCGCGTCGAAAAGCAGAATGTCCGCCGCCGGTTCGTATATGCGGGCCGAGCTTATATCCTCAAC
>CAZCIF010000203.1:0-6371 GCA_964498645.1 uncultured Rhodomicrobium sp. | reverse complement strand
TTGCGAAGGCCGGAGACATCCTGACGCTCGCCCATGCGCCGCACATTTTCGGGAACCTGCCAGAATCGCTCCACGTTTTCCCGATGGCCGGCCCGGAACTGATGAGGGATCAAAAGATCGAGCGGCTGCCCAAGGATCTCATCGCGGCAGTAGCCAAACAGCTTCTCGGCTGCTTCGTTGAAAAGTGTGATGCGTTGCTGTGCGTCGATGGAAATGATGGCGTTGGGTGCGATGGCAAGAATGGCGCTAAGCCAGGCCTGATGACCCTTGGCCTCCTCTTCTTTTTCTTTCCAGCCCGTAATGTCCATTATACTGCAAACGGTGCGGACGGGAGCGCCTTCACCCTCTTCCAGTGGAAACGCCTGCAGGTGCATGCTTACCCAGCGTGTCTTCCCATCCGGGCGCACGATCCGGTGTTCCACCGGCATGACGCGGCCTTCGGAAGATTGCTTGGCATGAGCGGCAGCATCGCGGACCGCGTCACGGTCGTCAGCATGGATCAAGTTCAGATATGCGGCGAAGGACGGTGCCGCATCGGCGTCAACTCCAAGAATTTCTTGCAGAACAGGCGACCAATAGACCGTCTTGGTCACTGGATCGTCATCCATGATGCCAAACCCGGCCGCTTTTAGCGCCAAAGCACGCAAGTCAGTCATCTTCACTCCAGCCGCCGGCAGTTGCCCGGACGAAAATCGGATTTCGTCACGGTGTGCGGTATCCCGCCTTGATACGCGTCAATTGAGGTCTGCGCAAACGGCGTGAACCTGCTGTCCTTTACGCCGGAGGCTCGAATGCGATCTCTTATGGTTGGGTTCGCGCAAGGTTGCTGTGCCCTAATTTACGCTGGCGAGATTCCACATTCGGCAAGGAAAGCGCGGAAGGAGGAGTAATGTCTTCCAAGCTCAGTCCATTTTTCGGGGCGCGGTGCTTAGCCGTTCTTATCGCTGTGGGCTTGCTTTCCATCCCAAGCTCCAGCGCGGCTGACGGGAACGATCATTCATACCTGCCGCCATGGATGCTTACGGAGTCCGGCGCGGTCAGGAAAGCCAATGAAAAATTGGTGCCGCCGGGAGAAGGGCTGCAACCTGTAAAGGCCGAAGCGCTAGCGGTGAAGGCCAAGGAGCCTAATTCAGCGGGTCTGACGGCCACGGCAATGGGCACAAGGGTTGTGGGATTTGTGAGCAGCCTTTTTAAGAAATCCGTTCGCTTTGCCACGGGCGAATAGCAGAACCGCAGCCTCGAAATCCCCTTGCGTTCCATAGCCGTCAAACTAAGATCGCGGCGCTAGGAGCAACGGGTTTTGCCGAGGCACTCCAAGCCAAGAACGCTTGCGGGCCTGATTGTAGCCTTCCTGTAAGCTTCCTGCTAAGGCATTTAAAGTAAACATGACGTGGCTCAGGCCTTGGGCACCATCTCTTAAACACCGCTCAGCAAGGCAGAAACGGATGTGGAAGACGGCACGGTTTTTACTTGCTGGAATAATGGCGCTTTCTGCATTTGCTCAATCAGCCGTTGCAGGACCGGCGCTGCTTATGGAGCCATCCACTGGCCTTGTCATCTACGCCGAGGACGCCGATCTGCCTTGGCGGCCTGCGTCTCTCACAAAGTTGATGACCGCCTATCTGACCTTCCAGGCGATCCGCGACGGCAAGCTCTCGCCAGAGGATACGGCCACCTGCACGCAGCACGCGCAAAGCCAGCCGCCGAGCAGGTTTGGCCTGCCGGTTGGCGGCCAGCTCAAGGTAGACCTCGCGGTGAAAGTCATGATCGTGAAGTCGGCAAACGACGTGGCGGTCATGCTCGCGGAGCGGATCGGCGGCACGGAAGCGAACTTCGTCGATATGATGAACCAAACCGCCAAGCGGCTCGGCATGACGCATACGAAATTCGTCAACCCAAACGGCCTTCCCATTTTCAATCCGGATGGGACGGAAGCGGCGGAGCAGTCGGTTACGACAGCGCGGGACATGGCAATCCTCGCGAGCATGATCATCAGGGAATTCCCGCAATATGCCGATATATTCGCCATGACCGAGGTGAAGATCGGAAACCGGATCGTGTCCTCGCATAACGGGCTCTTGAAGACCTATGACGGTGCGGACGGCATGAAGACCGGGTTCGTTTGCGCAGCCGGCTATAATGTGGTGGCGAGCGCCACACGCAACGGCCGGCAGCTTGTGGCTGTCGTTCTCGGCGAGAACTCTTCTTCGGCGCGCACGATTCGCGCCGCTGGGCTGTTCGAACACGGGTTCGAGATCTATCCGTGGAAATCCGTGCTGGCGCCAACTCTGACAACCTGGCCGGTGGCAACTACGGAAGGCGCATCGCCCCCGGATTTGCGCAATACTGTGTGCAACGGCAGGCATGTTGTCCGGAGAGCGAAGAAGGGCAAGCGTCCGAAGCTGCAGCCTGGGCACCGTTCGCCAAAAGCGGGGAAGAAAAAACGGACACAGGCAGATGCCGTTCCTGCGCCTGCGGCCCCTGCTGCGAAAGCAGGGCAGAGCTAGCGGCAGCGGCGCCGGGCTATGATATAAGCTGAGAGTGGCACCTCTGCCTTTTGACCTATGTACAAATGACGCTGCACCAAACGCATAGATTCTGCGTTGCACCCATGATGGATTGGACCAGCCGCCATTGCCGGTATTTTCACCGGCAATTAAGCAGGCGCGCGCGTCTTTATACTGAGATGGTGACATCGGCCGCGATCATTCATGGCGACTGCCAGCGCCTTTTGGCTTTCGATCCCACGGAGCACCCCGTCGCGCTTCAGCTTGGCGGCTCGAGCCCGGCCGAACTCGCGCGCGCGGCGGAAACGGGTGTCTCGTTCGGTTACGATGAGATCAATCTTAACTGCGGATGCCCTTCGGACCGGGTGCAATCGGGCCGTTTTGGCGCCTGCCTCATGGCTGAACCAGGGCTTGTCGCCGATTGCGTATCGGCGATGCGGAGCGCGGTTGGCGGCGCCGTGCCGGTGACGGTCAAATGCCGCACCGGCATCGACGATCAGGATAGCGAGGCCGGCCTCTCGCGATTTGTCGAAGCCGTTGCCTCCGCCGGCTGCGGTACCTTCATCGTCCACGCACGCAAAGCCTGGCTCCAGGGGCTAAGCCCTAAGGAGAATCGCGAGATCCCGCCCCTCGACTACGAACGTGTGTACAGGCTCAAGCTGGCATTCCCCGAGCTTACGATCGTTCTCAACGGCGGCATCGCGGGTCTCGGCGAGGCGCTCATCCATCTTGAGGCCGTCGATGGCGTGATGCTCGGGCGGGCCGCCTATAAGTCGCCCGCGCTTCTCGCAGATGTGGACCGGCTCTTGTTCGGCGAGTGCGAGCCTGCTCCGCGCCCGGATGCCGTGCTGGAGCGTATGCTCGATTACGCGGCGGCGGAACTGGAGCGCGGCACACCGCTGTCTGCCATAACGCGCCACATGATGGGCCTCCTGAACGGCAGGCCGGGTGCACGCCTCTTCCGCCGCCTTCTGACCGAGGAAAGCGTGAAGCCGGGCGCGGGTCTCGAAATCCTGCGCGCGGCAATCGCCGCCGCGAAACAGGCCGCCGCAAAGCCGCATCCAAGCCCCGCCGCGGCGCGCCCGGAGGACATCTCCTCCTTAAGCTCTGCGGCACAATGAAAAACTGCGTTTCGATTGCATTGAAAACAGGCGCTCTGTAGTGTCCGGAGGGCAAAACGCCTCTCATCTCCTGGACCAATCCCATGATCTCTGGCCTGCCTTTGAGCGAAATCGCCGCTCTTGCTGCCGCGCTCGCGGCAGGCGGGCTTGTAACGGGATTTTTCGCTGGCCTTCTTGGCATAGGCGGCGGCGGCGTCATCGTGCCGGTGCTTTACGAGCTCTTCGGCATAGCCGGGGTGAGCGGCAGCATCCGCATGCAGGTTTGCGTGGCGACCTCCCTTGCGATCATTATCCCGACTTCGGTCCGGTCGCTGCGCTCTCACTGGCTCCGTGGCGCGGTTGACTTCAGCGTCATCCGCCGCCTCGGTCCCTGGGTGGCTACCGGGGCAGTTCTCGGGGTGTTTATTGGCTCCAACTCGCCAGCAGGCTTCCTCAAAGGTGTGTTCGTTGCGTCCACGCTGTTCATGGCATTCCGCATCGTTTTCAGGGAAGAACGGGCCATCGCGGCGGAGAAGCTGCCGGGGATGCCTTGGGACGGTCTCGCTGGCTCAGGGATCGGGCTGATCTCTACTTTGATCGGCATCGGCGGCGGGGCTTATGTCACCGCCTATATGAGGCTCTTTGGCTGGTCCATCCATAAGGCGGTCGCAACCGCCTCCGGCTTCGGGCCGATTATCGCCATTCCGGCGGTCATCGGATATATAGTTGAAGGATGGGGCTACCCGGTGGGCGTGCCGCTCTCGCTGGGCTATGTGAGTTTGCCCGGGCTACTCGTCGTCGCCCCGGTGAGCGTGCTTGCCGCGCCGCTGGGAGTGCGAGTCGCTCACCGCCTCTCACGGCGGACGCTGGAATATATTTTTTTGGCATTTCTCCTCAGCGTTTCGCTTCGCTTTTTCTTGAGCCTCATTCTTCAGGGCTGAGCGCACACTTTCTTGTGCAAGCGAATGTGATTGCGCAGGGCGCTAATGTGATCCCCGCCCGCCTTCTCCAACGTAACGATTCGGGTACAGTCATCCGTATTCAGGGAGAGAGAGAGCCGGAGCACGCATCATGACCCGCAAACTAAAGCCTATTCCTTCCTCCGAAATCACGCCGCGCGATGTCTATTTGCGGCGGAGAGAGTTTCTGGGCGGCGCACTTGCCGCCGCTATTCTTGCCGATCATTCCCTGCCGGCGCATGCTGCCCCTTTGACTTTTACGAAGGGGCCGTACTCAACGGACGAGCCGCTTACACCGAAGAAGGACGTCACGAGCTACAACAATTTTTACGAGTTCGGGACGGATAAGAGCGATCCTGCGAACTATGCCGGCTCGCTCAAGACAAGCCCGTGGTCCATCAAAATAGATGGCATGGTTTCGAAACCCGCGGATTTCGCGCTGGAAGACATTTTGAAATCCGCCGCGCTGGAAGAGCGTGTCTACCGCATGCGCTGCGTCGAGGGCTGGTCGATGGTCATCCCTTGGATTGGGCTTCCCCTGTCCAATTTGCTTCAGCGTGCCGAACCGTTGGGCTCCGCAAAATATGTGGCGTTCGAAACATTAGAGCGGCCTTCCGAGATGCCTGGGCAAACCGGGTTCTTCCAGCCTCTCAATTGGCCCTATGTGGAAGGCTTGCGGCTTGACGAGGCAATGCACCCGCTCACCATTCTCGCGGGTGGGCTTTATGGGGAGATGCTGCCCAATCAGAGTGGCGCGCCTATCAGGCTCGTCGTCCCATGGAAGTACGGGTTCAAGGGCATCAAATCGATTGTGCGGATCAGCCTCGTCGAAAAGCAGCCGGTTACGTCCTGGAGCCGGCAAAACCCGCGCGAATATGGCTTCTACTCCAATGTGAACCCCGAAGTGGATCATCCGCGCTGGAGCCAAGGAACCGAGCGGCGCATCGGCGAAGGCAGCGGCCTGTTCGCAAAACGCCGTCCTACGCTTATGTTCAACGGCTATGCCGATCAGGTTGCGAGCCTTTATGCCGGCATGGATCTCAAGAGGTATTTTTAGAGCATTTTCGCCAATGCACAGCCGCCGTCATTGCGAGCGAAGCGAAGCAATCCGGGGTCAAGTCTCTGAAGTTGCTATGGATCGCTTCGGCGGCGGAAGCCGCCTCGCGATGACGGATCTGCTTTAATGGGAGGGAATCTTATGCCAGGGTTTGTGCCCCACTCGAAGCCGTCTTTGCAGCGAGTGCTGAACAGGGTTCCTCGCTGGCCGCTTTATGTGCTCGGCGCGGCTCCTGGCGTGTGGATTTTCTGGCTTGCGCTCAATGACCGCCTGGGAGCCGATCCCGTAAAAACTCTGGAGCAACTGCTAGGCCTGTGGGCGCTTCGCTTTCTTCTGGCGAGTCTCGCGGTCACCCCTTTGCGCCGCCTCGGAGGGCCAAACCTCTTCCGGTTCCGCCGCGCTCTGGGCCTTCTCGCCTTCTTCTATGCCGGCGCGCACCTTTTATCCTACTTGATCTTCGATCAAGGGTTCGATCTGCGCGCGATCGCCGCCGACATCCTCAAGCGGCCCTACATCACCATCGGCATGTTCGCGTTTTCGATCCTTGTTCCGCTCGCAGTGACCTCTAACGCTGCCATGATCAAGCGCATGGGCGCAGCCGCCTGGCAGAGGCTCCATCGCTGGGTTTACGCGGCGGCGATTGCGGCCGTCATTCATTTCATCATCTCGGTTAAATCCTGGCCGGCCCAGCCGCTTATTTATGCGGCGATTGCCGCAGCGCTTCTTCCCGCGCGGGCCGGCTCCGCCG
>CAZCIF010000202.1:0-6429 GCA_964498645.1 uncultured Rhodomicrobium sp. | reverse complement strand
CGTTAGAGCGGCAACGCGCTCGCCGGGATGCCCAGGAGCGGGCCGAAGGGGAAGCGGTGCGGCAGACCATCGCTGAGCGGGCTGTTGCGGCGGCGCTGGAGGCGTTTGAGCGAGATTTACGGACCAGGACGCATCGGATTGCGCAGTCCGGCTGTCTTGTGGCTGTTCAGCCGGCTTCGGAGCCGGAGGAAGCCGGCCGGATTTTGCAACCGCCCCAGGCTGCTGCGCATAGGGCGCTGCAGACGGTTTCGTGGCTTCGGCCTCGAGCTGCGCGAGGATGAAGCCCGACTTCTGCCCCATAACAGCAATAAGCTTTTCCTGTACGGTCTTCAGGTCGTTAAGCCGCGTGCAAGATATGTCACTGTTCGGCGTTGCGCTTAATGCGTCAAGCTGCCCAACAAGCTCTTCTATCTCGGTGTTGAAACTTTCAAGCTTGCCGTCATCCATCGCCGCCGCGGCTTTGTCCGCTTTCTCGGCCTCGCTCCAGCTATGCGACTTGCCGAGCGCTTGCAGCCGCTCATGGAAGCGCGCTTCGGCACCGCGGTTCAGCGTTCTCAGCGCCTGCGCGGTTTGATCGATTTGTGCTCCAAAGGCGTGGGCGCCGCACTGTTGCGCTGCGTTGCCTGCAGGTGGAGACGCCATAATGAGAGCCGTGATGGCCACAAGTCTCAATTTCATAGTCCGGCCCTTGCGCTTGAATAGCACCCCGTTTTGCATGTCATGCTGCGATTCGCGTCGCGATTGTAGGATGCCGGGAGTTATGCACGGGTTGTCCATAGCGGATTTGGGAACATGCAGCAATCGTAAGCCAGGCCTTGGTGAGCTGGGCATCCTCGCGCTGCGCGAGATTGCAAGCGGATCATCCTGCTGCCGCGGAGCGCTAACTTAGATATTGCGGCCTGCCGGCTTATACAACGCTTGAGGCATTGTCATGGCCGCCTCCGATGCATCATGATCCTCGCGCCGCGGCGCCCCTTCCGCTTTCGCCAAGCTATGCTATAAGCAGCGAAGAACGGCGAGGGACGGCAGCGATGGTGACATTCCGCGAGCTTTGGGCGCATCATCCCACCAACACAGGCAATCAATATCCGTGCGAGACGAACGGCGTTTCGAATTTCACGAACCAGTGCTCGATCAGGATGGGCGTTTGCCTTAAGCTCGCAGGCGTTTTGCCGGGGCAAGTGCATAACGCACTTACCTGCAACCAGGCTACGGGCACGGGCCACACCGGCGATGAAATGCATTACATACGCGCCGCAGAATTGGCCCGCGCGCTCGCCAGCACGAGCATCCCCGGCATCAAGCCGCATATCAAGCTGCAGAACCCGGACAATTTCGCGGACGAGTTGAACGGCCGGACCGGCATCCTCTTCTTCAACGGCTACTGGTGGCGCACCGAAGACACCGTGCGCCCGACTGGCGATCATATCGACCTGTGGAACGGCTGGCGGACTTCGGCGAAAGTGCTGCTGCCGTGGTTCGGCTGGCTCGGCGGCTATGACGGGTCGCGGGAAATCTGGTTCTGGGAAGTGTCATGAAGGCGGTTCTTTCAATCTTCTTCTTCGTCGTGTTCGGGCTGATCGGGCTTCGCCTCTCGGGGCCGCTCGGCAAGATCGCCTTGGCCCAGCTCAGGTTCGACAGCCCGGATCAGCATGCGAGCCTGATGCTGACCGTCAACATCGGCATCGCGCTGGCCTTCGCGCTTCTCGGGGTTGTCATCGGCCTCGTGCTCGCGCCTTCCCTGCGGCGCAGGCTGATCCGCGAGGAGAGCTGAGCGCTTAGCTCTGATCCTGCATGCCGCCAATGCTGCCGGATGCGAAACCGGCACGCGCCGGTGATCGCGGTTGAGACAGGCCGTTTGCGGTTACTGTGGTCGCGGGAAAGAGTCTCCGCTGCTCAGGGTAAAGCGGGAGTGTAACGTCAGCTACCGCCATCGTGGTCATCTCTTTGGCGGGTCACAATCTTAGGCCCTACGGAAGAAATAAACTTCCGAGACCCCCGGCGTGCTGCCCTTTTTTAGCGTCAATACTGCCATTCTTTCTTCCCTTTTCGCTCATTGAGTTTGAGGAACAGCCAGGTAGCATTCACCTTCTGGGAGCAATCATGGGCGACATCAGTTTCAATTTTGCAACATCGTTTGATTTGGAAGAAATTCTGAACATTGCTTCTAAATCAAGCCTAAATAACGAACAACCTGCTGGAACAGGTTTCTTGATTTCTCAATATACATTAGATGATTACAATGAATTCCTTCTGGATCAAGAGAACGAGAAAGAAAATGATAAGAATAAGAAAACGATCTGGTTGATGGCCGCAAAAACTCGTGATGGTATGTGCGTAGGTTTCCTTCTTGCTTATCTTGGAGTATATGCGACAGGAAAGAGGCGAAATGGAAAGCCGAGAGTTGCAGACGGTGACACCTCGCTCATTGTTTTTGATATGCTTGGTAAGCATGTGCCGTTTGTTATAATCAAGCAACTTTGTATAGAACCGGAGTATCGAAGGAAGGGAATAGGAAAAGCTTTTTACAACTTTTTCTATACTGAAATATGCCCAGATAGACTGTCGCACTCATTTGCCGCAATCGTAGCAGCTCCGAGAAATAACGCCTCGGAAGCATTTCATAAAGCGATGGGCTTTACAAGGACATTACAATCGTGCTCAAAACAAAGCAGAGATGAAGCGACATATTCAAACTTCATCTGGCATAAACCAGTAAATCCATATATAGTAACTTCAAATATCTTAGAACACAAGGATAGAAATGTCGATGTTATAAGGGACAGTCACAATAAGGCGCAAGAGCTCTACCTACATGAAGACAATCTAAACTGGAAAAAGAAATCGTTTCGTTCTTTGCTTCTTTTTGCGCAGATTGCTGCAGAATGGTCGATCATATTAAGATGGATTTCCGATGTTCAGTTTTCCTGGTTTTATTTGGTTTCTATTTTGATTGCCGGGGGAGTCGGTTTCGCTGCGGTGTGGCTTTGTGTTGAAATGATAAATAGCGGTCGAATGTTCATGGCGAACCATAAGGCGACGGCAAAAATACTGGAAGCTCAGCTAACCCTGTTTGACCACGGCTATCTAGCCCCACTCTGGGTAGTGCCGACAGTGTCCACGACAGTAGAGATTATCAATATCTTGAGTGGGTTCGCAAAAATTATTTCCTTAGCAATCTTCCTTAGCCCCGTCGCATTCTATTTAATTTGGCGTTTCGCATAAGAGCGACATAAATTAAGTAATTTCTTTGCAAAGAGCCTCGGCCCGCACCTCGCGACCGGAGCAGAATTTCACCCCGAACACATCTGAAATTCAATGATAAGCTGGCGCGGTTTATTCCAAACAGCAAGTCTGTTGTCGACCCACTGCCGCCGAAGCCAGGGCAGCAACACATTAAAAGCCGAAGCGGGCTAGCTAACCGGAGCCAGTGCAATTCCCCGTGGCTTGCTCCATCACCGCCCTTTACTTTGGCCTGGCGCTGACGAAATTAGCGGCATGACAATCGAAAAGCGCGCCGTCCGGGCGGACGATGATGGCCTCCGTCTCGACCGCTGGCTGAAGAAATATTACCCATCGCTGCCGCACACGCTGGTGCAAAAGCTCGTGCGCACGGGGCAGGTGCGCGTCGACGGCGGCCGCATGAAAGCGGATGCACGGCTGAGCGCGGGCCAGGAAATCCGCATCCCCGCGCATTTTGCGGCGCCGCCCGCGGAAGCCGCGCCCTCGCTGAAGCCGCCGCCGGGGCTGTCGAAGGCCGACCGCGATTTCATCGAGCGGATGATCCTGTTCGAGAACGATTTCATCGTTGTCCTGAACAAGCCCTTCGGCATCGCCGTCCAGGGCGGCACTAAAACAACGCGCCATATCGATGGCTTGCTCGCGGGCATGGCAGACCGCTTCGGCGGCGAGCGCCCGCGCCTTGTCCACAGGCTCGACCGGGACACCACCGGCATCCTGCTTGTCGCCAAGGACCGGCAGACCGCCGCGCGGCTCGGGCGGCTGTTTCAAACACGTTCGGTGCAGAAGATCTATTGGGCAATCACGCGCGGGGTCCCGAAGCCGCTCCAAGGCAAAGTTGAGGCTGCGCTCGTGAAGGCGGCTGGCCCGGAAGGCGACCGCGTGCGCAAAGCCCGGCCCGGCGAGCAGGACCTCGCGCAGCATGCGGCCACCTATTATTCGGTCATCGACCGGGCCGGGCAAAAATTGGCATGGGTTTCGCTTAAACCTGTGACGGGCCGGCAGCATCAGCTGCGTGCCCACATGGCTATCTTGGGTAACCCGATTTTAGGCGATCAGAAATATGGTGATGTTGCCGATTTGCCAATGGACGGAGTAGAGAACAAGCTTCATCTTCATGCACGCCGTCTGACCTTGAAAGATGCCAGAGTGGGGGACATCGACATATCCGCCCCGCTGCCTGCGCATATGGCGAAGACGTTTGAGCTTTTGGGGTTCGATGCGCAGCGTTATGATGAATAGACGATGACTAAACCTACGCTATATTAGCCTAAGGTTCTAATTCATCTTTGGCAAGCTTGGCGTAATCTCACTGGGGTAAGAAGAGTCTAGTTGTAACGGAGGTTTAACGCCAACTAGACAAGTGTGGATGAATCAGAATGACCTGGACCCCAACTTTGATTGTTTTCGACTGCGACGGAACTCTTGTCGACAGCCAATATTTGATTGTGGAAGCGATGCGGCACGCATTCGCGGACGCCGAGCTTGCCCCGCCTGAACGCGCCGAGATCCTGCGAACGGCCGGGCTTTCGATCCCCGAGGCGCTGAAATACCTTGCGCCGGAGCAGCTTCCGGCAACCAGAGATGAGCTTTGCTCTTATTATCGCGAATGGTGCACAATTTTGCGCCGGCAGATGGATGCGAAGGAACCGCTTTTTCCAGGAGCCGCCTCTTTTCTGTTCAACCTCGCCGCGAGGGACGATTTCATTCTAGGCATAGCTACCGGGAAATCGCGCCGCGCGGTAGGCCGCTTCATCGAGCAACATGGCTTGCTGGGGATTTTTTCCACAATACAGACCGCCGATGACGCACCTTCGAAGCCGCATCCGGCCATGCTGATGCAAGCGATGGAGGAAACGGGCGCGTCGCCTGAAACCGCTGTCATGATCGGAGACACGGCCTACGACATGATCATGGCTGCATGCGCAAATGTGGCAAGCATTGGCGTGACCTGGGGTTATCATTCGGTCACCAATCTCAAGAGAGCCGGTGCGAAGACGATTGTTCGCAGCTTCGCCGCCTTAGCACAGGAGCTTGAGACCCGGCAGCCGGTTGTACCTCAATACGAAGCGGTCGCCTGATCTCAATCGGCCTTGCAAGCCGCACAGCTTCGCACTTAGCATGGCGGGCGCGTTTTCCGTTTCCGCGCAGAGTATAGCCTGCCATGGTCTTCCATCCCGACGTAATCAAGCTGTTTGACATATTCCGGGCCTCCGGAATGCCGCCTCTACCTATGCAAACGGTAGAGCAGGCCCGGTTCTATTACAGGGGAAAGGCAACCCATCTCGGCGGCCCTGCCGCGCCGATGGCTGCGGTGCGCAATCTCAGGGCAACCGGCCCAGAAGGCGATGTCCCGCTTCGCCTTTATTGCCCCAAAGGGGTAACCAAGTCAGGCCCGGCCTTGATTTATGCGCACGGCGGCGGCTGGGTCCTTGGCGATCTCGAATCCCACGACAAGGTATGCCGTGGAATCGCTGCGCAAACGCCTTGCCGGGTCTTGGCCGTGGATTACCGGCTTGCACCCGAGCACCCCTTTCCCGCCGGCCTCAACGATGTGCTCGCGGCAGTGGCGTGGATCGCGAATAACGCCCATTCTTTGGGGGTGGACAACGATCGCCTCGCCATTGGCGGCGACAGCGCGGGCGGCAGTATGGCCGCAGCGGCCTGCCTTCACGCCCGCGACAACGGGCCGAAGCTTTGTGCGCAGGTCCTCATCTATCCAAGCACGGACAGCACACCCGAAGTCCGCCTTCGGCCGTCGCGCATCCAAAATGGCGATGTGCCGCCGCTGGACAGGAGCGCCCTCCGATGGCTCATCTCCAAATATTTGCCGCAGCGGAACATCGACCGGCGGGATTGGCGCCTCTCGCCGCTTTACGCCGAAAGCCTTGCCGGGCTGCCGCCGGCGCTGGTTTTGACCGCCGAATACGATCCGCTCCGCGATGAAGGCAAGGCTTATGCGGATCGCCTCTCCGCATCGGAGGTGCCGGTCGTCTATCGCGACTTCCCCGGACAGATTCACGGTTTCATCGAATATGGCGGGGTTCTGACCTCCGCCCATGAAGCGATTCGTGAAATCGCCAGATTTCTTCGCGCCCATACCTAGCACGCGCCTACAATTTCCAGGCCGCCCCTTAAATGAATAGGGGCCTGGACGCTGTCCAGGCCCCGCTGCAAATGCAAAAACGG
>CAZCIF010000201.1:0-6504 GCA_964498645.1 uncultured Rhodomicrobium sp. | reverse complement strand
CACTGGCCGCAGCTTTCGTGCTTGTAGAAGTAGGAAATGCGCGAGATCGCCTTGATGATGTCGGTGGACTTGTCCATGACGATGACGGCCGCGGTGCCGAGGCCCGAGCCAACGTTCTTCAGGCTGTCGAAATCCATGCCGAGATCCTGGCACATATGCGCGGGAACGCAGGGCACCGACGAGCCGCCGGGAATAACCGCGAGCAGATTGTCCCAGCCGCCGCGGACGCCGCCGCAATGCTTTTCGATCAGCTCGCGAAGCGGAATGCCCATCTCCTCTTCCACATTGCATGGCTCATTTACGTGGCCGGAGATGCAGAAAAGCTTGGTGCCAGTATTGTTCGGCTTGCCGAGTTTGGCGAACCAGGACGCGCCGCGCCGCAAAATATCGGGCACGACCGCGATGGATTCCACGTTGTTCACTGTCGTCGGCGCACCCCACAGCCCGGCGCTCGCCGGGAAAGGCGGCTTCAGGCGAGGCTGCCCCTTCTTGCCTTCGAGGCTTTCGAGCAGGGCCGTCTCCTCGCCGCAGATATAGGCGCCGGCGCCGCGGTGGATGTAAATATCCAAGTCCCAGCCATGGACGTTGTTCTTGCCGATCAGTCTGGCCGCGTAAGCCTCGTCGACGGCCGCCTGCAGCCGCTCCCGTTCGCGGATAAACTCGCCGCGAATATAGATGTAGCAGGTGTTGGCACGCATCGCGTAAGACGCGTAGAGGCAGCCTTCGATGAGGAGTTGCGGGTCGTGCCGCATGATCTCCCGGTCCTTGCAGGTGCCGGGCTCGGATTCGTCGGCGTTCACCACGAGATAATGGGGCCGGCCGTCGGATTTCTTCGGCATGAAGGACCATTTCAGCCCTGTGGAAAAGCCAGCTCCGCCGCGTCCGCGCAGGCCGCTCGCCTTAACCTCGTCGATAATCCAGTCCTGGCCCTTTTCGAGCAGCGCCTTGGTCCCATCCCATGCACCGCGCTGGCGGGCACCCTTCAGGCCCCAGTCATGCGTTCCATAAAGGTTCTTGAAGATCCTGTCTTTGTCGGAAAGCATGCACTAGCCCTCGTTTCCCGGCTTGCCGGAGCCTGCGTAAATCTCCGGATCCGTCAGCGTCTTGGCGCCGCCGGCCGGGGCCGAGAACTGCCTGCCGTTTTGCGGCCCTGGCTTCATCTCGCGCCCGTGCTTGAGCCCATCGAGCAGAGCCTCGAAATTCTCCGGCGTCAGATCCTCGTAAAAATCCTTATTGATCTGTACCATCGGCGCATTCACGCAAGCGCCAAGGCACTCCACTTCGACCCAGGAAAAAACCCCGTCGGGAGACACGCTGCCTTCCGGCCCAATCATGCGCTCGCAGACTTTCTTCAGTTCGTTCGCGCCACGCAGCATGCAGGGCGTCGTTCCGCAAAGCTGAATGTGGTGGCGTCCGACGGGCGACAAGTTGAACATGGTATAGAAGGTCGCGATCTCGTAGACGCGGATATAGGCCATGCCCAGAAGGTCCGCGACGTAGCGGATCGCAGGCTCAGGCAGCCATTGATCGTGCTGCTCCTGCGCGCGCCAGAGAATCGGGATAACCGCAGCCTCCTGGCGGCCTTCGGGATATTTCTTGATCTGCTCCTTGGCCCACGCGAGGTTCTCTGGCGTGAACTCGAAGTCTCTCGGCTGATTGGGATCGAGACGGCGGACGGACATGCGGCGCTCTCATATGTTTGTGTCGTAGATAACCTAGATGCAAACCGGCTGCTAGAGGCTAAGAGCGCGCACCGGCGTTATGCGGCTGCCAGATCGGATCAAACGGGGATAATTTTCAGCTCGCTGAGGGCGACGAGGCAAATCAGGAGCAAGGTCGTGAAGAAGCACAGGGCGAAACAGTAGGTTCCGCGCCGGAAAGACCAGACGATGCCATGCAGCGTGTTCTGGATTTGCTCCTCGGACAGGGTCGAGAGGAAATAGAAGCCGGTTTTTGGATTGCGGCATTCGGAGTTCCAGCCCACGGAAAGGGTCAAGCATCTAAGATAGAGAATGCAAGTGGCGGCAAGAAACACCGCATTCACGGCGAGAATTGAGCCATAGAGGATCCGGTTTGAGCCGGCTGCGGGGTAGACGAGCGCGTTGAAAGAGTAAATGCAGATGGCGAAAACGATCGCCATGAACTGCAGGAGCGAGCCCGCGTTGTTTTGAATCCGGCCAATCTCGGACAAATGAAGGCCGATCTTGTCGGCGGATGCGATCTCATTATTGAAGGCTACCATGGTCCCATCCCTCGATGGCGCGCTCCGGCGGCGGGCAAGCGCCGCTTCCGCTGTGACTTAGCCGGCAACGTGTTGGCCTGCAAGACCGATGAGCCTTCCTCTGTGGTGCTGCGCAGCATCATCCCGCGCCGTTTACGCAATCGCCGTCATTGCGAGCGAAGCGAAGCAATCCATGGCCAAGTCTCTGATGTTCCTCTGGATCGCCACGGCGGCTGAACGCCGCCTCGCGATGACGGAGCGCGCGATGCGAACCGCCTGCGTCAGCGGTCGATTTCGCCGAACACGATGTCGAGGCTGCCAAGCACGGCCGAGACGTCCGCCAGCATGTGGCCTTTGCAGAGGAAATCCATCGCCGCCAGATGAGGGAATCCAGGCGCGCGGATCTTGCAGCGGTAAGGCTTGTTGGTCCCGTCGGAAACGAGATAAACACCGAACTCGCCCTTCGGCGCTTCAATCGCGGCATAAACCTCACCTTCGGGCACGCGGAAGCCTTCGGTGTAAAGCTTGAAGTGATGGATGACCGCTTCCATCGAACGCTTCATTTCTCCACGGCGCGGCGGCGTTACCTTATTGTTGGGCAAGAGCACGGGCCCCTGCCCCGCCGGTGAATTCAGGCGCTCGATACACTGCTTCATGATGCGCACGGCCTGGCGCATCTCCTCCATGCGAATGAGATAGCGGTCCCAGTTGTCGCCATTCTTGCCGATCGGAATGTCGAATTCGAAATCGGCATAACACTCGTAAGGCTGCGCCTTGCGCAAGTCCCACGGCGCCCCCGAGCCGCGCAGCATCACGCCCGTGAAGCCGTAAGCCATCCCATCCTCAAGGCTGACAACCCCGATATTCACGTTGCGCTGTTTGAAGATGCGATTATCGGTGACGAGGTTGTCCATGTCCTCAAGCACTTTGAGGAACGGATCGCACCATGCCGCGATGTCATCGATCAACGCCTGCGTCAAATCCTGGTGGACACCGCCGGGGCGGAAGTAGTTCGCGTGAAGCCGCGAGCCGCTGGCGCGCTCATAGAACACCATGAGCTTCTCGCGCTCCTCGAAGCCCCAGAGCGGGGGCGTGAGCGCGCCCACGTCGAGCGCAAAGGTCGTCACATTGAGAATATGGCTCAGGATACGGCCGATCTCGGAGTAAAGAACGCGAATAAGCTGGGCGCGAATGGGTACGGATATGCCCAAAAGCCGTTCTATCGCGAGGCAGAAAGCGTGCTCCTGATTCATCGGCGCGACATAATCGAGCCGGTCGAAATAAGGGATCGCCTGCAGATAGGTCTTATATTCGATGAGCTTTTCGGTGCCGCGATGGAGCAGGCCGATATGCGGATCGACGCGCTCCACCAGCTCGCCGTCCAGTTCGAGGATCATGCGCAGCACGCCGTGAGCGGCGGGATGCTGCGGGCCGAAATTGATGGTGAAATTGCGGTTCTCCGGCGGCCGCTCAGCCGCTTCCAGGCGCGCGCTGCCCGCTTCCATCCCGCCATCAGCCATTACTCATCCCCGCTTCTCATCGAACCGAATTATGCCCAGTGCATAGGTGGATCTATGCATTTTGCATAGACGTAGGTCTTTTTAAAAAAGCGATCAGACAAAAACATACCGCTACAATCTGTTCTAGAAGCTTTTGCAACCAGCTTCTTAAACTGGCAAAACCTATCAGCCACGCCACTAAAGCGAAGAGGTAATTCATTAGTAATTTAGTTTGGTCCTGGCTCATGTCTGCTACTTGTTGTTATGGAAGGCCCCAGCAGTGAAGTTGCGGCCGATACTTTCCATTTTGCTATAGCTATCAAACCTTTGGTGCGGGCGCCGCCTTCTCGTCGCCAGGAAGCGGCGCATATTCTGCTCCCTCCCATGGGCTGAGGAAGTCGAAGGATCTGAACTCCTGAGGCAGCTTTACAGGCTCGTAAACTACGCGCTTCTGCTCCTCGTCGTAACGGACCTCGACAAACCCTGTGAGCGGGAAATCCTTGCGCAGCGGATGGCCCCGGAAGCCGTAGTCGGTCAGGATGCGCCTTAAATCCGGGTGGCCTTCGAAGAGGATGCCGTAAAGGTCAAAGGCCTCGCGCTCGTACCAATTGGCGGCAGGAAACAGGTCCACAATGCTCGGTACGGGCGAGGCATCGTCCGTCGTGGTTTTGAGGCGGACGCGCAGATTATTGTGCACGCTCAGGAAATGATAGACCACCTCGAAACGCTCGGCGCGGTCCGGATAATCCGCGCCGCAGATGTCGATGAGGATCTTGAAGCGCCAGGCCGGGTCGTCCCGCAAGAACTTCACCACTTCGGTGATCTTCGCGCGCGCGGCACTGAGCGTCAGCTCCCCAAACGTCAGCCGCGATTCCAGCCCCGCATTGGGCAGGGCTGCCTTGGCCGCCCCGGCTAACGCTGTCAACTTCGCCGTGTCACTCATCGATTAGCCCAACCCTTACCGTTCGATTGTGCCGGTGCGCCGGATTTTCTTTTGCAGGAGCATGATCCCGTATACGAGCGCTTCGGCACTCGGCGGGCATCCCGGAACGTAGACATCCACAGGAATCACGCGGTCGCACCCCCGCACCACCGAATAGGAATAATGGTAATAGCCGCCGCCATTGGCGCAGCTCCCCATCGAGATCACATAGCGCGGCTCGGGCATCTGATCGTAGACCTTGCGAATAGCCGGAGCCATCTTGTTGCAAAGCGTACCCGCGACGATCATCACATCGGATTGGCGCGGGCTGCCGCGCGGCGCGAAGCCGAAGCGCTCCACATCGTAGCGCGGCATCGACGCTTGCATCATTTCGACCGCGCAGCAGGCAAGGCCGAAGGTCATCCACATCAAGGAGCCGGTGCGCGCCCAGTTGACAAGCTCTTCCGTGCTCGTGACCAAAAAACCCTTATCCGCGAGCTGGTTGTTAAGTCCGGGCATGTCCACGGTCACGCCGCCGCCTGGACGGGACGGCGTATCGTAAAGCGGTTCCCCAAAAGGCGGTTTGATCAATCCCACTCCAGCGCTCCCTTCTTCCACTCATATATGAAGCCTACGGTGAGCACGCCAAGGAAGATCATCATGGCCCAAAAGCCGAAGGCGCCCGCTTCCTTGAAGGCCACCGCCCAGGGAAAAAGAAAAGCCACCTCCAGGTCGAAAATGATGAAAAGGATGGATACGAGGTAGAAACGGACGTCGAATTTCATGCGGGCGTCGTCGAAAGCGGGAAATCCGCATTCATAAGCCGCGAGCTTTTCAGAGTCCGGCTTACTGGGCGCTATCAGGAACGGCGCCACAAGAAGCGCGATCCCAATCACCGCAGCGACGGCGAAAAAGATGACCAGCGGCAGGTATGTCAGAAGCAGGTCCGTCATGGTTGCTCGCACAAGGTTATTTGGCGCTATCATCTACGCTGGAAGCGCGCCGGGCGCAATCCGGCTTTTCGCCGCGACCCTTCTGTCGCGTTCGCCGTCATCGCGAGGCGGCTTAGCCGCCGTGGCGATCCAGATTAGCGGGAACACTTGGGCCTGGATTGCTTCGCTTCGCTCGCAATGACGACGCTCTAGCTCGTAAGAACGAGCGCGCCGATCGCAAGGAACAAAGCCGGCGGCATCGCTATCAAGCCGGCGCGTAGAAAATCGCGGGCGCTGACATGTTCGCCCTCCCGGCGAAGCGCCACCAGCCACAGGACGGTCGCGAGCGAGCCTGTTACAGAAAGATTGGGACCAAGATCAACGCCAATCAAGAGGGCCCCGGAAACAACAGGCGGCGCATGGATGGGCGCTAGCGCGGACTCGACGATCAATCCGGCTGGCAAGTTATTCAGGAGGTTGGTGACGAAAGCCAATCCTGTGCCGGCAATCCAAGCTGTCGCTATGGCCGAACGCTCGATACCGCGTGTCAAAAGCTCGCTTAGCTGCCCGGCCAAGCCCGTGTTGTTCAGCCCCTCGACCAGCACAAACAACCCTGCCACCAGGGGGCACGCCCCAGGAAACACCCCTAAGCAAAGGCCAGGGCTTCTCCCATCCGTGCAGGAGCACGGCAAGCGCCGTGGCTGCCCCGGCCGCGAATGCCGGCGCCCCGAGAGGGAGGTCAAAGGCAGAGCACGACAGAAGCGCGACGGTGGTAACGCCCAGGCCATAAGCCGTGTACCGGCCGCCACGGGGAAGGCTTGGAGCCTCGATGTCCATCGCGGTTTCCGCCCGAAGTTCCCTTCGGAAAATCCATCGAAGTGCGGCGTAAGTCGCGGCAATCGCCAACACCGAAGGCAAGGTGAACTGCTT
>CAZCIF010000200.1:5557-6507 GCA_964498645.1 uncultured Rhodomicrobium sp. | reverse complement strand
TGGGTCTGGAAAGTTGTTGCGGGCGGCGCGCTGGCGGCCGTAATGACGGCTGCCAAGCGCCATCAGCCGCTCGCCCACATTCGCACCGGCGCTCACATTCAGGCGTAAGCCGTCGCGCGGGTTCTGATGCACGAAGGCCCAGTCGCGCCGCATAAGGAGCCGCCGCTCCGGCTCGGAAAGCGCGTAGATATCCGCCATCGCGCCATTCGTGCCATATGTGACGCTGCCGCTATCGGGCGGGAGCCGGCCGGAGAGGCAGTGGAGCAGCGTCGTTTTACCCGAGCCCGATTCGCCTACGATGCCCAGCACTTCGCCAGGATAAAGATCGAGCGAAATGCTGCGGCAGGCGGCGATGCGCCCGAAGGTTTTGGTGATCGCGCTTGCGGTGAGGATGGGGTGTTCGGCTATCATCGCATCCTTGTATAAGTTCTACATCACAGAACAGTGACTTTGGTTGAGGCCAGTTTGCTTTTGAAGGACCGCACTGATGGCGGGCATGAAGATTACGCCGCAAATCGAGATCGCAGAGGACGAAATCGAGGAGCGCTTCATCCACGCGTCCGGTCCCGGCGGCCAGAACGTCAACAAGGTCGCGACCGCGGTGCAACTCCGCTTCGATGCCGCCCGCTCGCCGTCGCTCCCGCCCGAGGTGCTGCAGCGTCTCACCAAGCTCAGCGGAAGGCGCATGACACAAGATGGCGTGTTGATCCTTGTCGCGCAGCGTTTCCGCGCGCAGGAGCGCAACCGCGCCGATGCGCGCGACCGGCTTGCAGCGCTGATCAAGCAAGCCGCATTAGCGCCGAGGCCGCGTTTGGCAACACGGCCAACGGGTGCAAGCAAGCAGAGACGGCTTCAGGCAAAGACCTTGCGCGGAGCGGTGAAGCAGTTCCGCGCAAGGCCGCGGGAGGAGTGAATGGCAAGTTGCGCCTGGCCTCTGACAATGGTCAAAC
>CAZCIF010000200.1:0-5539 GCA_964498645.1 uncultured Rhodomicrobium sp. | reverse complement strand
ATGTAATTGTTTTATACGCGCTCAGTTCAAAACATGCGCTGGGTTGAATAGTTACTTAAGTTCTCATTGTTAGCATATTTCTCTCGCGAAGAAGGAGAGGACCATGAGTTCGCCCAGCGTCAATCCAGAGGAACTTGTAGGCGCCATGCGCCGCAGCCTGAAAGAGCATTGGCGAATCTTTGCCGTACAAGGTATTCTTCTTATTATTTTGGGAGCTTTGGCAATTGCGGTACCGGTGGTCGCCTCCGTCGCGATCGCCGCGTTCGTGGGCTGGCTCTTGTTTTTTGCGGGCGTGTTCAAAGCCGTATCGCTGATCCGCTCGCCGCACGCCCCCGGCTACATTTCCTCGCTAGTGCTGGCGATCCTGACCGCGATCCTCGGCCTAGTGCTCGCGCTGTTCCCGCTCCAAGGCGCAATCACGCTCACAATGCTGCTCACGGCCTACTTTATCGTGCACGGCATCGCGAGCTTCATCTTCGCCTTCTCGATCAAGGCCGACACCGGACGCTGGGTGCTTATGCTGTTAGGCGGCGTCATCGATCTTGTGCTTGCGGGATTGGTGATCGCGGGCTGGCCTAGCACCGCCGTTTGGATCTTGGGCCTTTATGTCGGCATAAACCTGCTGTTTACGGGCTTCGCGCTTGTCTTCGCCGCGCTTGGGGCGCGGTCTGCTTCTGCTTAACGGGCTGCTCGAACCTCGCCGCAAAGCGAGGACCGCGTAGAGCTTATCCGGTGAAGGCCGGCTGCGCGCGGGGCTTCGTTTGGCCGCCGCGCAATTGAGCGATATTCCGCTTCACGAACTCGACGTGATCGCGCAAATTATAGAGATCGGCCACGAACTGAATAGGCACTGAAATCTTCCGTACACCCTCCTCGATACGCTCAAGCTCCCGCTCTTTCATTTCGATAAGATCGGGCGCTGCCGTCTTCGGAAGATCGTTCTCGAGGTTTTTCAGCTCTTTGTACCAATAGAGAATGCGCTGCCGCATGCGCCAGTTGTACATGACCGGCACGAGACGGATGAGCGGCAGAATGATACCGATCACTGGCAGGATCAGGATGAAGGCGCGGTCGAGCAAGGTTGCAAGCCAGAACGGCAGAACCCTCTGGAAGAATGTGGGGCCGGATTTGTAGACGCGCCGGGCATCGTCCGCCATCGGGAACTCTGGATCGCCGGCTAGTGCGTCCGCACTCAAAGCAAATAGCCTGGACTCGCCGGTAGATGTCAAAGTGGGCGCGCTTTGCACCGCATACACAGCCTGCGCCAATACGGTAACAAGCGCGGGGTGCAGATCGTCACGCACGAGAAGCATCGCCCTGGTTGCGACGAGCGAGGTGTCGGCAGGCGGTGTGTTCTGTGCGAAATCCACCACGCCCCGCCGCAGCATAACGGAGCTGAGATAGGGATAACGCTGGATAAGGGCGTCGGCCTGCGCCATGTTCATCAAATTGGTGCCGGGCTGGCGAAGCAGCCTTTGAACCGTTTTTGCCTCGGCGCCGAGGACAAGGAAGCCCGCGTCGGCAGACCCATTCGCGAAAGCATCGACATAGGCGGGAAGCTGCATCGTGATCAGCGTCGAGTTCTCCGCCGTGATCCCATTCGCTTCCAGCAGCTTACGCGCAAGGGAGCTCGTCCCGCTCCCATCAGGTCCAATCAGGATACGCTTGCCCTTAAGCTGGGTGATATGATCGAGCTTGTCCGGTGCGTGATAAAAAATCCAAACCGGCTCGGTGAGGAGCCGCCCCATCGAGGAGAGATCCGGCGCGTCGAGGCTGTTGGCGAGGCCGCCCTGGATGATTCCGGCCTGAACACCCGAATTCGGGTCTTTCAGCGCTTTAAGATTATCGAAGGATCCCCCAGACTCACGAACCTCAAGGGTTACGCCTTTTTTTGCGATCTCCTCCTTATACCGCAGCGCCAGCTCGTAATAGGGGCTGCCTTTGCTCGCCGCCGATATGACGAAGGATTTTGGGGGTGCCGGCTGGACATACCGGAGCGCGAACCAGAAGGCAGCGGCGCCGATCAAGAGCGCGGGGATAAAGACGGCGAGGAACTCACGTGAAAAGAAACGTCTCATGGGCAACTCGACCAACCTATAACGCCGGCTAATTACTTCCCTCTTACGCAGGCTGGGCGGCGCGCGCAATCCCAAAGAGCGAGCTGTTGCGCGTTTGCAATATCCAGCCGAGGCTTGTCCTCGATAGACGCGTTTTGGCCGCAGGGTGCGAAGGGTGCTAATATCCCGTATTGCGTGATTCGGAGAGCGACCATGACAGCCTACGCTCCGCAAACCCGTCTCGAAACTCACGAGGTTACAAATGTGCCGCCGCCCTTCGCGGGCCGGAACCTGTACGCGACGGACGGTGCGTTGCGGCAGGCTGCGCGGCTTTATGGCGGAGACTGGTTCGAGGAGCCGCTCCTGGCGCTTGGCGCCATGGCAGGTTCGGAAGAGGTTCTACAATGGGGCGAAGATGCAAACCGCTACCCGCCCGAGCTGCAGACTTTCGACCGGTTCGGAAGGCGAATCGACGAGGTGAAGTTTCATCCCGCCTATCACCGGCTCATGGCGCTGGCGATGGAGCACCGCATCCATAGTATCGGCTGGGCGGAAAAGCGCGCGGGAAGGCATGTGGCGCACGCAGCGATGCTGGCGCTGTTCACGCAGGCGGAGGCCGGCACGATGTGCCCGGTCAGCATGACCTATGCGAGCGTCGCGGCGCTCAGGCATCAGCCTGAGATAGCGGCTATATGGGAGCCGAAGATCTTGGAGGGCGTGTATGACGCGCCCCTGCGCCCTATAGCGGAAAAGCGCGGGCTCACCATCGGCATGGCCATGACGGAGAAGCAAGGCGGCTCCGACGTGCGCGCCAATACGACCCGGGCTTTCCCGCTCGGCGCAGGCGGCCCTGGCGGCGATTACCGGCTCGTCGGGCACAAATTTTTCTGTTCCGCGCCCATGTCCGATGCCTTCCTGACGCTCGCTTACACGGACAAAGGCTTGAGCTGCTTCCTACTCCCGCGCATCAAGCCGGACGGCGAGCGCAACGCGTTCCATATCATGCGTCTTAAGGACAAGCTCGGCAACAGGTCGAATGCCTCCTCAGAGGTCGAGTATCATGGTGCCTATGCGCAGATGATTGGCGAGGAGGGACGCGGCGTCGCCACCATCATCGGTATGGTGCATCATACGCGGCTCGATACCATGGCAGCTTCGCTCGGCATCATGCGGCGCGCACTGGCCGAGGCCGTGCATCACGTGAGCCACCGGCGCGCGTTTCAGAAGACGCTCATCGATCAGCCGCTCATGCGGGCCGTGGTGGCCGATCTTGCCGTGGACTATGAAGCCGCGGCGGCGCTCACGATGCGCGTTGCCCGCGCCTTCGACGGCGATGCCGGGCAGGACCGCAGCTTTGCGAGGCTCGCCGTGGCGCTTGGTAAATTCTGGGTCGCCAAGCGCACGCCGCAATTCGTCTATGAATGCCTCGAATGTTTGGGTGGCGGCGGCTATGTCGAGGAAGGCCCCATGGCGCGCTATTACCGCGAGGCGCCGCTGAACGCGATCTGGGAAGGCTCCGGCAACGTGATCGCGCTCGACATTTTGCGCACGCTCCAGAAAGACCGGGACGCGATGGAGGCTTACTTTGCAGAGCTTGCGCCGGCGCGCGGCGCGCATCGCGATTTTGACCGGACTTTCGATAGCCTTTCAAGCGCGGTCCGCACCGGAAGCGTGCCGGAAGCCGGCGCCCGGCATATCGCGGAAAGCATGGCTCTCGCCCTCCAGGCGGCTTTGCTTCTCCAGCATGGTTCGCCAGAGGTGGCCTCCGCCTTCTGCGAACTCAGGCTGAGCGAGGGCCACAGCATCAATTATGGGGCAGGCAATGCGTCAATCGATGCCGATTCCATCATCGCCCGGCAAGGCAGCAGCGCTTGAGCTACCCGGCGGCGGCGACAAGCGCGCCGGGCGGCTCTTTGCGTTCTTCGAGTTCCAGCCCTTCGATCCGCTCGCCGCGCCTCGCGATCTTATCGGTGGAGGTAAGGATCTTCTCAAGATCGGGGCCGAGCTGCCCAAAATGGCGCTGAAAATCGAGAACGCGCCCGCGCAGCCGCGCGACATCTTCAAGTAGAAGCTCGACCTCGCGCTGAATAACATCGGCTTGCTCGCGCATGCGCACGTCTTTCAAAATGGCCATCATGGTTTGCACCGCGAGCATCAGCATGTTTGGCGAGACGATCACTATGCGCGCCCGGTGCGCCTTCTGAATGAGGCCGGGAAAGTTCTCGTGCAGTTCCGCATAGACGGACTCGGAGGGCACGAACATCATGGCCGTGTCTTGCGTCTCGCCAGGGATCAAATACTTCTCCGCGATATCCTCAACGTGCTTCGATACATCGCGCGTCACGCGGCCTTGCGCGTCCTTCCGTTCTGTATCGTCTTTCGCGCCGCGAAGCACCTCGAAGCCTTCCAGCGGAAACTTCGCATCCACCACAATGCCAGCGGGCGCATAGGGGAGATGGATCAGGCAATCCGGCCGCTTCCCATTGGATAGGGTTGCCTGAAAGCTGTAAGCGCCTTTCGGCAGCCCGTCCTCGACGATCGCCTCCATGCGAATTTGGCCGAATGCGCCGCGCGCCTGTTTGTTGGCGAGAACATCCTGCAGTGAGACGACGCGCCCGGAAAGCTCGGTGATCGTCCTTTGCGCGGTGTCGATCACGGCGAGGCGCTCATGAAGCTTCGCTAAATGGTCCGACGTGCGGCGGCCGGTTTCTTCCATGCTCGTTCCGAGGTGCTGACCGACGCGGTCGAGCCGCTCGTTCAGCGAACGGGAAAGCTCCTCCTGCCGGAGCGCGGTGATCTCCGTCATTTGAGCCAGGCGGCCCTTCAACTCGGCGAGCTCGGCTTCGGCGGCGTGGGCTTGCCCGGCGCGAAGCTGCTCCTCCCGCGCGCGGAGTGCGCCTTGCCGGATCGTGAGAACGATCAGCAAAACGAAAGCCAGGAGGGCGCATCCACCGAAAATGGCGAGCACGGCGAGTGGATCGTCCTTAAGCCGCATCAATCCCGAATATGCAAAATTCGCCATCAGCCGCCTCCACCGGCGGCAAAGGTAGCTGATTCGTTCTTCCGAACAAACCCGGAACACTGCTTGCAGCCGGTTTCCCGCCGGCGCCATGTTTAGGCGCCCGGTCAACTCGCCTTGCCGGGCGATTCCGGATGCAATGCGCCCCAAACCTGACCAAATTCCGGCCGCGGCTTTCCTAGCAGGCAGATGATAAAGCACGCGGCCCATGGCCGGCACGCTCACCGTGAGGCTCAACCCATAAATATAACTTCGCCTCATCCTTGTCGAAGGATGAGGCCAAAATTTCCAGTTTTCAGCAGTGTCTTAAAGCGCCTCGTTATCGCTTTCGCCCGTTCTGATGCGGACTGCGCGCTCAAGCGGCGTAACGAAGATTTTGCCGTCGCCGATCTCGCCGGTGCGGGCGGCCTCGGTGATGACCTCCACGGTCCTTGCAGCGAGATCGTCCGGCACAGCCACATCG
>CAZCIF010000199.1:2502-6593 GCA_964498645.1 uncultured Rhodomicrobium sp. | reverse complement strand
TTGAGCGTTTTCACGCGACCAAGACCCTGACCGGACTCTCGCCGCGGCGGAAAAGATGCCTTCGAATATCGTGTTTGCCGAGATTCCACAGGCCGCTCAAAAAGCGAGCACTCGTTGCTAGTGCTTCTTGGCGCCAGCCAGCGCCGCTAAAAATTCTCTATGCTTGGCATCATGCGCCCTGTTGGCTTTCATGGCGAACAATCTCGCGTAGGTCCGGCACCAATGTTCGACTTCGATTTTTGTCTCCTCCTTGGAAGCGCGCTCTAAAGCACGCAGCTGCGCGCGTGCCATCTCGCGCGCCGCGTCTGCCGCTTTCACAAGCACCACCTGTGCATTGCCCGGTTCAAGATCGGCTGCAACCTCTTCTTTGACGTGCTGCATATAGACGAGCGACGATCCCATTCGTCCCCGCGTCATTTGAAAAAAGCCGGGAACCCCAGCGCCGCACACTGCTGTAAATTGCGCTGCGGCATAGATGGGCGTCAGAAGCTCTACCAGCCTTTGCTGGTCAGCAGCCGAAGCGCTTCCAGCGATTAATCCGGTTGCAATGCCAACGGCGAGGATGCTGCGTTTCATGTTCAAGCCTAGTGATTTTATGTCTCGCGAAATTTTTGCGGCCTTACTCGGCCGCAGCGGCCGCAAGGGCTTCCTCTCTTGAGGGGCTTGGCTTTACGCCCTGCCAACCGAAGCGGGAGTAAAGAGCTGGCAGTACAACCAACGTCAGAAGCGTAGCCGTGATAAGACCGCCGATGACGACCGTTGCGAGCGGCTTTTGCACCTCGGCACCTGTTCCGGCCGCGATGGCCATGGGGACAAAGCCGAGCGACGCGACAAGAGCCGTCATCGCCACCGGACGGAGCCTTGTCAGCGCACCTGTGACGATCGCTTGACTTCGCTCCATTCCCGCGCTCCTGAGCTGCTTGATGTAGGTGAGCATCACGAGCCCGTTCAGCACCGCGACGCCGGACAGGGCGATGAAGCCGACGGCCGCCGAAACCGAAAACGGCATGCCACGAAGCCACAGGGCCACGATCCCGCCGGTCAGCGCTAGCGGAATGGCGGTAAAGACGAGAATAGCGTCGCGAACCGATCCTAGTGCCGAGAACAAAAGAAGGAAGATCAGAACGAGGCAAGCCGGCACGACCATAGTGAGGCGCTCCTTCGCAAGCGCCAGATTTTCAAACTGGCCGCTCCAAGCAACGTAATAGCCCGGCGGAAGCCGCACCTGATCCCGAACTTTAGCCTGTGCCTCGTTGACGACGGACGCGATGTCCCGGCCGCGAGCGTTCGCCTGGACCACGACTCGGCGTTTGCCGTTCTCCCGGCTAACCTGATTGGGGCCATCGGAAAACTCGAATCTGGCAACCCGCTTGAGGGGAACGCTCAACGGCACACCCTGGCCGGAAGCCGGCAACGCTACCGGAAGGTTTTCAAGAGCCGTGAGGTCATCGCGGACCGCTTCCGGTAGCCTGACCACGATATCGAAACGGCGATCGCCCTCGAAGATGAGCCCGGCCTTGCGGCCGCCGATGGCGGCTCCGATCACGTCCTGGACAGCGCCGATTGTGAGACCGAGCCGGGCGGCTTCGTTGCGGTCAATCGCGATATCCAGGAACGGCAGCCCTGCCGCTTGCTCGACCTTGACATCCGCCGCCCCGGCTACGCCACGCAGGATCGTGGCAATCTGATTGGCCGTGCGCAGCATGGCGTCAAACTCATCGCCAAAGACCTTGACGGCAAGATCGCTGCGAACGCCAGCGAGCAACTCGTTGAACCGCATCTGGATCGGCTGCGTAAACTCGTAATTATTGCCGGGGAGCTGCCCAACGGTCTGCATCAGCTTCCCGATAAAAGCTTCTTTCGGCAGATCTGGATCGGGCCAGAGTTCGCGCGGCTTCAGAATAATGAACGTGTCGGACGCATTCGGCGGCATCGGGTCCGAGGCGGTCTCGGCGGTGCCCGTCTTCGAGAACACGAAGGCCACTTCAGGAAGCGCGCTAACCTTCTTTTCAATCTCAAGCTGCATGGCTTGAGACTGCGTCAGGGACGTGCTCGGAATGCGAAGCGCGTGCATTGCGAGATTCTTCTCGTCCAGCGTTGGGATGAACTCCTGACCGAGCTGGCTGAATACAAGCACCGCCCCCAGGAATAGGATAGTGGCGCTGCTGACGTAGAATAGAGGGCGGCGCAAGGCCGACCCTAGGACGGGCCGGTAAGCGGATTTAAGGCCTCTTACGATCGTATTCTCTTTTTCATCGACGCGCCCGGTGATCAGGATCGCGATCAGGGCGGGGACGAATGTCAGCGACAAAACGAACGCGGCTGCCAACGCTATGATGACCGTCAACGCCATTGGCTCGAACATCTTGCCTTCCACGCCCGTGAAGGTGAGGAGCGGCACATAGACGAGAATGATAATCGCTTGGCCATAGACCGAGGGCTGGATCATTTCCTTGGCGGCTCGGGCGACCGTTTCCAGACGCTCCTTCAACGTCAGTTGCCGCCGAAACGCGTGCTGCATTTCAGCGAGATAGCGCAAGCAGTTCTCCGCGATGATGACGCCGCCGTCGACAATGAGTCCGAAGTCGAGGGCGCCAAGGCTCATCAAGTTTGCGCTGATCTTGCTTCCGGCCATGCCGGTGACCGTCATCAGCATGGCGATGGGAATAACGAGCGCGGTTATCAGCGCAGCGCGGAAATTGCCAAGGAACAGAAAAAGAACAGCCACGACAAGCAGCGCGCCCTCTGCAAGATTCTTTGAAACAGTTTCGATGGTCGCATCGACAAGAACCGTCCGGTTGAGCACCGTCTTAACTTCAATATCTGCCGGCAGGGAACGCTTCAGTTCCTTGATCTTGGCATCAACTGCGGCTGAGACCGTCCGGCCATTCCCGCCGATCACCATCAACGCCGTTCCGGCCACGGCTTCTTTTCCGCCCATACTGGCGCTGCCTGATCGCGACTCGCGGCCGATGACGACCTCGGCGACATCGCGGACTCTGACGGGAACGCCGTTTCGCGTTGCGACAACGGCATCGCCGATCTCGTCTGTGTTTTGCAGCCGCCCCATCGAGCGAACGATGAAGCCTTCGCCGTTGCGCTCCAAATAACCGGCCCCGCGATTGGCATTTCCGCGCTCCAGCCCTTCAGCGAGTTCCCCGAACGATAGGCCCAGGTCGGCAAGCTTGGCAGGATCGGGCTGCACCTGATACTGCTTCACATAGCCGCCGATGGCGTCCACGCCGGCAACGCCTGGAACGGTCTTTAACTGCGGCTTGATTACCCAGTCTTGCAGCTCGCGCAAATAGCTTGCCCGTTCCAGCTCCGTCGTGAGCTTCCGGCCTTCGGGCGTGCGGTAGCTGCCATCGCTCTGCCAGCCAGCCTTGCCGTCGTGAAAATCGCGGTTTCCGTTGCGGGTGTAGGAGACCGTCCACATGAAGATTTCGCCTAAGCCCGTCGAGACAGGGCCGAGCTTCGGCTCGATACCTTCGGGCATGGCGTCTTTTGCTTCAGCGAGACGCTCCATGATTTGCTGGCGCGCGAAGTAGATATTGGTCTTCTCGCTGAAGACCGCGGTGACTTGCGAAAAGCCATTGCGCGACAGCGAACGCGTGTATTCGAGGCCAGGTGTGCCCGCCAGCGCCGTCTCGATTGGGTAGGTCACCTGCTTTTCGATATCGAGCGGAGAAAGCGCAGGCGCAACCGTGTTAATCTGCACCTGATTGTTGGTGATGTCCGGCACAGCATCGATGGGAAGCTTGCCTAATGACCAGATGCCGAACGCTACAGTGAAACCGGTGAGCAGAAGCACGAGCCAGCGTTGCTGGACAGAAAAAGAAAGAATCCGGGTGATCATCGGTGCCTGCTAATGGGAGTGTTCAGCCGACGCTTTTCCAAGCTCGGCTTTCAGGGTGAAGGTGTTGGAGACGGCGATCTGCTCGCCTGCGTTAAGACCCGACGCAACCTCGGCATTGTCGCCGTCCTGCCGGCCGGTCGTGATATCGCGCCTTTCGAAGCCCTCTGCGGTACGGACAAATACCGCATTCGCGCCATCGAATTTCTGGATTGAGGCAATTGGGATGCTCTTGCCG
>CAZCIF010000199.1:0-2492 GCA_964498645.1 uncultured Rhodomicrobium sp. | reverse complement strand
CAACCGCGATCTCCGCCGTGACGAAGCTTCTTGGACGCCAGGCCAAGTCCTGGTTTTCGATCGCCGCGATCACACGGGCAGCACGCGTCTCATTGTTGAGCATCGGACTGATGAAGATGATTTTCCCGCTGGCCTTTCTAGGCGAGCTGTTTCCCTTGACAGTAACAAGCTGTCCTTCTTTCACTTTCTCAAGATCAGCCACTGGCACTGAAAGCTCGACCCAAACCGTGGTGAGGTCAGCGATCGTATAAATTTCCGCTTCCTGGCTGTCCCGTCCAACAGGGGCCCCCAGGTCCACCTTGCGTTCAACGACCCGGCCAGCGATGGGGGCGCGAAGCTCATAGCGCCGTAAGCTCTTGACGGCTCCGCCGGCGGGTACGGCCGCATCTTTTGCTTCGACCGCAGCTGACGCCTGCTTTCCGAGCGTCTCGTCGATCTCACGGGCTTCGAGATTGAGGGCGAGCAGTTTCTGCCTCGCAAGGTCTAGCTTTACCCGCGCCTCGGTAAAGGCCGAGCGCGTTTTTAAGAACTGCTGCTCGGGCGTAAACTGTTTTTGCCACAAAGCGCGGTCGCGCTCGAAGAGTGTGCTCTGCAACTCATAGGCAACGAGAGCGGAGATATATTCGCCTCTGGCATCGGCAACTTCCCTGCTTTCGAGGACGGCCACGACTTCGTTCTTTTGCACAGTATCGCCCAGCTTCTTCCGGAGCCCGGCTACGATACCAGCAACGTTTGCGGCGATCCGGCTTACCCGATCCGGGTCCATGGCTATGACACCTGGCACAACGAGCCGCTGTATAATCTTCCCATTCTGTACCGGCGAGACAGCGATATTGGCTGCCGCGATCTGTTCGCCTGTGAGCTTGATTAGCCGAAGTTCTTCGTCATGGCCGGTGGGTGTTTCATGGCCCTGACCATTGTGTGTTTCTTGGCCATGATCATCGTGCGGATGCACGGAACCGTGATCCGTATCAGCCTTTGCCAGCTCCTGGCGTCCTTCGTTCACATCGGCAAAAGACACCCACGAAGCGATGCCCATACCAAAGCCAGCAGCGAGAATGCCGCCGAATAATAGAATTCTTGAAGACACAATGATCCTGCCCGGGCATTACCTGCCCTCAATTGCGCGTTGAACGTAAACGGAAGGAAGCGCGCCTCGCCGGAAGCGGCGCCGTTTAGACGTATCCTTGGCGGGATTAGGCGCGGGGAGGAGGATCGAGGCTCAATGCGCGGATCGAGCGGCAGGATGAACCGGTGTCGATAGAATAACTTATTGCGGCCATATCGATCTGAGGCACACTGCGGACACCATCACATGGCAGCGATGCCGATTGGCAGCAGCAGTGAATGGCCTGATGTTCTGCGGGGGCCTTTTCAGTCTTGTCCGGCACGCCGGACGCGTGTTGAAGAATAGTTGCCGGCAGAGGATGCTGCGCAATGTGCGCGTGTACAACAGGGTTGATCAGACAAGAAGCAATCAAAATCAGCGTCACGCAGGCGCGTCCGATCGAACCGGCTATGCCGCCAGACCGCGTATCATGATACCTATTCTGCATACGGATCATTGAAAACAATTGTTCGAGCTCTGGATCGATAATCTCTTGTGAAGCAAATACCTACCCATTCGGCTGGCTACAGTGAAACCCGGGCACAAAGATGGCAAGCGCAAAATGGACGCAGGGTTACGAGCGAATGACCAGACCGTTGCAACATTAAAGTGGATCGCTGACTTAACTCATAAGTGAGACCGCTTCGACGGTAATTCCGTTCATGAACGGCTTCGTAAAGGTCCCAGGGCGAACTCATGTCAAACCGGCTTGAAGCTTACGCGCATTTGGCGGCCCAAACGCTGCGCACGGGCTATTATGCGGCGCTCTACCGTATTTCAAACAGATGCGCGGCGCAGCTCGGCGCGGGCGGCGCCGGGCTTCGTACCCGGTATGCGGTTGCGCGGTATTGGTTCAGCCTTGACGCGAACTTCCTGTGTCCCCACCTACCATCCGTATAGATGGAGGATGGATGGTGCTGGATGACTGAGCACATATATGAGATACGGCCGAAGACTGCGGATAGTGAGAAGATCACGATCAACCTCGGCTTTGTCGACCTCGGCCACATAGACCTGCTGGTGCAGGAGGGGTTCTACTCGAACCGCACCGACTTTATCCGCACCGCCATCCGCAATCAGATTGAACGGCACGCCGATGTGGTTCGGAAGGCCGTGACGCGCAAGAGCGTGGACCTCGGCCTTCGGCATTTCAGCACAGCGGATCTTCAAGCGGCGCTGAATGCCGGACAGATGCTCGATATTCGCGTCCTGGGCCTCGCCAGCATCGCCCAAGACGTCACCCCCGAACTCGCCCGCGCTACCATCGCCTCGCTTACCGTTTTGGGCGCGCTGCACGCCAGCGCTGCCGTCAAAGCAGCACTGGCAGACCGCATCCAATGACTGCTGTGCGACTTGGACTAGACCGCACAGCCGGCCCCAGGAG
>CAZCIF010000198.1:0-6658 GCA_964498645.1 uncultured Rhodomicrobium sp. | reverse complement strand
AACGGAAGGAAGAGCGCGGAGCGCGCGCCCGCCACCACGCGGACTTCGCCCTCCGCCACGCCGCGCCAGATCCGCGCGCGCTCTTTGGCTGCAACGGCAGAATGCCATTCCGCAGGGCGGCAGCCGAACCGCGCCTCGAAGCGCTCCAAGAATTGGCTGGTGAGCGCAATTTCCGGCAGGAGGATGAGCACCTGCCGGTGTCCCCGCCGCAGAGCTTCCGCGACGGCCTCGAAATAGACCTCGGTTTTTCCCGATCCCGTTACGCCGTCGAGCAAAGACGCCGAATATCCGCCCTTGGCGATGGCGGCACACAACAGGCCGGCGGCGCTAGCCTGTTGCTCCGTGAGGCTTGCCCGCAGGAAATCGGGCTTTGGATTAAGCGGGCGTGCGCGCGGCAGCTCCGCGCGGATCAAAGCGCCCGCCTCCGCAAGTCCGTCGATCACAGCCGCGCTGACCTTGGCCTCGTCCATCAATTTCTTCTTGGACCAGACTGCCCCGTCCCGAAGCGTGCCAAGCACGCGTTCGCGGGCAGCCGTAAGCCGGGCGGACGCGGCGCTGCCCAAGCGAAAGCCCCAGCGCGGCTCCTCCGCCTCGAATGCCAGCCGCGCGCTCATCATCATCTGTAAAACCATGCCTTTCGGCGCGAGCGTGTAGCGAGCGACCCAATCGGCAAAGGCGAGGTTGATCGCCGGAAGCGGCGGGATATCGAGCTTCGCGATAACGGCCTTCAGCTTTTTGGGATCGATGGGCCTTCGTGCATTTCCGGCGTCTTGCCAAACGGCGCCGATGCGCTTCATCGGGCCGAGCGGAACCACAACGAAGCTGCCCGGCTGAAGCGCGCCGCCGTCCGATACCGCATAGGTGTAAGGCTCATCGAGCGCGAGCGGCAGGAGGACCGGAACCGCCGGTGCGCCGGCGGGCGGCGGCGCAGCGCGCTCCGGCGCGTCAGTTTCAAAAAGCGGAAGCTCTGTCTCCGGCATCGCGCGAGATTCGCCGATGCGCCCCGCAAATGCAACCGTGTCAGCGGCCTGACACAGGAAGCAGCGCCAGCGAGCGGCTACTACTCGCGGACCTATCGGGCTTCCTTGGGCGGCGCGCTGTCTTCTTTGACCTGATAGCGGCTGATCTTGATGCCGCTGTGCTTCTGGCGGGTTGTGGCCACATCCCAGGCCGTCTGAATCCGCAGCATCAGGTCCATGCTTACCCCGAAGGCCATCTCGAGCCGCAGCGCCATCTCGGGCGAAAGCGCCGTCTTCTCGTTAAGGAGGTCGGACAGTGTCGCCCGGCGCACGCCGAGAACTTTGGCGGCCTTCGCGATGCTGAGGCCGAGAGGAGCCAGAATTTCCTCGCGCACGAAGCTGCCGGGATGGCCCGGCGTCATCGCGATCTTGACGGGTTTCTTCATCATCAGTGATAGTCCTCCAGGTCGAGGTCATACAAGCCGTCATCCTCCACGCGGAAGGTGACGCGCCAATTTCCGGAGAGGCTCATTGCCCAATATCCGGCACGGTCCCCTTTCAAAGGATGCAGCCTCCAGCCCGGCATGGTTTGCAGCTGGCCGAATTCCGCGGTACTGCTCAAGGCCGTGACAATCCGGCGGATCTTTTCGATCCGGTCCTGCGGAAGACCGCTGGGGTCGTTTTTCTCAAGAAATTTCCGAAGCCCCCTGTGACGGATCGAATAGATATCCATGGCGGATGTGTACGCTTATGGCGTACGGTTTGCAAGGGCGATTTACCGCTCCAGCTCGCGCCCGGTTAACCACAGCTTCAACGCGAGGGCGATGGCCCTTGCAAGTGCCGCCGGTCAGCCTTTATACGTGGAAAGGAGCAAGCTCGTCTCGGAGCTTGCGATGCCTTTCATCTCGCGGATGCGGCGCAGGGCCTTGTCGAACGTATCGAGCCCGTCGGTTCTGAGTTCGACCACCAAATCCCAGCGCCCATTGGTCGTGTGCACGGCGGTAACCTCCGGATAGCCTCGAAGCGCCCGCAAGACAGTCTCGGAGCGTTCGCCCTCGATCTCGATCATCATGATCGCACGGACGCGCGAGGGTTCGGCCCCGGCGCTCGTTTTGATCGTGAAGCCCGCGATCGTTCCGTCCCGGACCAGCCGGTCGAGGCGTTTCTGAACGGTTGCCCGCGAAACGCCGAGGATCGCCGCCAGCGACGCAACAGGCAGCCGGGCATTGCCATGCAAAAGCGAGAGCAGCCTTCGATCAGTATCGTCCATGTCCATTCGCTGACATTTTGCTAATTATATGGAGCACTTTGATCATAATTTCGAGCGCTTCAAGCAACTTGCTGACTGTAATATAAGGACAATCCGAGCGATTATTACTATGGAGTAAGGACCAATCGCAGCGGAAGTTAACAATGTCTGAGACGCCTACATTTCTTATGACTGACTCGAGTCACTTCGAGGTGTCGTACAAGATCAATCCTTGGATGACGCCCGAAGCATGGCGGGAGAATGAGGCGGCGAACCGGGCTGAGGCGCGCGACGCCCATCGCGCGCTGGCGGAAGCGCTCCGGCATGCGGGCGCGCGGGTCATTGTGATGGAAGGCGCGCCGGGGCTGCCCGATATGGTCTTCCCCGCAAATGCGGCCATCGTCTTGAACAAGCGCGCTCTGGCTGCCCGCTTCCGCTATCACGAACGCCAGGGTGAGGAGCGGCATTTCCTGCGGGAGTTCGAACGGCTGAAGGAGCTGGGCGTTCTCGAAGAGGTGGCGCAGCAGCCGAAAGGATGCTGGCAGGAGGGCGCGGGCGATTGCATATGGGATGCATCGCGGCAGATGTTCTGGGCGGGCTTCGGCCCGCGGTCCTCATTCGAGGCAATCGGCCATATCAAGGATTACTTCGCGGTGCCTGTGAAGCCCTTGGAGCTGATCACCACCCGGTTTTACCACCTCGACACCTGCTTCGCGCCCTTAAGCGGCGGCGAAATCCTCTATTATCCGCCGGCATTCTCAAAAATGGCGCTTGCCGCCATAGAGGAGCAAGTGCCCGCGCACGCTCTCATCGAAGCGAGCGATGAGGACGCCGCACGGTTCGCCGTCAACGCCGTCAATTTCGGGCGCAACATCGTAATGGCCGAGCCCACCGCGCGCCTCGCGGATGAGCTGAAAGAGCGCGGCTATTCCGTCGTGCCGGTTAATCTGCGCCCGTTCATCATGGCAGGCGGAGGCAGCTATTGCATGACGCTCAGGCTCGATCTGAAAAGCAACGCTACAGACATTTCCGGAGGATAATCACCATGGCTTTCGATACTTCGCCGCCCGCCCGGCCCCGCGCTTTTTCAGCGCCTCAAGATTTCATTGAGACCGAGAACGAGTATGGCGCCTCGAACTACAAGCCTTTGGACGTGGTTTTGAGCCGCGGCGAGGGCGTCTGGGTCTTTGATGTCGAAGGTAACCGCTATCTCGATTGCCTCGCCGGCTATTCGGCTGTCAATCAGGGCCACTGCCATCCCAAAATCAGAGACGCACTTGTTGCGCAGGCGTCGCGGCTGACACTCACCTCGCGCGCTTTCCGCAACGATCAGCTCGCCCCGTTCTGCGAGGAAGTTTGCAAGCTGACGCGATCGCACAAGGTGCTGCCGATGAACACCGGCGCCGAAGCCGTCGAGACGGCGATCAAGGCCGCGCGCAAATGGGGATACGAAGTCAAGGGCATCCCCGCAGGCCGCGCGGAGATCATCGTCTTCGCAGGCAATTTCCACGGCCGCACCGTGTCCGTCGTGAGCTTCTCGACCGACCCCACGGCGACAACCGGCTTCGGCCCCTTCACGCCGGGCTTCAAAATCGTGCCCTTCGGCAAGATCGAAGCGCTTAAAGACGCGATCGGGCCGAATACGGCCGCGGTGCTCATGGAGCCGGTCCAAGGCGAGGCGGGGGTCATCATCCCGCCAGCGGGTTACGTGCGTGCCGTCCGGGATCTCTGCACGCGCGAGCGCATTATTTTCATTCTCGACGAGATTCAAACCGGGCTCGGGCGCACCGGCAGGCTGCTCGCCGAGGAGCATGAAGGCGTCGAGGCCGATATGACGCTGCTCGGCAAGGCGCTCTCCGGCGGGTTTTATCCCGTCTCCGCCGTACTATCGAGCGCGGAAATCTTAGGCGTGCTCCGGCCCGGCGAGCATGGCAGCACCTTTGGCGGCAATCCGCTCGCCTGCGCTGCTGCCCGCGCGGCCCTTCGCGTGATCGTGGAGGAGGGCATGGTGGAGAACGCGGCAGAGCAAGGCGCCTATTTCCTGGAAGGGCTGCGATCCATTCAAAGCCCCGCCGTGAAAGAGGTACGCGGCCGCGGCTTGATGCTGGCAATCGAGCTTCACGCCGATGCGGGCGGCGCGCGCCGCTATTGCGAGGCTTTGCGCCAGCGCGGCATCTTATGCAAAGATACGCGCGAGCATACGATCCGTGTTTCGCCGCCGCTTATTATAACGCGGCAGCAGATCGACGAGGCGCTGGCGCAGTTCGAAGCCGCGCTCGCGCAGCCACACTAGCGTTCCACCCCTCACCCTGTCCCTCTCCCTCTGGGAGAGGGAACGTTGTTGCGCCGTAGGACAGGATGAGGGCGGTTCATCTTAGCGAAAGAGCGGAGGCGTGAGATGCGCGAAGCCGGGTTCCAATGGGCCGATCCGTTCCTGCTCGGCGAGCAGCTCAGCGAAGAGGAGCGCCTGATTTCCGAAACCGCGCATGCCTTCGCGGAAGAGCGGCTGCGGCCGCGCGTGATCGAAGCCTATGCGCAGGAAAAGACGGACCGCGCGATCTTTAACGAAATGGGCGAGCTTGGGCTGCTCGGCCTGACGCTTCCGCCTGACTATGGCGGCGCGGGCGCGTCCTATGTTGCCTATGGGCTGGTCGCGCGCGAAATCGAGCGCGTCGACTCCGGCTACCGCTCCATGCTGAGCGTGCAGTCCTCGCTCGTGATGCACCCCATCTATGCTTATGGCGACGAAGCGCAACGCCGCAAATATCTGCCGAAACTCGCGAGCGGCGAATTTGTGGGATGCTTCGGCCTGACGGAGCCGGACGCCGGTTCGGATCCCGGCTCGATGACCACCCATGCCGAAAAGACCGGTGGCGGCTACCGCCTGCGCGGCACGAAAACCTGGATCACCAACGCGCCCATCGCCGATGTGTTCATCGTCTGGGCCAAATCGCGCGCGCATGACAACAAGGTCCGCGGCTTCATCCTGGAAAAGGGGATGAAAGGGCTTTCCGCCCCCAAGATCGGCGGCAAGCTTTCCTTACGCACCTCGGTCACGGGCCAGATCGCGATGGACGATGTGGAGGTGCCGGAAGCCGCGCTGCTGCCCGGCGCTTCGGGCCTGCAAGGGCCGTTCGGATGCCTGAACCGCGCGCGTTACGGCATCGCCTGGGGGGTCATGGGCGCGGCGGAGGATTGCTTCCACCGCGCGCGGGACTATGCTCTCGGCCGCAAGCAGTTCGGCCGGCCGCTGGCCGCAACTCAGCTCGTGCAGAAGAAGCTCGCCGATATGCAGACGGAAATCGCGCTCGGCCTTCAGGCGGCGCTGCGCGCGGGCCGGCTTCTCGATGAAGGCAAGGCCGCGCCGGAAGCCATCTCGCTCATCAAGCGCAACAATTGCGGCAAGGCGCTCGATATCGCGCGTGCGGCCCGCGACATCCATGGCGCCAACGGCATCGCGGGTGAGTATCATGTCATGCGGCACGCGCAGAACCTTGAGACCGTGAACACCTATGAGGGCACGCACGATGTGCATGCGCTTATTTTGGGGCGCGCGATCACGGGGATGCAGGCTTTTTCGGGTTAGGCGGGCGGCATGGCGTGAAATGAGGACTTTGAGTGGGACGCCTTCGAGCAGAGGGTTCGTGGGTGTTCGGTTCCACAGACGCTCATCACAATATCATCACCCAATGAAGACCACCACAGCAGTTATACTAGGTTACCCGCAGATCAATTAATGCTGCCTCTACCTCCACGCGCACCAACCTCGCCACTTTTTGTTCACGAAAATTCATCTTTACAATCTTAGACTGCAGTTCACTCCGTGCTAATGATTGAGCTTTTCTTCTATTAGTTTTCGCTTCCAAAATCGTAATAGTCACAGCATCTCCGTAGATACGAATAAATACCCCATCAAATTCGGCTATGCTGCCGTTATTTGCAAAATCTTCAACTATAATAGGAGTCGATACGCAGATTATTATTCCTCTAGGAGCGCTTCGAATCGCCTTTCTGAGGCACGTTATTTCCCAATTGCGTTCATATCCAAGCTTATTTCGCTTCTGCTCCCACGCCATTCTCTTGGACCAATCAATGCGTTGCTTTTTGATTTGCAGAACAACTACCTCATATTCTCCAAATTTCATTTGGCTAACAAATCGAAACCTATAGTTCCCCGGGAACAGTCTCTTCAATAGGAAGCGAACAACGTCACCTATTTGTTTCTCGCTGAGCCATTCCATGACTTCGGGAATGCCCTTCATCGAACCATGGCAGCGCTCTACCAAGCCAAGCAGAGCGGTGACCATACGTCCCAATTTAGCGCTAACCTCATGGGTTCTTTCAAAAACGTCAATAAACAAGCTGTGTCCGGTCGGGCCTCTATATGACGTAAGAAACATCGACCAATTAGAAGACCTTGCTTCCTCTCTAAAGCGAGACTCCTCCGTTA
>CAZCIF010000197.1:0-6660 GCA_964498645.1 uncultured Rhodomicrobium sp. | reverse complement strand
ACTAATGTCATTGATTTAATTGCGGATTACTAGGCGACCCAGACCGTACGCTTACCCAAGAAAAGTAGCCTGAACAGTAAGATATCATTAACCATTCGGCTTGGCACGTGATGTTTACTGGTGTGTTTACTGGTGCCGCACTTCCTCAGCGCGGTATTTTCCCGTCCGCTTCCAGCAGCACGGCCGGGAATTTGTCTTGAGGCCCAAACCAAGGTTGTAGTTCTATCTCGCGGGCAGTAATGGTTCGTCTGAACGCGGGGGCATACAAGACCGTCCGCACTGTGGTGGTGGGCGGCCAATGATTTTCGAAAAACCTAAAAAAGACTTAAAAAGTCTGCTTTATTTCGGGTCACCTGAATTCGTCATTGTCGCATCATTCAGCTTGCGTATCAAGTAAACCGATCAAGAACATTATTGTAAAACAGTAGAGTAGTCACACAGCCTAAAAAAAAACCTGTTATGAAATTCGCGTTGAGTTTATTTTCTGAGGTCCCTTATGGCACGTCCCGAATCAGGCATTTGTGACGATTTAGTCTATACAAAACAATATTTTACGATCACGCGAAAAGGGCATACATACCCAACGGCAGATATCGGCTCACCAACCCTCGTATGGCATGTCGCCTTCTGGCCACGAGCCAATCAACATCCCGACGATACTGACGTGTCAATGACCGTGGGACAAAATTTGGTGCTTTTGTCGCCTGAGCAAATTAAAAAAAATTATAGTTGCCGCATCAAAGCCGTGCGAAGTGACTTAAGTGATTTTTTGATCCGGTTGCAGCGGCGTGGCGTGGTAAAGCCCTTAGAAACATTCGAACAAGAGTTCAAGCCTAAGCGTCCACTCGATTGGACGCAAAAAAATGACGAGCCGTTCGACGAATTTGACACGGAGGTATCAGGCTTCACGCTATAGTTGCCAGACAAAGCACGAGGCACCATTAATCTTCTTGGTGATGATCAAGATACGAGAACACCCCTTCCCGGCGACATCAGAGTCAGAGTTCAAACGGAAGTGCACACCGATTTTGCAAGCATTACTTTCTTTATCGATGCGAGCAAACCGTGGGATAGCTTGCCTGTTTACAATGCGGTCACCGGGGGGTCTAAGACGCCTACGCGGCGCGAAACCATTTTCGCGCATGTTCAAAAGATAAAGGAGATCTGCGAACCGCGCATCGAAAACAAAGATCTGATCAACGCAGCTTTGCTGCCTGAGGCCGATCCAGCATTTGATGAGCCAGCCGCCAGCCTGAAAGACGGCGCGGATTACCTTTACGATGGCGTATGGAAAGCTTTTTGCCGGGACTTTCAATTCGATCTTATGGATATTGCGGGCCGTACCGACGAAGTGTTTGCAAATTTTCGCGGTATTGTGATGTCGACCAGAGGGGTCGACGACGAGCCTGGGAATGTCGCCCAAAGCCAAATGTCCAACGCCGGTGACATGCCTTTCCCGCGTTTTGCAGGTAAGGGTAGCGGTTATGAGACCGACTCCACGGAACCCAATGCGGTCGTTAAAGCCTTTATGCCCTTCCTAAGGAGGGTGCGATCCGAAGCTGATTGGCGCGATTGGATTGCCTGCGGCATTTTTAATTGGCGCGCGATTTATATCACGTCGCTGGGAGCGCACAGTGAGTTTCGCGAGCTTGATGAAGGCAAGACTGCGACCGCCATTCCTTCTGGTCGGCTCCTCACACGTATGCGTACAGGGGCAATTCCTGCTCACGAGCTTGACGAATGTAAAGCCTATGCCGACGGCCGCAAGGCACCCACGACCCTTCAAAACGATCGCCCCGCTCCGTTCCGATATTTAATTCTCACAAAGTTCGCCCCCCATCGCAAGCAAGCGGGACGGATGGTCGAGCGCGTCAATACGCTCGGAACGCGAAGGCTGTACGCTCTAAAAAACTGGACTGTCATCCAACAGGCCGGGATGTGGGTCCGAATGTATGGCCTACAGCTCGACAAAGTGTATCAAGATTGGATTGCTCAAACCGTGCGTATCGATGAAAGATATGATCGTCTATTATGGGGCAACTGCAAGCGCCTGATCGATACCCTTCCCGCGAACGCGGGTAAGATCGAAGCGACAGAAACTTTAAGCCTCTACGAAGCAGACCCCGAGGGTGCGTGTAGGGAGCTGATAAAAATCTCAGCAACGGATCGCTCCGCTAGCCAGAACATCTGGTCAGCCATCCTTCTTCATATCGAAGACATGACACGCGACGATGCCAAGAGCATTCGCATTCTAAGCGGCGATAAGGATAAGGACCTCGCAGGAGCCAATCGCCGCGCCGAACGAAAGTTGATTGCCATAACCGGAGCCTTGGACAATCTCGGAGCGGCTGCAATTGGCGGTCTCCCTTACAGAATTGCCCGTTCTCAATATTATGCGGACATGTTCCGGGATGGCGTTAAGGCCCTTCGCGCAGGGAACATCGAAACGTGGTGGTCCTACGACCAGTTTGCCCTTCGAGGGATGGAACCGGCACTAAGGAATATTGCGGCGGTCGGGGAGCGGTTGAGCAGGCTCCGCATACGCCTTCAAGCGGTAAAACAAGACATTCAGACGAGTGCCATCGTCAATCAAACCGAGGCAACCCGCGATAATACTTATAAGCTAGAGCGCATACTAGTTGAACTAGCAAAACTAAACAAAAATGCTAAAGAACAAAAAGAAAGTCTAAGGCGACTTGAATTAAAAGAACAAAGCTATAATACAATGTCAGCCAAATACGGTTGGATATTTTTTCTTATAGGAACAGGAGTTACTGCCTTGTTTTGGGTTTTAACTAAGTTTTTTCTCTAAAATCTTAGGTTAGCTAATGTGCGCCATATCCTGCCTCGTAGATTTGGGTATCCTAAATAAAAAAATGATGATTTAACTTCATGTTTTGTCAAAGGATCTTTGGTCACAACGTCATCTGTAATCGGAAAAAACTCGCCATGTTTTTTGACAACTAACTGATGGTATTTATTATTGGTTCCGCCATGATCAGAACTCCCTGTTTCCAAAATCGCGGTTTCACCATTGCATATATTGTTAGGATGCAATAGCTTATAGCGCGGACTTAAGCCAATACTCATGAGGTAATCCTTTAACATAGTGAGGGTATATATACTATATTGTGATGTTTTTTCATTTTCAACCTCTTGGGTTTGCACTGCACAATTTTCCCCTTGGCTCCCCCCTTCGCTTTGCGAGGCAAGCGCTCCACGCTTAGAATGACAGCATGATCTCAATGGGTCTTGTAGCCGATTACTTTGCACGCACGCATAATTGAGCATTTAGCTTAAGGCATTGTAAGCGGCGTTGTCAGGCCACGGCGCGGGCATCTTGGTGCGCAGCATAGGCCCAAGGCATGAGATCGTCGATCTGACGCATAGGCCAGCCATTGACAAGACGGTTCAGCACATCGGCGAGATAGGCCTGCGGATCGACCCCGTTGAGCTTGCAGGTTTCGATCAGCGAGGCGACGATGCCCCAATGGACGGCGCCGCGTTCGTGACCGGCGAAGAGCGCATTTTTGCGATTCAATGCGATAGGCCTGATTGTGCGCTCGACGGTGTTCGTATCCATTTCGATGCGGCCATCCTCGACGAACAGGATCAAGCCATCCCAATGCCGGATCGCATAGCGGATGGCCTCGGCCATTTTCGAGCGGCCGGGGACAAGGGCAAGGGTCTTTTCGAGCCAGGGTTTGAGATTGCGGAGAAGCGGCCTGGTCTCGGTCTGGCGGATTTTGAGGCGCGCTCCGGCGCTTTGCCTGCGGATGCCGGCTTCGATGTTGTAAAGGGCTGCAATCTGGCGCAGCGCATGCTCGGCGAGCGGCGCATTGCCGCCCTTCGCGATCTCGTAGAAGCGCCGCCTGAGATGGGTCCAGCAGAATGACAGGACGATGGCGTCAGACGGCTCGCGTGTCTTCACGAGCTCCTTGTAAGCCGCGTAGCCGTCCACCTGCAGAATGCCGGTGAAGCCCGCGAGGTGATTTTGCACGTGCTCGGTTCCCCGGCCGGGCGCATAGCAATAGACAACGCCGGGTGGATCGCTGCCGCCCCACGGCCGGTCGTCTCTGGCATAGGCCCAAAGCTGGCCGAGCTTCACGCGTTTGCGCCCCGGACCGAGCACCGGCGCACGCGTCTCATCGGCAAAGAGTTTCGGCGAGGCTTTCAGGATTTCGAAGAGCCGCGACTGCACCGGAGCCAGCAGCACCGCCGCGCGGCCCACCCAGTCTGCGAGGGTGGAGCGGTCGAGATCGACGCCTTGGCGGGCGTAAATTTGCGCTTGCCGGTAAAGAGGGAGGTGATCGGCATATTTGCCGGCCAGCACATGGGCGACGAGAGTTTCTGTGGGGATGCCGGCCTCGATGAGGCGGGCTGGCGCAGGAGCCTGCACGACCGCGCCTTCGCAAGCTCGGCAAGCATATTTCGGCCGGCGCGTGACGATCACTTTGAACTGGGCCGGGATCATATCGAGACGCTCCGAGCGGTCCTCGCCCATGACATGCATCGCGCCCGTGAAACCAATTATGCAGTCAGCCCCGCGTCGCAACCGTGATCTGAGCTCCGAGCTTGCGCTTCGCTACGGCGGGGCCAACCACGATCTCGACATCTTGGCCAAGCGCCACAAGAAACCGCATCAAACGTTCAACCGAGAACTGCCGGAAGTGTCCCTTGAGCATCTTCGACACGTCGGGCTGTTCAACGCCAAGCCGAGCCGCTGCTGCCGTTTGCGTTAGCTCAAGGTCCTTCATTGTGACAGCGATCTGGCGCACGAGTTCAGCCTTCAGTGCGTGCTCTTCGGGGTTCTTGATGCCCAGATCGGCGTATACGTTCCCGGTACTTTTCGTAATGCGTATCGTCATGACCGCCCTGCCTTTCCATGTTCAACAGCATCTCGAAGACGCCGCTTGATGAGATCAATCTCCTGCTTCGGTGTGGCGATGCCCTTCTTCGACTTCTTCTGAAAGAAGTGGAGTACGTAGATGGCATCGGCGATCGCAACCGTGTAGACCGCCCGCCAGGTATCGCCGTCAAAGTCTTCGACGATCTCCAGCACGTTTGCTCCACGAAACCCTTTGAGCGGCTTTGCATTCGCCGGCTTCTCGCCTCTCTGGACGAGGTCAAGGGCATAGCCGATGCCGTCCTTCACCTCCGCCGGAGAGGCGCGTAGCTCCTTAAGGGAGGAACCCATCCAGTAGAGAGGTTTGAGAGAGGGCACGTCAGTCATCAGCGGTTCGCATTATATGGTAACATCACCATAATTGCAACAGCAATCTTAGGCATGCTTTTACTGGTGTTTCCGACAGCGCTGCGCGAGGTGCCTTTACTTGATGGCTTGTACCTGTCGCGAAGTTGGCCATGTTCGTCGGGACGCGTCATGGAATCTTGACTTCGCCTTCCACGAACAGCGCGAGCCAGACGGTAGGCTGCCCTGGGTCGGTCCATTCGACCCGATGCCGACAATGCGCCGGCAGCAACAATGTATCGCCCGGGCCCATGACGATCTCGTTCGATTGATCAGCGATCCTGATCCGCGCCCTGCCGGTGAGGATAGTCACCCATTCGGCTTCCGCCTGGTCGTACCAGAACCCCTCCGGTGATGCCCGACCGTAGGACACGATGCGCTCCAGCCGAACGCCCTTGCCCGTGGCAAGCACCTGGGTGATCTCAGCATCGCGCGCCGAAGGTTCAAGCGTCAGCAGGTTCAATCCGAGGCTAGTCATGCAGCAGCCTACCCGGGCGCTTCAATTCTGCACGCTATCTTGGACTTTTCCCTGAGCGTGGCCAGCATCATGCCGGAAACCGCATCCGAGGGAGGTACTGCACTGGCTGTTGCGGGCCCCCGCAACCAACATACTTGCGCTTGGTCAAGCGGGTTTAGCGCTTCGTTCCGGCGCTTATTACTCTGCTCGCCGCCAAAGAATCCCGCCCGCCGTCCTTCAAATAGACCGGCAGGTTGCCAGCTTGCGGCATCGTAACCATGCGCGCTCAAAAACACGCGCGGCGCCCCGCCTTCACTCGTTCGAAGTTGCGCCAGTTCCCTGCAGGTCCCGGCGGGAATGCCGCTGACACGCCGGTTCAGGCGGTTATAGGCATTAATCGGTCTGGCGCCATTCCGTTGCGGCTCCAGCGCTCGCGAGCCTTTACTCGAGCGTAACCTTAGATTGCGTAACAAGTTTTCTTATCCCGCTGGAACGTGTAATCCTATGTTCCAATAGAGAATCCTATTTTGACCCGGCCCCTTGCAGGGCAAGGGGGTGGATATGGGAAGTTGTGCGGGCGCTGTGTATATTCTCGATATCGACCGGGCCGCTGCCGACGCGAAAGCGCGCCTGTTCTCGTCGGTCGATATTAAGCCGCGCATTTATTACTCTCCGATGGAGTTTTTGCGCAGCTTCGTTCCCGATCAGCCATGTTGCCTTGTCTCGGCTTTGAGTATGCCCGAGCTGCCGGGCCTTGGGCTGCTGGCGCATCTCCAAAAGCAGCCGGAACCGCTGCCTGTCATCATGATCGCCGCCTATGGCGATACCCAAACCGCGGTGCAGGCGATGAAACTTGGCGCGGCCGAATTTCTGGAAGCCCCTATCCATGACGAGCTCCTGCTGGGATTGGTCCAGCATTGGATCAATATAGCCTGCATCGAGCGAGATAATT
>CAZCIF010000196.1:0-6677 GCA_964498645.1 uncultured Rhodomicrobium sp. | reverse complement strand
CGGTTGCAGCGTCCGGAAAACCGGTACATCCTACAGTAAAGCTCGATTCCAACCAACGGTCCCCTGGTCCCGCTCTCTTCCGGCTCCGCTATAAAGCCCTCCGTTCTCGCCGCCATCGGCAATACCCCCCTCATCCGCCTCCGCCGCGCCTCCGAAGAAACGGGGTGCGAGATCTTGGGCAAGGCGGAATTCCTGAACCCCGGCCAGTCGGTGAAAGACCGCGCGGCGCTGTTCATCATTCAGGACGCCGTTAAGCGCGGCAGCTTACGCCCCGGCGGAACGATCGTGGAAGGCACCGCCGGCAATACGGGCATCGGCCTGGCGATGGTCGCGGACGCGATGGGCTTCAAGACCGTAATCGTGATCCCCGAAACGCAGAGCCGGGAGAAGAAGGACACTCTCAAGGTCATGGGCGCACATCTCGTTGAAGTGCCGGCCGTGCCCTATAAGAACCCCAACAATTATGTGAAATATTCGGCGCGGCTCGCGGCGGCGCTCAATGAGACGCTGCCCGAGGGCGCGATCTGGGCGAACCAGTTCGACAATGTGGCGAACAGGCAGGGCCATATCGAGACGACCGCCGAAGAGATCTGGAGCCAGACCGGCGACAAGGTGGGCGGGTTCATCTGCTCTGTCGGCACGGGCGGTACGCTCGGCGGCGTCTCACTCGGGCTGAAGGCGAAAAACAGCTCGATTACCATCGGCGTGGCTGATCCCATGGGGTCCGCAATCTATAGCTATTATGCGCAAGGCGAGCTCAAAGCCGAAGGCTCCTCGATCACCGAAGGCATTGGGCAAGGCCGCGTCACCGCCAATCTCGAAGGCGTGACCGTGGACAAGGCGTATCGGATCCCCGATGCGGAAGCGCTCGATGTGGTCTACCGGCTGCTGGCTGAAGAAGGCTTGTGCCTCGGCGGGTCGAGCGGGATAAACATCGCCGGCGCCGTCCGGCTCGCGCGCGATCTCGGCCCCGGACATACCATCGTGACGGTGCTTTGCGATTACGGCACGCGCTATCAGTCCAAGATGTTCAATCCGCCGTTCCTGCGGGAAAAGGGGCTGCCCGTCCCGCCCTGGCTGGAAGAGAGGCCGGCGTTGCCGGACGTTTTTGAGTAATAATCAAGACCAAGAAATCCGGGGGTTAGCATGACCGATTTCTCGTCGAAATGGCTTGTCGAAACGGATTGGCTTCACGAGCGGCTCTCCGCACCGGGCCTTGTGATCATGGACGCGTCCCTGGCCATGCCGGGCGACGCACGCCACCCCCAAGAGCTTTACCGGGAGGCACACATTCCCGGCGCGCTATTCTTCGATATCGACGAGATCGCCGATACGTCCTCGCCGCTGCCTCATATGCTGCCGCCGCCGGAGAAATTCGCCTCCCGCATGCGCAAGATGGGCGCTGGCGACGGGATGAAGGCCGTCGTCTACGACAATAGAGGCATCTTCAGCTCGCCGCGAGCCTGGTGGATGTTCCGCGTGATGGGCCATAACGACGTCGTCGTGCTGAATGGCGGGCTCAAGAAATGGCTCGCGGAAGGCCGGCCCGTGGAGGCGGGCGTTCCCAACCACCGCTCGGAGCGGCATTTCACAGCGCGCAAGAACTCGGAGCTCGTGCGCGATCTCGCCGACGTTATGGCGGCTGTTGAATCGAAGCGCCATCAGATCGCGGATGCCCGCGCCAAGGCGCGGTTCGAAGGCCGCGAGCCTGAGCTGCGCCCCGTGCCGCGCCTCGGTCACATGCCGGGAGCGCGCAACGTTCCTTACAGCACGCTGATCAATGAGGATGGGACGCTGAAGACGGCCCCCGAAATCCGCGCGGCCTTTGAAGCGGCGGGCATCGATCCGGAGAAGCCGGTCATTGCGACATGCGGCTCGGGCGTGACCGCATGCATCCTTTCCCTCGGACTTTCGGTGCTCGGCAACGAGTTCACCGCTGTCTATGATGGCTCCTGGGCGGAGTGGAGCGCGGTTCTTGCCGCACCGGCCGTCCAGGACTGACAGCGTCCCCCCCGGTTGCTCACGCCCAGGACCGGGAGAGGGCGGCATGCTCCTCGAAGTTCTTGATCTTATCGGTTTTCTGCATCGTTAGCGCGATATCGTCCAGCCCCTCCAAGAGGCACTTCTTGCGGAAGGGATCGATGTCGAAGCGGACCACTCCGCCATCCGGCCCGCGGATCTCCTGATTTTCAAGATCGACCGTGAGCGTGGCGTTCGCACCGCGTTCGGCATCGTCCATGAGCTTTTCGAGGTCTTCGGGCGAGACCACGACAGGCAGGATGCCGTTCTTGAAGCAATTATTATAGAAGATATCGGCGAAGGATGTGGAAATCACGCAGCGGATGCCGAAATCGAGAAGCGCCCAAGGTGCATGCTCCCGGCTCGATCCGCAGCCAAAATTCTCGCCCGCCACGAGGATTTTGGCGTTGCGGTAGGCGGGCTTGTTCAGGACGAAATCCGGGTTCTCTTCGCCCTTCTCATCATAGCGCATCTCGTAGAACAGCGATTTTCCAAGCCCGGTGCGCTTGATCGTTTTTAGAAATTGCTTCGGGATAATCATGTCGGTGTCGACATTGATCATCGGCAGCGGCGCGGCGACGCTCGTGAGCGAGGTAAATTTGTCCATTGGCTTTCCCTTTTTCTTTTCTTTTAGCGCAGTTTGCAGCCGCCGCAAGGATCAAGCAGCTTCGCGGACCCGCTCGCCGGACCAGACAGGCGGGCGCCTGCCGGCCCATGGCGCGGCGATTTCGAGTTGGCGAGCAAGCCTTAGCAGCAGTCCGTCCGCGCCGAGCTTAGCGGCGAATTGAATGCCGATAGGAAGGCCGCCCGGCGTCCAATAGAGGGGCACCGACATGGCGGGCTGGCCGGTCATGTTGAAGGCGGCCGTAAAGGCGGCAAAGTCAAAGCTTCTCGCGGCAATCGCCTTCAAAAGTGCATTCATCAGCCACGGCGATTTCAACGCATCGACGATGCGCATGGCGATTTTTTCCGCGCTCGTCACGCGGTTCTGGCCGATGAGAAGCGGTGGCGCCGCCAAGACCGGGCTAAGGATGACGTCAAAACGGTCGAAAAAAGCCGTGAACGTCTTCGTCGCTTGCCAGATCACTTGCCTCGCCCATTCTGCCCTGGCCTTGGGCATTGCCGCGCCAACCCTTGCCAGCGTCCAGGTTGGCAGTTCGACATCCCGGCGGGTGGCGGGCCGCCCCAGGAGCTGCCCCGCGCCGTCGAGAGACTGATGCGTGCCGATCGCCCAATAGATCAGAAAGGCCATTCCATATTCGTCATAATCGATCTGCGGCTCAGCATCCTCAACTTCGTGGCCGAGGCTTTGCAGGAGCGTGACCGCGTGATCGAGCGCGGCCTGCACCTCCGGCACAACTGCCGACCCAAACATGGCGCTTCGCGTGACACCCACCCGCAGGCGCCCCGGACCGGTCTCGAGCCCGGAAAGGAAGCCGGCATTGACCCGATTGCAAATGGCATCGAGGGCGGCGGCGGAATCCCGGATGCTCCGGCTTATCACATGATCGACGCCAAAGTCTTCGGCGGGGTTTCCGGTTTGCAGGGGCCTCGGATTGAGCCCGCGCGACGTTTTCAGGCCGAATAGGCCGCAACAGCTTGCCGGAATACGGATCGAGCCGCCGCCATCGGAGGCATGGGCCATGGGCACGATGCCGGCCGCGGCCGCAGATGCCGCACCGCCGCTCGATCCGCCGGGCGTCCGGCTGGTGTCCCAAGGGTTGCGGCATGGGCCGAACAGCTCAGGCTCCGTTACGGGTACCAGCCCAAACTCCGGCACATTCGTCTTGCCGAACACGACAAGGCCCGCGGCCTTGAAGCGTTTGATCAGCTCGCCGTCTTCCGGCGGCACGTAATTGGCGAAAAATCTGCTGCCGGCGGTTTGCGGGGCACCCGCAAGGGCAGGCCCGAGGTCCTTGGCGAGAAAAGGAACGCCTGCGAGCGGCTGCGCAGGTTCGATGGCGGCTGCCGCCTCTTGCGCCTGCGCATCGAGGCGATGAATGACGGCGTTCAGCGTTGGGTTTACGCGGTCGCACCGCTCATACGCCTCATCCAGGAGTTCGCGCGGGCTGAGCTCCTTTTTGCGAACGAGTCCGGCAAGGCCCACAGCGTCATATTGATCGTATTCGGGAACTCGGCCCATCATCTCTTCCTGTAGGCATTCTTATCTTTTTTTAAACCGGCCGGACAAAGATTCCACTTCCGGCAATGCCGTTGAAGAGGGATTGTACGGCAATCGCCGCGAGAAGAACGCCGAAGACACGCATGACAACTCTTTGCGCGGTCACCCCGATCCATTCACGCAATTCCTGCGCGGCGAGCAGGAGCAGAAACGTGAAGGCCATGACGGTCAGGAGCGCCGCAATCACTGCCGCTTGGCTGGCGAAATTTCCCTTCGCGCCCGCCATGAGCAGCATAGCGGCCGACATGGCGCCCGGACCCGCCAGGATCGGAGTAGCCAGCGGAAAGACGGCGATATCTTCGTTCTTCGCCCGGGCCTCCGCACTTTCCGGCAGGGTGATAGTGCTGCCGCCGATGCGCGCCTCGAAAATCATATCGAGCGCGATAATGGCGAGAATGATCCCGCCCGCAGCCTGAAGGGCTGGAAAGGTCACGCCAAGCGCCGAGAGAATCGTGGTGCCGAAAAAGGCAAAGAACAGAATGATGCCCGTTGCGATGGCGACCGCCTTGAGGGATACCGCAATACGCTCGGCGCGGCTGAAACCTGGGCAGAAGCTTGCGAACAGCACTGCGGCCTCTACCGGCCCGATGGTGGCAAAAAATGTCGCGAAAGCGCGAAGTGCAGTTTCAAGCATTCTTTTTTGCAGCAGACTGTGCGCCTGCCGTCAACATGAGTTGATCGAAACCGCAAAACCATTGCTAAAGCGTTTCTTGCGAGTGCGGAAGTCACCGTCATTGCGAGCGAAGCGAAGCAATCCAGAGCAAAGTCTCCGATGCCCTTATGGATCGCCACGGCGGCTAAAGCCGCCTCGCGATGACGGCTGAACGCGCATTGGCCGGACTCATCCTAATTCACCGGGGGCTCTCGCTAGGGCGCCGGGAAGGCGTGATGCGCACCTCTATGACTTCGCCACGCCGGAGCACGCGGAGCTGCGACTCCTTGCCGATGGAGCTGCGATCGAGAATGCGGTGTATGGCATCGGCCGATGGAGCGTCCTTGCCATCGGCGGACAAGATCACATCGCCCGCGCGCAATCCTGCCTTTTCGGCGGGGCCGCCCGGCACAATCTGAACGATTTGAATGCCCGCCGGGATCGAGATGCCATAGCGCACCGCGGCGGCCTTGGGGAAGGGTATGGTCTGGCCCGCAAGCCCCAGATAGCCGCGCACGACGCGCCCTTCGCGCATGAGATCGGGAATGACGCGCTTGGCCGTGTTGATTGGAACCGCGAAGCCGGTTGCGTTGGCACCGGCTATGATGGCGGTGTTCACGCCGATGACACGGCCTCTGCTGTCCAATAGGGCGCCGCCCGAATTGCCGGGGTTCAACGCGGCATCGGTCTGTATGACGTCCTCGATGAGGCGGCCCGTGGTTGCGCGCAGCGTCCGGCGGAGCGCGCTGACGACACCGGTTGTCACGGTAGCCTGCAAACCGAAGGGATTGCCCATCGCCACCACCAGTTGGCCAACGCGCAAGGCATCGGAATCGCCGAGCTCTACCGCGGTGAGGCGTCCGCCATGCACCCGCAGCAGTGCCGTGTCGGTATCCGCATCGCCTCCAACGATATCGGCGGATGCGGCGCTGCCGTCAGCCAGCAGTACCTCAACTGCGCCTGCGCCTTGAATGACGTGATTATTGGTCAGTACATATCCGTCGGGCGTAATGACAAATCCAGAACCTGCGCCGCCGGAAACGCGCGGATCGCCTTGTGGCGCACCCGGCTTTGCCTTGCGCTGGACGCCGACCATGGCCGCGGCAACGCTTTCCACAACGCCGGTCACTATGGCGGAATAGGCATCGAGGGCTTCCTGCTCGCGCCTTGCATCGCCGCCGCCGCGCGCTGCGTTGCCATTCAAGCCAAAACTGATGGGAATGATATTCATTTTCCGTTCCGCTGCAGCAAGCCGCCGCCTCTTTGTACAGCGTGAAATCGGTTAACGGCGCCCGGTTTTCAATTCCCTCAACCTCATGCCTTTTGCGTGAGGCCCGTTCTGCCAAAGCACCCTTTGACTCCAAAGGCTACTTTGTATAGCCTTCATAGCTAATGGTCGTAGCCATGGAGAAATCAATGACAGTCACGCTGCGAGCGGCACAGCAAATAGGCGCTTTGCGCGGATTGGGATTCGTTCGAGGGCACATACGCGTTCTCCTTCGCCTCGAAGGGCTCGCCGTTTTCGCACTCGCATGCGCTGCCTATTCGCAATCCGGCTCCGGCTGGCTTCTCTTCGCGGGCCTATTTCTTGTCCCCGATCTTTCTTTTCTGGGTTACTTGGGAGGCAAGACCTTCGGGGCCATAGTCTACAACGCCGCGCACGCTTACGTCTTACCGCTAGCTCTGCTAGCCGCTGGCTTTTCAATCTATCCAGAGTTGAAGCCTTATGCCTTGATCTGGATCGCCCATATCGGACTCGACAGAGGGATAGTGTCACCGGCGATGTGAAATTGACCCATCGGGCAACTTGAATCTGACCCGCCG
>CAZCIF010000195.1:0-6752 GCA_964498645.1 uncultured Rhodomicrobium sp. | reverse complement strand
TCGCCGCTTGGACCTATCCCTTCACGGGCAATATCGCGGGCCGGCTGCCGATCGCATCGGGCCGCTTTCCGCTGCGCTAGCTGTAACGAACGTGGCCTGCTTGAACTCGCACGCAGCCTTAAGGTAATCTTCGGGCATGAGCACACTGACCCAGGAAGACATCGTCCGCCTCAGTCCGCCCGAGCGGCTGGCGCTCATTAGCGCCCTTTGGGACAGCCTGAGCGATGCCGCTAAAGAGCATGAGATCAAAAAGCGGCTTCCTGAGATTGAGCGGGCGTTTGAGACTATCGCCGGGAAAAGAAAAAGGCTTGAGGCAGTTCGCCAGAACCAAAATCAGTCGCAACCTTCGCGCGATGTGGAAGGTTCTCGGTGATGATCCTTAGCATCACATCAGATTTATAGTCTTCTTTTCCTTCCTTCTTTGCCACTTGTTGCGCGACGCCTTCTCTTCGCGAGTAGAAAGCTATTAAATCAGCCAGTTGAATCGCCCTACAACTTTCTTTCAGCACAAAGCTTATCGAATGAAGTATATGTTCAAGATTATAAAGCTTTCTGATAGCGTGAAATTCCTGCTCTGCTTCTGGATTATTCTCGTGGCCGGATTCTAGGATGAGTGCTACACCTTCGTCATGAGCCGCGCGGCCTATTCTGATATCGCGTAAAATCCAGTCAATGATGACATTGAAGCAGAAGGTATAGGGAGTTACGGTTCGCTTTCTGCCGCTCTCTTCAGCCCGATTTTGATAGGTAGACTTCAGGGCTGACATACTCATCCCCATCATAATATGCGGGTTTCGCGCTTGGCAGATCCGCGCAACGAACGCTTGCTTCTTCAGGATCGGCCACCCCTCGAATTCACCATCGGTATGGTGCAGATCCTTTGCGTGGAGGATCTTGACGTTGAATTCGCTGAACCACTTTTCGACCTCAGTTTCAAAAAGCGCCCATTCGGTATCCCTGGCAATGTAACCAGCAATGGTCGTGATAGGGTTTTGCGGGTCTTTGCCGCTATCATCAAGACAACAAACTAACACCCGCAGCCACTCCCGGATATCACGCTGGCAGGCACCAATTGATGCAAGTCCAGCGTATTCATATAGACCATAGGCCCCCAAGAATTCTGACATGATTCTGGTTTGACAGTATAATATCGCTTAAAGATTTTATGTCCTGGCCAGCCGGAAGCCGCTGCAGTTGACCCAGTGCTCTGGAAGGTACCGGCGTGGGCCGCCAGCGCTTGAAGTTGAAAATTTGCATCGCAGCCGGAAGACCGGACGGTTGCGGATCGGGACTCCATTCGTTACCTAAGACGCATGCCCGCTCCGCAAAAGAAAACCTCCGGCGCCGAGATCGAAGAGCTGATCGCACTGCTCGCGAAGCTGCCGGGGCTTGGGCCGCGTTCCGCCCGCCGGGCCGCGCTGCATCTCATCAAGAAGCGCGAGCAGCTGCTCCTGCCGCTCGCCCGCGCCATGGGAGAGGCTGCCGGCAAGATCGCGATTTGCAAGGAGTGTGGCAATATCGATACGCAGCAGCCCTGCACCATCTGCACCGACGCCACGCGCGATCCGTCGCTGATTTGCGTCGTTGAGGAAGTGGGAGACCTGTGGGCGCTTGAGCGGGCGGGTATTGTGCGCTCGCGCTATCATGTTCTGGGCGGCACTCTGTCGCCGCTCGACGGGCGGGGGCCGGACGATCTCTCCATCGCGAAGCTCATCCAGCGTGCGCGCGAGCCGGGCGTGCGGGAGATCATACTCGCGCTGAATGCGACCGTGGAGGGCCAATCGACGGCGCATTACCTCGCGGCGGAACTGGAGGGCTTCCCCATGACGGTCACAAGGCTTGCGCGCGGCGTGCCCATCGGCGGCGAGCTCGACTATTTGGACGAAGGCACGCTCGCAGCGGCGATCAAGCTGCGGCAGCCGGTCTGAACCCATGGCGGCAAATCGAACATTCAGCGCCGCCTTCCCGTGTGGTATCGTGTCTGCATGATGAGAACTTTACAAAAGCTGCCTCATCCTTCGAGACGCCGCTTCGCGGCTCCTCAGGATGAGGCTCGAGCCCTCGATATCCCTCATGGTGAGGAGGCCGAAGGCCGTCTCGAACCATGAGGGATATGCTGTTTTGCAAAGGTCCATGATGAAGAGCAAAGGCGAACGCGGAAACGCCCGGACCCCGGAGCAAATACCGGCTTCCACCCCCGAGCAGCGTCTTCTCGAACGCAAGGTTCGCGCCGCCAACCGCGCGCTGTTGGCCGAAAAGCTTTGGCCGCGCGTTTGGCTTCCATTGTCCATCGCTGGCGTTTTCGTGCTCTTGTCGGCCTTCGAGGTTTGGCAATATTTGCCGCCGCGCATTCATCTCGGATTGCTGTGGGCTTTTTTGGCGGGATTTCTTCTTTCTTTTATCCCGCTCCTATCCTGGCGCCGCCCGCCTCGCGAAGAGTCCTTCGCACGTATCGAGCAAGCCTCCGCGCTCGATCACAGGCCGCTGACTGCATTCAACGACACCCTATCGCAGGAGGATCTTTCTCCGGAAACCCAGGCTTTGTGGGCGGCCCATCGCCTCCGCGCCGCGGAAGCTTTGAAAAAGCTCAAGGCAGGCGCCCCGCACCCACGCATCGACAAATACGATCCGTTTGCCCTTCGCGCCGCGCTTGTTCTAATGCTCGTTGCCGTTGCCGGCTGGTCGTCCACCGATATCGGAAGCCGTTTGCGGGCAGCCTTTGCCGTGCCCGAAATTCCAGCCGGGGCGGGTTTCCGCATCGATGCCTGGATCTCACCCCCTTCCTATACGGGGAAAGAGCCGTTCGTCCTCGCCGGCGGCTCGCTGTCATCCGGGAAAGAAGCTATCGCCGTACCGCAAGGGTCGGTCCTGACTGTTAAGGTCAACGGGCCGGATGCCATGGCGTACAGCGTGAGCCTCACCGGCGGCAAGAACGAGCGGGTGGTCAAGCCTGCCGGCCAATCCAGCGATACATACGCCGAGTACACAGAAAAGATCGAGCGATCCGCCACATTGTCCATCAGGCGCGGTTTTGGCGTGGACAGATCGTGGGCGCTCACAGTTATTCCGGACAGGGCTCCTACGATTGGTTTTGTCGGGCCGGTCGAAGTTTCTCCGCGCGGCGTGATGCTGTTCAAGTACAAAGTTGACGACGATTACGGCGTAACGAGCGCCGAGGCGCGCATTGAGCGTGCTCCTCCCTCGTCCGGCAGCAAGAGCTCTTCGGAAGCCTTGCCCTTGATCGGCAAGCCTCCCGTTTTTCCGCTCTCGTTACCCCGCGCGCCCGTCAAGGCGGCCGAAGGCAAGACCTATAGGGATCTGACCGCCCATCCCTGGGCCGGTCTTCCGGCCGTTGTAACACTCGCGGCTAAGGACGAGGCGGGCCATGAAGGCCTCAGCGCGCCGCGCGGCTTCATCCTGCCCGCGCGAAAATTCACGAAACCGCTCGCGAAAGCGATCATCGATCAGAGACGGTCGCTCGTCGAAGATCCGGGCGATACTCTCCGGATCGCGAGCAATCTCAACGCCCTGGCTATCAGTGCCGAAGACGAAGGCATTGAGCCTGCGATCTATTTAAACCTGCGCTCCGCCTATTGGCGCCTTCAGGGTTCATCCGCTTTTCAGAACGCCGAAAGCATTGTCGATCAGCTCTGGGACGTTGCCATCCGTATCGAGGATGGAAATCTTTCCGCCGCCGAAAGAGAGCTGCGCGCCGCGCAGGACAGACTGAAGGACGCGATAGAAAGCGGGGCGCCGCAAGAAGAGATACAGAAGCTGATGGCCGAGCTGCGCCAAGCACTGAACCGTTATCTGCAGGCGCTTCTTCAGCAAAAATCGAAGACTAGCAATAAAGCTGCCTTGCCGCCGGACGCAAAGACAATTTCGGCGCAAGATCTTCAGCGGCTTCTCGACAGGATCGAAAGCCTTGCTAAGGCTGGATCGCCCGAAGCGGCTGCTCAAATGCTGAATCAGCTTCGCGATATACTGGAGTCGCTGCAAAGCCCGCAGCAGGACAGCGCCTCGGATAAGGAGAACGCCGAGAGATTGAAGCAGATGGAGCAGCTTACGGACATCATGCGCCAGCAGCAGCAGCTTCTCGATCAGACTTTCCGTGCGCAACAAGGCGATGGCAACACTCAGGCGCAAGGAGCACAAGGCGGCCGGGGAAAGCAGGGCCAACCCGGCGCGCACGGTGAAAACGGCGCGAAACCAGACGCAGCCGGCCTGAAACAGCGTCAGGATGAGATCCAGGAGCAGCTCCAGCAACTGTTGTCTGGGATGGGAGAAGGAAAAGCCGGCGATCGCGTCCAGGAGAAGTTGCAGGACGCGGAAGGAGCCATGGGTGAGGCCAGCGGCGCCCTTGAGCAAGAAGACCTTGGCGAGGCCGGCAACCAGCAAGGCCGTGCGCTCGAAGCCATGAGGCAGAGCACGCGCGCCATGGCGGAACAGATGATGCGTTCAGGAGGACAGAACGGCAATAGCCAGGCCAATCGCGACCCCCTTGGCCGGAGACAGAGGGGCAACGAGCTGGACACCGGGGATAACGTCAAGGTTCCCGAGGCGTTCGATGTGCAGCGCGCACGTACAATCCTTGAGGAGCTTCGAAAAAGGCTGGGCCAACCCTCACGGCCTCCCATCGAGCTGGACTACCTCGAACGGCTGGTAAAGCCGTATTAGAAATTTCGCGCGGGCGGGCGGCCATTCAGCCGGATTTTACCCATCGCATTACGATGCCGGGCCGCATGCATAGCTTACTGCCTTGATGTTGCTGTTCAAAAACCGGGCGAGCTGCTTCGCCTCCTCAAGGCTTGTCCCGCGATAGAGATCAAGGCCAATCTCCCCTTTACAGTCCTCAAGGCCCTCATGTTTCGGCTGCAGCGCGACCCAAGGCGTGCCGTCCTCCCGTAACCGCACGACAAACAGAAATTCAGCGCTCGTTCTCATGGTGTTTCAGCAAAGCTCCCGATGCCGCCCCGGAGGCGTAAGAACAAAACAAGAACATGCTAACCGCAAAGCCCGATCGCCGCAAGCCGCTTTCCGGCGAAAGAGCCGTTTTCTGTTAACCAAATTTGTGCACGCAAGCTTAAGGCGAACGCGCTTATTTTCCTAAAAAATCGGTGGATCGGGAATAGGAGGGGGTTCTGGCATGACATCGGCTGATTTCATGCGTTTCTTTATTATCGTTAGCCTCGGCGTGCTTGCCTTTATTACTTTCCTTGTATCAGGCACGATTATCGGGTTGATGTGGCTTGAGAGCTGGAGCTGCGGAACTTGCAAGCAATATCCGGTTGGAATTTACATTCTGGGCCTTCTCGGTATCCTTTTTCTCGTCTCGATCGGCATTGAGGCGAGCGAAGCGCCGGAGCCCTGGGAAAAATGGATCAAGGCAAACTGGATGACGCTCGCCGTGCTCTTTGCGAGCATGCTGACATTCTTCGCTGTGGTCAACTGGTGGTGGTGGTTTTAGCGCCACCACCCGATAGCCGCGCTCAAGCCCGGCGCGATATCATTTCATCGCCGGAATAACGAATTCCGCTGTTCCTTAACTCCGCCAGCGCTGCGCCGCCGCAGGCATGATGAGCGGCCGCTTGATCCGGCTAGGCTCATGTTTCTCAGGGAATTCCCTAGCTCGACACGCCTATTCCGGCATGGTTTAAAAAGATATCATTAATGGAGATGAGAAATGTCTGTAAATGCGTCCGCTCAGGAAACCATATATAACTCTCAAAATAACTTATATAACGCTCAAAATAGCTTGCACAAAACGGCAATAGCAACAGCAAGACTTCTTTCATATGCAATACAGGATTTGCGTTCTGTTGGTGAAAAAGATAGCATCGTATTAATTAATATTGTTATAAAAGATTTATGTCGAAAGTATAAAATAAAGGAAAAAGATATAACCTATGATGAATGCAATTATAGCGACCGAGAATATTAAACTTTTAATTATATTCGTAACATATTAATATTGATCAAATAATGCTTTGCAATAGATAACCCTTGCGCGCGGCACGGCCTGATGAGCCGCGCCGCGACATTGCCAGTTCTAGCGACAGCATTTTCCCGTAGCCCAAACTAGGCAAGCGGGAGAAGGTTTTCCTCGCAGCCGTTCGAGTTCTACCTCAAGACATAGTAGGTTGTAATTGTACAGTATTCCCATAATTGTATGCAGGTTTGATGGTGAAACATTTTACATACCGTGTCCTCTTATTTCATAGCTTGTAAATTTTAGAAAATATCCTTTAAATTAGCCGCACAGGGAACGGGTGCGGTGAATGCATAGTGAACAACCCCATTTGGAAGAGATAAATCGCGTTCGGGAAGTCCTCTTTGGAAACGAACAAAGGCTACTGCAAAAACTGTCAGGCCGATTGGAAGCGCATGATGCGCGAATAGGCTCGGAGGCCAAGCTCGCTGCTTCGGTTTCCAAGATTTTGGCCGAGGCGTTCAGGCTGTTGGACAAGGAGGATCGCACGCAACTCGCCGCGGCATTGGCCCCCGTCATTATGGGCCCAGTTAGAAGGGAAATCCTGAACTCGAAAGAGGAGATTGCTCAGGCCCTCTATCCGATGACGGGTCAGCTTGTATCGGCATATGTCACGGATACCGTTAAAAGGCTTCTGAACAGCAGCGACAGACGGCTTCGAAGCTGGTTCTCACTCAAGCGGGCGGCCCTCCGTATCAGAAGCATCCTTACCGGAGTTCCTTACGCCAAACTCAAGCTTCTCCACTGCATCGGTATTCGCCTT
>CAZCIF010000194.1:524-6821 GCA_964498645.1 uncultured Rhodomicrobium sp. | reverse complement strand
ATAATTGAGGATGGGTGCCAGCCAGCGCTCGGCTTCGCCAAGCGGCCAGCCTTTCCGTCCCGCGTAATTCTCCACCTGATCCCGCTCGATTTTGCCGACGCCAAAATAGTGGCTTTGTGGATGAGAGAAATAGAGGCCCGAGACAGAGGCCGCAGGCATCATGGCGAAGCTTTCGGTGAGCTTGATGCCGGCCGCCGTCTCCGCGCCAAGCAGCCCGAACAGAGTACCCTTCTCGGTGTGATCGGGCTGGGCCGGATAGCCGGGCGCCGGCCGGATGCCGCGATAGGCTTCCGCGATGAGCTCGGCAGGCGTGAGCGCTTCGTCTTTCGCATAGCCCCAGAACTCGCGCCGGACACGGGCATGCATGTGCTCGGCAAAGGCTTCGGCGAGCCTGTCGGCGAGGGCTTTGACCAAGATTTTCGAGTAATCGTCATGCGCGCGCATGAACCGCGCGGCGGTCTCTTCCTCGCCGACGCCCGCGGTCACCGCGAAGCCTCCGATGTAGTCGGCAACCCCGCTTTCCTCAGGCGCGATGAAATCGGCGAGTGCTGTGTTCGCGCGCCCGGTCTCGCGGACAATTTGCTGGCGCAGCGTGCGAAACACCGCAACCGGCAGCCCGCGCGCCTCATCTGCATAAAGCGCGATGTCGTCGTCTCCAACGGTGTTCGCCGGCCAAAAGCCGATGACGCCATTCGCGGTCAGCCATTTCTCGCCGGCGATCTGGCGCAGCATCGCTTGTGCGTCGGCATAGAGCGCCGAGGCAGCCTTGCCATAGCGGCTATCGGTGAGCACGCCCGGGAACGTTCCCTTGATCTCCCATGCCGAGAAAAAAGGCGTCCAATCGATGTAAGGGATGAGCGCTGCCAGATCGTAACCTAGGAACGCGCGCACTCCAAGGAAGGCCGGCTTGGGCGGCCTGTAGCCTTTCCAATCGAGCTTGAGCTTGTTTGCGCGCGCGGCCTCCAGATCCATCCGGGCCTTGGCTGCACGCCCTCTTTCATGAGCACCAGCCACCGTTACATAGGTCTCGCGGATCTTGGCAATGTAAGCGTCGCGCCCATCGCCGAGCAAGCTGGAGACGACGCCTACGGCCCGGCTCGCATCAGTGACATAGATCGCCTGATTGCGCCGGTAGCTGGGGCTGATCTTCACCGCGGTGTGGACCTGGCTTGTGGTTGCGCCTCCGATGAGAAGCGGGATTTCGAAGCCTTCGCGCTCCATCTCGGAGGCGACGAACACCATCTCGTCGAGGCTTGGCGTGATAAGGCCCGATAGGCCGATAATATCGGCGTTAACCTCTTTCGCTTTGTCGAGAATGACCTTAGAGGGAACCATTACGCCGAGGTCGATCACCTCGTAATTGTTGCATTGAAGCACGACGCCGACGATGTTCTTGCCGATGTCGTGCACGTCGCCTTTCACGGTCGCCATAACGATGCGGCCCGCAGAGCGCGCGCTTTCAAGCCCCGCCTCGCGCTTTTCTGCCTCCATGAAGGGCATGAGATAGGCGACGGACTTCTTCATCACGCGGGCCGACTTCACCACTTGAGGGAGGAACATCTTGCCCGCGCCGAAGAGATCGCCGACCGCGTTCATCGCGTCCATGAGCGGTCCTTCGATCACATGCAGAGGCCGGGCTGCCGCGGCGCGCGCTTCTTCAGTATCCGCCTCGACATAATCGGCGATGCCATGGATGAGCGCATGTTTGAGGCGCTCCGCGACAGGGCGGGTGCGCCAGCTCAAATCGGGCGCCTGCTTTTTGGCGCCGCCCCCTTTAAACCGGTCCGCCGCCTCAAGAAGCCGGTCCGTCGCATCCGGACGCCGGTTCAGGACCACATCCTCGCACAGCTCGCGCAGCGCCGGGTCGAGATCGTCATAGACGCCAAGCTGACCGGCATTCACGATGCCCATGTCCATCCCCGCCCGGATGGCGTGATAGAGGAAAACGGTGTGCATGGCCTGCCGGACCGGCTCGTTTCCGCGGAATGCGAAGGAAAGATTGGAAACCCCGCCCGACACATGCGCATGCGGCAGTTCCGCCCGGATGCGGCGCGCCGCTTCGATGAAGGCAACGGCGTAGTTGTTGTGCTCCTCGATCCCGGTCGCCACCGCGAAGATGTTCGGATCGAAGATGATGTCCTCGGGCGCGAAGCCTGCCTGTTCCGTGAGCAGCTTGTAGGCCCGCTCGCAAATGGCAAATTTCCGCTCCGCGGTCTCAGCCTGGCCCTTCTCGTCGAAGGCCATGACAACGGCGGCTGCACCGTAACGCTGTATGCGCCGCGCATGGGCGAGGAAGACGGCTTCCCCTTCTTTCAAGCTGATCGAATTGACGATGGCCTTGCCCTGGACGCATTTGAGGCCCGCCTCGATCACTGGCCATTTCGACGAATCGATCATTACGGGCACGCGCGCAATATCGGGTTCCGCGGCGATGAGATTGAGGAAGGTGGTCATCGCATTTAAGGAGTCGAGAAGCCCCTCATCCATATTCACGTCGAGGACGTTGGCGCCGCTTCCGGCCTGCTCGCGGGCGACCGCGAGAGCACCGTCATAATCGCCGGCCTCGATAAGCTTCCGGAACTTGGCGGAGCCGGTGACGTTTGTCCGCTCGCCTATGATGATGAATTGCTGGCCTGTGCCGGTCATAATCAGAAATTATCCCTAGCGCCGGATCACCTTGGTGGCCAAGGCGCGAAGTTTCAAGCAAAATTCGAGAATGCGTTAGCGCAAGGGCGATTGGCCCGGCTCGTGGAAGCCAGCTACCGCGCGCGTGTTGAATTCAAGATGTTTGAGTGCGCGCAGCTTGGCGATGGTTGCAAAGTCGCGGTCATTGTGAAGAAGAGTGATTTCGTGGCGCAGGGCGATCTCTGCGATACAGCAGTCGATCACGCTTCTGACGGTGAGCCCGCGGCGGCGCAAATCGAAGTAAAGGCGGGCGGCATTGGCCCAGCTCGCCTCATCCATTTCAAGATAATCCTGACCGGCGAGATAGTCCGAAAGCTTCAGCCATTCCTTCCCGTCGCGCGCGCCTTGCAAAAGCTCCATCTGTGTGAAGCGCGTCAGATAATAGTCGCGCCCCCCGATAAGCTCGTGCAGCGCTTGCGTAACCGCGCCGGTACGGTCCTTGAACAGAGCGACAAGGACGCTCGTATCAATCAGCATCGTAACGGGTGTGCCTCAAGGCCTTATAATCATAGCGATCCTCGAACTCGACCTTGCCGGCAAGGTCGAAGAGGTCTTTTTTCTTCTTGACCTTAAGGAATTCCTGCAAAGCCAGATGCACTGCTTCTTTCTTTGTTTTCACGTTCGCCACCCTCATGACCTCGTCAATGAGCGCATCGTCAATATCGATATTGGTTCGCATTGCGCGTCCAGACATCCAGTACGTTCCGCTTGTGTATTATACACAAGACAATACACATTGGAAGCGAGAAAAGCTAGGCCGCTTCGAAAGTCTCCACAAGGCGTCCGCACAGCCAGAATTCGCCCTCGACGATCATGCCGGGCCGCAAGGGCTGAGCGAGGACGGTGTCATCGGCAACGAGATCGAACGTACCGCCTGCGGTGCCGATCAGCGCCCAGGTGAAATCCTGGCCGGTCTCGGGGTTGCGGCGGCGCTCGGTCTTCTGCACCTCGCCAGTCAGGAACGCCCGCGCGGGTGCCCGGAAATCCTCCGCTTCTGGATCGAGGAAAACGATATCGCCCGATCCGCCGCCGCCCGCGAAAAGACCGCTCGCAAGGAAAGAGCGCGGCGTGAACTTGACATCCTTGCCCGCCTGTGCGGATTGGAACGATGCCTCGTTTTCGAACAGGGCCAGCTCATGTGGAAAGGCCACGATTTGCGCAAGCGCCATGAAAGGCACGGGCTTACCGGCAAAGCGGGCAAAATCTACCACGTCGATGAGCGCGATTGTGGGGCCAAGCTCTACATAAAAGGCGCCCTCGAAGAGATTGTCGCCCGGGCGCTGCCGCATCGCGCGCACGCGGATCGGCGCGCGGCCTTCGCCCTCGAAAAATGGAGTAATGCCGACGGCCACATAGGGATCGGCGCCTTCCTCTTGGCCAGCCGCCTTCTGCATATGAACCCAAAGCTCGGAGCCCACATGCGAGCGAAGCCGGTGGTAATAGCCAGCCGCGCAAGGCTGCTTCTCGCCGCCCTTCTCCAGAAGGCTGCTTACGAGCGCAGACAGCGCTTCGGCCGAACTCGTCTTGAAACCGATGACACTGAAGTGATCCGCCATCACCCCGTATTCTCCCTTAGATACCCGCCTTGCGCCTGATTCAACTCTGGCGTTTTGCGAGCCTTTCAAGCTCGCCAATGATGGCCTCGCCCATGCGCGGGGTTGAAACCTGCGCCGCCCCATCCTGCATGATATCGGCGGTGCGAAGCCCCCTGCCGAGCGCGCCCGCAATGGCCGTGTCGAGCATGTCCGCTTCCTCACCCATGCCGAAGCTGTAGCGGAGCGCCATCCCGAAGCTTGCGATGGTTGCGATCGGATTGGCGATGCCGCGCCCCGCAATGTCCGGCGCGCTGCCATGGACGGGTTCGTAAAGCGCCGGGCGCCGCCCGCTTGCATCCTTGGCGCCGAGCGAAGCAGAAGGCAGCATGCCGAGCGATCCGGTTGCCATTGCTGCCTGATCCGAGAGGATGTCGCCGAAGAGGTTGTCGGTCACGATCACGTCGAATTGCTTCGGCCAGCGCACGAGCTGCATGGCGCAATTGTCGGCCAGGATGTGCGTCAGCTCGATATCGGGATATTCGGCGGCATGAACGCGGCTGACCACGGCGTTCCAAAGCACGCCGGTCTTCATGACGTTGCGCTTCTCGGCGGAGGCAACGCGTTTTTTCCGCGCCCTTGCCAGATCGAACGCTACGCGCGCGATGCGCTCGATTTCATGCTCGGTGTAAACTTGCGTGTCGACGGCGCGCTTTTCCCCGCTTTCGAGGGTCACGATCTCCTTCGGCTCGCCGAAATAGACGCCGCCGGTCAATTCGCGCACGATCATCAGGTCGAGGCCTTCCACGACCTCGCGCTTGAGGCTGGAGGCTCCGGTCAGCGCCGGATAGCAGATCGCGGGCCTCAGATTGGCGAAAAGCTCCAAATCCTTGCGAAGCCGTAAGAGGCCCGCCTCGGGGCGCTGGGCATAGGGCACCTTGTCCCATTTTGGGCCGCCGACGGCACCAAAAATGACAGCATCCGCCGCCTTGGCCTTCGCCATCGCTGCATCCGAGATGGCCTCGCCATGCGCATCGTAAGCGCAGCCGCCAACGAGATCCTCTGCAACCTCGAACTTCGCGCGGCCCGATCCCTCGAGCCACGCAATCACGCGCTTCACTTCGGCCATGACCTCAGGGCCGATGCCGTCGCCGGGGAGAAGGAGCAGTTTTTTTGTTGTCATGAACGGAAACAGGGCCGGAGGGCTAGTTGCATTCTTAATCGCCAGCGATAGCGCTGACCCCTTATCTTAAGGGTTTAAACACACACTGTGGCGGCAATCACGCACTTCGTGACAACTCTGCACAACTTTTGCAGCACCCTGACAAGAAGCTGCTACGTGACTTCTTTCGCGTCCCGGGAAGATAGGAAGACAGAGACCTGATGGGAAGGCGCAATGCGCGCATCCTGCCGCCCGCCGCTATGATTGACGCGCCACAGGCCGCAGCACGTCTTCTAGATCGATCCCGTCAAGCGCGGCATCCCCGAGCAGATGCCCGCCCTTGTCGCGCTTCGCGGCCAGATATTTCGCATTATGGGCGGTTGGCCTTGTGAGTACGCGGTGCGTTGAGACGACCTCAAGGCCCGCTTCACGCAGCGCCGCTATTTTGCGCGGATTGTTGGTCATAAGCCGCAACGAGGTAAACCCGAGCTGCTTCAGCATCTCAGCCGCGAAATCAAAGCGGCGCTGGTCCTGGCCGAAGCCGAGCAGCTCGTCGGCGTCGTAGGTGTCGAAGCCCTCGTCCTGCAAGCTATAGGCGCGGATCTTGTTGGCGATCCCGTTGCCGCGCCCTTCCTGATCGAGGTAAAGCACGATCCCGCCGCCCTCTTCGCTCATGGCCTGCACCGTGCCGCGCAATTGATCGCCGCAATCGCATTTCAGGCTGCCGAAAAGATCGCCGGTCAAGCAAGCCGAGTGGATGCGGGCGAGAACCGGGCGTTTCGGCGAGGGGCTGGAAACGATGACCGCGATCTGATCCCGGAAGCCGTCTCCGCCGCGGAAAACGACGAACTCGCACCGGCCCGCACCCTCCAGGGGAACGAAGGTCCGCGCGATGATCTTGAGCGATTTCGCCTCCTG
>CAZCIF010000194.1:0-514 GCA_964498645.1 uncultured Rhodomicrobium sp. | reverse complement strand
GGCCACCGGGTTCTTCGTTGAAGAGGGCATGGGGCCTCCTGGTCGCGGAATGCAAAGATGTCCGCAGCGTCAGCGTAAAGGATTGGCAAGCGCTGCAATCCGGCCGCGCTCGCATCCACGATGAGCGCGGCGGGCAGGAGGAGCGATAGATTGGCAAGTGCTAGGGCAGCGCTCGCACCCTGGTCCGGTTCGGCGAATTCTATTTTATAGCCTCGCGGGCCATGGGCCGTATGGCCTTGGCGATGATCGGTGTAGTCCTCAAGAGTCCTGAGCGTCATAGGCTCGAGCCGCACCGCAGCCGCCGCCCCTGTCCAAGCGCCCGCCGGCTTAACCTTTTCTCCCGGGATGATGAGGCGGGGATTGTGTCCCGTCTCGAGGAGAAACGCCATCTGCCTTTCCGTCAGCCCTTCGGCCGGAAACGCAAGAGCAAGCGAGCCTCCAGCCCGGATGGCCACTGGCCTTGCGGCACGGAACTCGGCCAAAGCGCGCTCCACCGCGACCTGACGGGCATCGC
>CAZCIF010000193.1:5745-6847 GCA_964498645.1 uncultured Rhodomicrobium sp. | reverse complement strand
TTGCCCGGTAACGGGCCAAAATCTCGCGCGCCTGCCCGGACAAGATCCCCGACAGGATCAGGATCCCGCCGGGCCGGGTTAGGAGGCGCAAGCGCGGCGCGAGCCCAAGAAGCGGCTTCGCCAGAATATTCGCCATGACGAGGCCGTATGGCGCCTCGCGGTACGCAAGACGGGGTTTCAAGCCATCGCCAGCGAAAAGCCTTATGCGTGCAGCCACGCCATTTTTCCGGCAGTTCTCGCGAGCGACCGCGACAGCAATCGGATCGATGTCGGCGGCGGCGGCGCGTGCGCGATGCGAGAAAGCCTTGACTCCAGCAATGGCGAGCACCCCCGAGCCTGTTCCGAGATCGAGCACAGATTTTGGATTGGCCCGCCCGGACAGCGCGTCAATCGCTAGCAGGCACCCCTTCGTCGTACCGTGATGCGCGGTGCCGAAAGCGCGGCCCGCGTCGATCTCGATGGCCCATTGGGAGAAAGCCCGCCCGCGATCATGGCTGCCATGGACGAGGAAGCGGCCCGCACTAACGGGCGGCAGCGATTTCTGCGTTTCGGCGACCCAATCGGCTTGCGGGACATCTACGACGGCTTGGGAGCTGGCCGTTACGCCAGCGTTTGCCAGCGCACCGCTAGTGTCCGCTCCGGCAAGGGCGCCATCATCATAGCATTCGAGGAGCCACTGGGCGCCAGCTTCCGAAATAACGAACGGAAAATCTTCGAATCCCGGCATCTCGCTCAGGACGGCAACGGCTTGCGCCGCATCGCGCTCCGAAGCGAAGCTGAGCACCGTCTTGCGGGTAAGGCTAGAGGACATTGATGCTGAGTTCCCTTTGTCATGGCCGGGCTTGACCGTCCGTCATCGCGAGGCGGCTTTAGCCGCCGTGGCGATCCATAATACCATCAAAGACTTGGTCCTGGATTGCTTCGCTTCGCTCGCAATGACGCGACTCCGCTCAAGCGAGAGTCCCTATGCCGCCAAAGCCGCCTGCCAGCGGATCTGGAGATGCTCATGCGCATCTTCGATGCTACGAATGCGGGGCGCACCATGCTCGTCCTCGATGAGGAGGCCGAGCCAGCGCAGATGCAGGCATCCGTCATCGATGAC
>CAZCIF010000193.1:0-5735 GCA_964498645.1 uncultured Rhodomicrobium sp. | reverse complement strand
TTTATGAGTTATGGAGGATCGGCGATGTTATCGGCATGGACAGCGGCGGGAATACTTGTAAATATTAGCAAACAAGTAAAATTAAAAGATTCAAAATTCAAAAATTAAATGATTCTTTAATTTTTTAATTCATCGTTAAGGAATTTCTCCGCCTCGGATTTCACCGCTTCCAGGCCGCGATGACCGTGGCGCAGCAAAAGCGCATAGGTGAGAACGGCTTCCTTGATGTCTTCTTCCTCGGCTTCATCGGCGAGAAGCGCGAGCACGCTTTGGTTGCTGGCGATATTGTGGAAGTAAAGGCTCTTGGCGAGCTTCGCCATGTAACGGGTGCGCGTGTTCAAGAAGTTCGTGAAGCTGCGGATGATGGCGCCAACCGCGCCCGCGATGGTGAAAACAACGAAGAAAAGGCTAACCGCCACCGCAGCGACAAACTTGAGCACCGCCATGACGATGGCGATGACCGTGCTTCCGCCGGAGCCGATCCAAAGCCAAAGCCGGTCGAAAAGCGTGAATTTTATGCGTGCATTGGGGAAAAGGATTTCCACATCGCTGCGCGCGATGCGCCGGAACACTTTGAGATGCAATGTGTGCTCGGACACCCCATCCAGCATCTGCGAATCCCGGATTCGCTTCACATACCGCTCGGCTTTCCGCTTCTTCATGCCGGCTTTCATCAGCTCGGCGACGCGCGCCTCGACGGGCTTAAGCTTCAGGCCGATGAAGAGCCGGCGATAGGCATCCACCTCGACCGGCCTTTCAAACAGCCAAAGAGTCTTCCAGCTAGGTGCCTTAACTTCGGATTTGATCGCCCCCCGGTAGAAAAGCAGATGGAAGTCGTATTCTGAAAGGTCGACCTCAGCCCGAAAGCCGACGCCGGATTCCTCAGCCAGGATCTTATCGAGTGCGGCTTGATCGATTTCCAGATAGTTGGCGCTTGCGACAAGATCGATGAGCTTCGCCTTCAGTTCTTTAAGCTGCAAATCCCGCGCGGCACCGCCCGCCACCTGCAGATTGACCGTCTCATCATCGGGATTGAAGTCATCGTATAGCCCGGCCAGCGCATCGAGCGATTTCGCGGTTTCGAGCTGCCGTAACGCGCACATATAGCGCACCACGTCTCCTGCGAGCGCGCGCTGGCCTGGCTCGAAAAGCTTATCGAGCACCTGCTGAATAATGTCCTTCCGGTCCACAGGAATGAATTTCTCCGCGGCGAGTGAGAAAATGGGCTGGGCGAGGGTGCCGGGATCCGTTCCGGTTCCATCCCGGACCGGTGCGGAAGACAGAAGTGACATGCGATTGACCGCCGCTTGCTCGTCCATTGCCCCCTCCCAAAGTGCAGGCCCAGCACCGGTGTAACGGTTTTCTCAGCCGGCAGCAACAGCTGCGGGCCCTCCACCTATAGTGCATACTGCGCGCTTGACCCGTGCCGCTCCAGGCGTTACATCAATTTAGATTGGCGAATGCGCCCAACCTCCATTCACGTCTAGGTCCGATCATGTCGCGCCAGTGCGAACTCACAGGCAAGGGTGGCCTTGTTGGTCATCTCGTAAGCCACTCGAACATCAAAACCAAGCGGCGCTACCTGCCGAACCTTTGCAATGTCACGCTTTTGAGCGATGCGCTCGGGCGTGGCGTGCGCTTCAGAATTAGCGCGAACGCATTGCGCTCCGTTGAGCACCGCGGCGGGCTCGATGCCTTCTTGATGAAGTCGAGGGACGAGGAGCTTTCGCTCAAGGCCCGGCGCTTGAAGCGCGAAATCGCGAAAGCTAGGGCCCAGGCCGAAAGCTGAAACGCCGCGTAGCCCCGCGCATCAACGCTAAGAACCTACAGCGCTTGCCATCTGACGCAGATCAATTTACGCCTCGGTTGTGAGAAACATCCGGGGCGTTCATATGTATGCAATAAAACTCCACAAATATCGGAACGCGTCCGGGGTCGTCCTAAGCTCAAAAGTGCTGCGGGAAGCCGGACTGTCGCGTGATGATACAGTTGTTGTGACGGTTCACGACGGCGTGATCGAAATCCGCAAGGCGCACACTGAAGAAGCCGATGTCCTTGAGGGAGTTGAGATCGCGCTCACGCGCTATTCTTACGCTTTGAGAGAGTTAGCGAAGTGAGCCGCCGGGAGAAAGCGCTACAGTCCGCACCCATTGAGGCCGAAGCCCAAGCGGCGGCGCTCATCCGCCTGCCATCGAAGAAGATCATCCTGCAGGTTCACGGCGTGGCCATCGCCACTTTCGGCGGCGTGGCTGGAATCCGCAACGACGGCGGCCTCGAATCGGCGTTGGCCCGGCCGCAAAACATGCTTGCCTATTCTGGGGATGGGGTCACGGTGTTCCAGGCTGCGGCAGCCATCGCATCGGGCATCTCGCGCAATCATCCGTTCTTCGATGGCAACAAGCGCGCGGCGTTCCTGGCCGCCTATACGGTTCTTTGGATGAATGGCTACTACCTGGACGCCGCCGAGCGTCAGGTAGTTGAGAAGGTGCGCGGCCTCGCGGACCGGTCCGTTCCCGAAGACAGCTTCTGCATTTGGCTTGAGGAGAACAGCATCTCCCGCGAATCAGCCGGCTTCTAGCCGCATCCGCATTGCGGAGCGGCGGTTCGCAGTCCGTGGTTCGCTGTCTTTACATTTTCATGTAATTCCCCAACATTGGGCGAAGCGGAGGAAGCTGGGATGGACGTGTTTTCGCCGGACGGGGTTGAAATCGCTTACACCACCGAAGGCGAAGGCGATCCCGTCCTCCTCATACACGGCTTTGCCTCGAACGTTCAGACGAATTGGGGCGATACGCGCTGGATCAAGTTCCTCGCCGGTAATAACTTCCGCGCGATAGCGCTCGACAATCGCGGCCACGGCGCCAGTCAAAAGCTTTACGATCCCGAGGCCTATTCCGGCCCGGTCATGGCGGAAGACGCCCGCCGGCTTCTCGATCACCTTGACATAGCCAGGGCAGACGTCATCGGCTATTCGATGGGCGCGCGCATCGCGGCCTTCCTCGCCCTTGCACATCCCCATCGGGTGCGCAGCGCCGTTTTCGCGGGGCTCGGCGCCAATATGATCCGTGGCGTTGGCGATCCGAAACCGATTGCCGCCGCCCTCTTGGCGGAAGATGCCTCCGCAATAGCCAATCCCGAGGCCCTCGCCTTCCGGCTCTTCGCCGATCAAACCAAGAGCGACCGCCGCGCACTTGCGGCCTGCATCATGGCCACTCGCGACCGCATTCCGGCCAATGAGCTTGCCGCATTGCGAATGCCAGTTCTTGTGGCGGTTGGCACCGAAGACACAATCGCCGGGCCGGCTCGGCCGCTTGCTGACGCCATTCCTGGAGCCCGGGTGCTCGATATACCTGGCCGCGATCATATGAAAGCGGTTGGCGACCGTGCTTTCAAGGACGGTGTTCTTTCGTTTCTGAGGCGAAGGAGCTAAGCGCCGGTCTTTGCGCCCCTGCTGCCGATGGGGTAAACTTTTGAAAACGTGCCCTTCAGCCGGGCCTGCGAGGTCAGCCAATGTTGAACATGAAGCGTCGAAGCAAAGCCTGCAAAGTCGCTGTCTGCGATCCGGTGTGGGAACAGGTCCGAAGCGAGGCCGGGGAGGTAACGCATCGTGAGCCGGAGCTTGCGGCTTTCATCTTGGCGAATATCCTCAATCACACACGGCTTGAACACGCCATCTGCCACCGGCTTGCCCAGCGGCTGGATCACGACGATATCAACGCCGATCTGATCCGCCAGACCTTTCTCAGCATTGTTGAGAGCGAGCCGGAGTACGGCACCATCATGCGCGCCGACCTAGCGGCGGTTTACGATCGCGATCCGGCCTGCAGCCGCCTGATCGACCCGCTTCTCTATTTCAAAGGCTTTCACGCGCTTGAGACGCATCGCTTTTCCCATTCGCTCTGGCATCGCGGCCGCCGCGATTTCGCGCTCTACCTGCAAAGTCAGTCGTCGCGCGTTTTCGGGATCGACATTCACCCCGCCGCGAAGATCGGGCAGGGAATCATGTTCGATCACGGCTCCGGTATCGTGATCGGCGAGACCGCCGAGATCGGCGACAACAGCTCCCTCTTGCATAGCGTCACGCTCGGAGGCAGCGGCAAAGAGGCGGGCAATCGCCATCCGAAGGTGGGGCGCGGCGTTATGATCGGAGCCGGCTCGAAAATCCTCGGCAATATTCACATTGGGGATTGCGCACGCGTTGCGGCGGGAAGTGTTGTACTTAAAGACGTTCCGCCGAAGACAACAGTTGCGGGCGTCCCCGCCAGGGTGGTAGGCGAAGCAGGATGCAGTCAGCCGTCCCGGATGATGGATCAGCTCCTACAGGGAACGGAACTTGGCGGCGTGGAGCAGAAAGCTAAGAAAAAACAGGCAGATCATGACGCCAGCGGAGATTAAAACCCTCGAAACATATTTGAGGAAGAAATTCGACTTGGAGGCCATAGAGGTCAGAAAAAGGCATAAAAAACAGGATTCCGTTGAGGTTTTCGTGAAGGAAGAGTTTGTCGGCGTCATCTATAAGGATGACGAAGACAATGAAGTCACATATCAGTTTCAGATGGCTATTCTCGAAGACGACCTCAAAGACTGACCGGGGTTCTCATGCCCATTTTGGCGCTCGAAGGTATATCCCCGGAACTTCCGCCGGCCGGGGAATATTGGATTGCGCCGAACGCCTATGTCATTGGCAAGGTGGCATTGGGCCGCGATGTTTCGGTTTGGTTCGGGTCGGTTCTTCGCGGCGATAATGAGCAGATTGAAATTGGCGCCGGAACGAACATTCAGGAGAATTGCGTTTTGCACACCGATAAGGGTGTGCCCTTCAAAGTTGGGCGCGGCTGCACGGTCGGGCACCGGGCAGTGCTGCACGGCTGCACCATCGGCGATAACTGCCTCATTGGCATCGGCGCGACCATCCTCAATAATACCGTCATTGGCGAGAACTGCCTGATCGGGGCGAATACCTTGCTTACGGAAGGGAAATCTATTCCGGCCGGCTCTCTGGTGATGGGGTCGCCGGGCAAGGCCGTGCGCTCCCTTTCGCCAGAGGAAATCGAGCGAATTCGCCAGACTGCGTCGCGCTATACCGGGAAGGCTCGCCTGTTTGCAAGCCAGCTTTCAGAGGCCCCCATTTCACTTTAGCACATGCGTAAGCCGGCGCTTTGTTAAAAGCACCGGCTCCTGCCGGCTCCGGCGGACTAGGACATTGGGGGGCAAGGGGAGGCCAGACCCCCGGAACCAAAATTATTAACAGGCACTCACAACGAACGTTCCACACGCTGCGAAAAAAGCATGATCTGCGGGCTGGGACGGCGTTGTTGCAATAGTGCTACATTGGGCGCATCATGACCGGAAAGTCGAATGCAAGGTTACGGCGTTAAAAATGTAGCCGGCGCACGGCGGCCTAGACGCCCCGTAGCGGAATAAAATTCGACTGGGAGGTAAAACATGACCGTCGCGTGGATTTTGAAAGAAAAGGGCCGCAATGTCGTGAGCGCGCTTCCTAGCGTCTCCGTCAACGAAGTTGTCACCCTTCTCGTGAGAAACCGGATCGGAGCGGTTGTTATCGCCGACGAACAGCTTCGCGTGCTTGGAATTGTCTCTGAAAGAGACATCGTGCACCTTTTGGCGACGCAGGGTGCTGCGGCGCTGGAGGACCCGGCTGGCGAGCACATGACCCGGCCGGTCGTGACGTGCGCAGAGCATCACAGTATCGATTGGCTGATGGAGCAGATGAC
>CAZCIF010000192.1:0-6850 GCA_964498645.1 uncultured Rhodomicrobium sp. | reverse complement strand
GCGCGGCTGGATGATGCGGGCATTCCGCTTCAACTCGCCGCCGGCGCCGACAACCACATTGTCCCCGATTTCGTCCAGGGCTTGAAAAGAGGACACCTGCTCTCGATCGCTGATTCGGCCTATGTTCTGGTCGAGCCGCCTCATCATGTCGCGCCCCCAAGGCTCGATGATCTTTTTTTCAACATCCTTCTTGGTGGCTTTGTCCCCGTTCTCACCCATCCAGAAAGGCTGTCCTGGATCGAAAGCGGCTACGGAACCGTCCGGAGGCTCGTGGAACGCGGTGTTTGGCTGCAAATCACCTCCGGTTCCTTGCTTGGCAGGTTTGGCCGGCGGCCCCGTTATTGGGCCGAGCGCTTCATGGGAGAAGGGCTCGTGCATATTCTTGCAAGCGATGCCCATAATATGACCGACCGCCCCCCTGACCTCCTGGAAGGCCGGATTGAGGCAGAGCGGATTGTTGGAGCCAGAGAAGCTCAGCATTTAGTCAGCACCCGTCCCCTGGGTGCATTGATGAACAAACGATCTAATGATTTACCCCTCCCCGAAGTTTGCGGGGCGATAAAGGAATATTGCGCACATGATGGCTCTACCACCCGTCCTCGCAGCGGCCTCGGCGAGCGCGTGCGGCGCTTCTTCGGTTAACGGATTTTCCAGCGGAAAATCCCGGCCCGGCGCACCGCCGCTCTTACGGCGGGGTAGATGGCAAGCGCCCGCGGCGGAATATGGGACTCAACACGGGCTTCAAATCCCTCCCGCTCGCAACTTTGGTTCCTTTGCTTGGAGAGATGCGGCCCGGCGCCGCGGTGCGGTTATGAGAAAAGGATAGATGCGCAGATGCCTGAGGCTCGGAATGAGAATGGCGCTGAACGTCCTGAAGACGGCCGGGCCCTGATAGCTGCGGGCCAATCGGGGGTCAGAGCGCTACAGCGTGATGTTTACTATGGCGCGGCGCCGCCGGACGGGGAGGGCGAAGATCTCGCCGTAACCCTCCGGCAATATTTGTACATGGTGATGAAGCGCAAGTGGCTCATCTTGAGCATCGCACTTGTGTTTACAGTTCTCGGAGGCGTGGGAACCCTTTTGAAAACTCCGCGCTACTCGGCGACGGTCAGAATTCAAATCGAAAGGGAAGCTGCCAAAATCGTCGAAGGCGGTTCGACCTCGCCCAATGAAGCGGGCAGCAGCGATTTTTTGCGCACGCAATACGAGCTCTTGAAGAGCAGGGCCATGGCGGAGCGGGTCGTGTCGTTGCTGCGGCTGTACGACGACACGGGCTTTTTCAAGGCGTGGGATGTATCGCTCCTTGGGTTTTTGCGGGGAGTTTTCACAAGCCCGGCAAAGACTGCGTCCTCTTCGCCATCTGCTCTGCAAGGCTTGGCCGCAAACATCGTGCTGGCCAATGTGACAGTTTTGCCGGTTCCGGGATCACGGCTTGTCGACCTCAGCTATTTGGACACAAGCCCAGCACGCGCTCAACAGATCGCCAATGCTTATGCCGATGCCTATATCGCTTCAAACCTCGATAAGAGGTTCGAAGCCAATTCCTACGCCAAGACCTTTCTCGACGACCAAATCAAGCAGCTCAAGCTCAAGCTCGAAGAGTCGGAAAAGGCCCTGCTTAGCTTTGCGGAACAAGAGAAAATGGTCGAGACCGGGGATAAGACCTCAATCACCGAAAATAATCTTGCCGCAGCCAACGCCGCCCTCGGGCAGTTGATTTCCGAGCGTATCAAGAACGAAGAGCTATGGCGTCAGGTTCAGAATGTGACGGCGATCAGTCTGCCGCAACTTCTATCGAATAGCGTCATCGAGGTACTCCGCGGCCAGCGCAAGGCGCTGGAGACGGAATATCAAGAAAAGCTAGAAAGTTTCAAGCCGGGCTATCCCGCGATGGTACAGATCTCGAATAAAATCAGGGAGATCGACAAGCAGCTCTCTCAGGAGGTCAAAACCATCCGCGATTCGCTGAAAGCCGCCTACCAATCCTCGCTCTCACAGGAGAACGAGATGAAGGTGCGCATCGAGACTTTAAGGACGGAAGTACTCGACCTTCAGAAAAAGGGTATTCGATACAATATTCTCAAGCGAGAGGTTGACACCAATCGTGGCCTTTACAATAGCCTTTTGCAGCGCTCCAAGGAGGTCGGCATCGCAGGCGGTGTCGGCACCAACAATATATTTGTTGTAGACCGGGCGGCGCTTCCCGGAACGCCTTCCGAGCCAAACCTTCCGAACTCCCTGATGCTTTCACTGGTGCTGGGCCTTGTTGCCGGAATAGGGTTCGCATTCTTTCTTGAAATGCTTGATGACCGGGTACGCGCTCCCGAAGAGATCGAGCAGCTTTCCGGGCTCGCGACGATTGGAATTATACCGCGCGCTGAATCGGAAGGTACTCCGGCCGAAGCGCTGACTGACCCCCGTTCGGCGATTGCTGAAGCCTACAGGTCGCTCGCAACGGCTTTGCAGTTTGCCACTCAGTCTGGCCTCCCCCGGTCCATCACTGTCACAAGTTCGGGTCCTTCCGAAGGTAAGTCGACGACTGTGATAGCGCTTGCACGCCACTTCGCCCAAATGGGGCTCAAGGTTCTCCTCATCGATGGGGACCTTCGCAAGCCCTCTCTGCATACGAAGCTGAACGCGGACAACTCGATTGGGCTTAGCAACTATCTGACCGGCACCTCCAGCCCTCCGCAACTGGTTCAGAAAACCGACCTTCCTAATCTTGCCTTTATGGCATCAGGCCCGCTGCCGCCGAACGCCGCCGATCTTTTGAGCGGAACCCGGGTCTTTTCCCTCATCTCAGCTGGCTCCGAAGTCTTCGACTTGATCCTGTTCGATTCTCCGCCCTTACTCGGGCTGGCCGATGCTCAACTCATCGCCAGCGCCGTAGACGCGACCGTGTTCGTCGTGGGCGCCGGCGATAAAGGAAAAGGCATGATCCGGGCCGCACTGCGCCGCCTTCAGCTCGCCCGCATTACGCTGATCGGGGCCGTCCTGACCAAATTCGACCCAAAAACGGTAGGCTATGCCTATGGCTATGGATACGGTTACGGCTATGGTTACGGTTACGAAGGGTATTACGGCGGCTATGGCGCCCCGGAGCCAACCCGGCAGCAGCTTTCCAGGTCCGGAAACTGACGAATGCGGACTTTCGATGCCCTCGCAGCTGCTCTGGCGATGCAAAAATACCCGCAATACGCCAGAGTGGCCCAGACCGCACCGTTGCCGAAAGGCATGACCTTTCTGCTCGAGGTTGCGGCTGGCGACGCTGGCACCCTATCTGACGCAGCCGCCATCACAGGCTTAGCCCATGCGGACCTCGAAAAGGCGGCAGGGTTTTTCATCGAGCAAGTGCTTCTCGCCCCGCAGGCCGACAGCTACCGCGTTCTTGGAGCGACCCCCCAAACACCGGACAGCGATCTCAGACGCCACATGGCCCTTATCATGAAATGGCTTCACCCCGATCTTTCCCCGAACGGCGCTTCCGGCTTTCAGTTTGATAAAACTGTTTATGTCAATCGCGTCACCGGCGCTTGGGAAAACGTCAAGACCCATGCACGCCGCGCCGCTTATGATGCCTCGCGGACATCGAAAAATGGCAAAATTGTTACGAGACGCTCTAGCCGGCCCCTTTTTGCCCTGCCGCACCCATCCCTCCCGGGCCGCAAGATTAAGCGGCACCGGCAGCTCGCCTTATTCCAGCTCAAGAGCGGCAGTTTCTGGAACAGGCTGCTTTTTCTTCTGGGAGGCCGGCCATGAGAAGGCGCCACCGCCGCCGGCATAGACGCGGCTTTACCGAAAACTTCAAGACCGGTCTTGGCACCCTTCGCGCCCATCCAAAACGCGCTGCTTTATCCGGGGCGCTGGCCATAGCCCTCATTTGGCTCGTGTTGTCGAAAAGCCTGCCCTATGCGATCGCCCCAGCCACGCCCGGGATTGCGCTCTCCTTGAACCCCAACAATCCGGAAGCCCTCCTTGCCAAAGCAGACAATATCCGCGAGCAGCTTTTGAAACTTACTGCGGCATTGCTCGATCAATCCAGCGCGTCACGCGAGGCGCCCGGAGCGCGGAACGATACCATCGGCCGCCTGCCCGAGGCTAAAAGCGCAGGCAAGCCAACAGAGGCTACAGACGGACGCGATTCCCTGCGCAGGCAGATCCATGACCTCGCCACCCAGACACTCGCAATCGATCCGCTCAATGCCAAGGCATTCCGTCTTCTGGCGGAGATAACCGATAGTCCAGACCGCGTACGGGAGTGGATGCAAGAAGCGTACAAGCGCTCGCGCCGTGAATCCATCGCACTGTTCTGGCTACTTAACGACAGTTATTATCGCAATGATTACGAAGCAGCTCTCGGTTACGCCGGCATATTGCTGCGCACGCGCCCGGCGCTATCCGCCTATATCTTCAGCTATCTTTCACTTATTGCCGATACTCCGGAAGGACTCCCCATCGTCACGCGGGAGCTCGCGGCAGGACCCCGCTGGCGCGGCAGCTTCCTTAACGCACTTCCGCGTACCGCGAAGCAATGGGATACGCCGCTGAAGCTGATGATCGCACTCAGGGAAAGCGGCAAGCCTCCGTCCAATGAGGAGCTTGCGCCATACCTTGACGGGCTCATTGGCAAAAACCTTGTTGACGCCGCTTATAACGTCTGGCTGCAGTTCCTTCCAAGAGACGAGTTCTCCACTCTTGGCCTCCTTACGAATGGAAGCTTCGAAGCGGCTTCAAGCGGCTTGCCCTTCGACTGGCGGATTCAACGGGGCCTCAACGCCGTCGCTGAGTTTTCGTCTTTAGGCAGCGAGCGGACCTTGCACATCGGTTTCGGCACCGGCCGGGTCCGCTTTCCAGAAGTCAGCCAGGTTGTTCTGCTGGCGCCTGGGCGGTACAGGCTCGAAGGCAGGCTTCGCGGCAGGATCATCTCAAAGCGCGGCCTTCGATGGCAACTCCGTTGCGCAACAGGATCCCGCAAGGTTCTTGGGGAGACGGACATGCTGATGGGCCAGTCTCAGGAATGGCGCATTTTCGTGCTCGATGCCGAGGTGCCGCAAAACGGGAAGTGCGTTGGACAAACGCTCCGCCTCTTCCACGATTCCCGATCGGCCTCCGAAGAGCTTATTTCAGGGGACGCTTGGTTCGCAGGTCTCGGTTTGCGGCGAATCCCGGACCAGAGCGCTGAAGAGCGGACGGCAAACACGGCAAGGGAATGACATTGTGTCATATCAAACCCGGCTGAATGGTTCATCGGCCCGCTCCCGTCACCCGGAACGGCCTCCAAGGGCCGTATCCGGGATTATAACAGCAGTTGAAGCACTGGGTTCAGCTACGGGCTGACTGCCCCGGTGGTGCTGAGCGCAATCGCAATTCCAATTCCGGCCCCTCCCAGAACCACCAGACCTGGCGTCAGTAAGTCATTTTGCGCTACGGGGGCCACATATACTGGCGGATCCTTTAGCGAGCCGGCCATGAGGGGTTGCGGCGGGTTATACATAACTAAGGCCATTTGGCCGCCGCAGACCTTTGACCGGTAGCCGTTATCGTAAACGACATTCGCGCAACCAGAGTCGGCACGAATTCGGTCGCCCGGGTTCAAATTCATATTGTTGACGGCTGGGGCAAAGCCGCCGCCGTGGTCGACAGATGCAATTCCTTGAAGCTGCAAGACCGCTGCCCCGGCCTGTGTTGCAAGAAGCGCAAGCACGGACGCGCATAAGATTAGTTTCCGGTACATCTACATTTCTCCTACAAAGGTCAACCTCGTTGCCGCGGACACCTGCAGGACAGCTGGCACAACCCGATCGCAGCAAGGGAGACAGTATCGGAGCACGGCTGAGACATAACAGTTGCAGGCGCCAAGCCAAAGGTAAGGCATCCTAAAATAAGCTGTTTGATATATGGCTAATAAGACACTCAGTCAGCGGCATAAATTCTTAGATATAAGTTGCTAATAGGTTGTAGTTCTACTTAGCTACAGAGAATTCTAACGATATTTTTAATATTTATAGATATTTATTTTTGAATATAGATACCTTGATCCACGCAAGCCCGCGCTATCGCGTGTGCGGTGGATGACCAATTCGGACGGGGCACGGGTAAAATCGAGAACCAGGGATTTCCGTCTCCATCCCCGGCCGGGCTTCAACTTTGGCGCGGTCCCCGCATCTGCAGCAGCGCCGCTTCAATGCGTCTCCAATTATCGGCCCGTTCTTTTTCGCCTTGCTTTTCGAAAGCGGTGGCCTTTCGAGCAGCCTCCGCAATGGCCTTGAGGCCATGCGCTTCCCATAGCTGCCGCGCGTAGTCGTGGATTTCGACTTCTTGCATGGCATCCTGCTCCTCTTCTTGAGCGCAGATGCAAGTGGCAACAGCGCTCGAGGGCGGTAGGCTCCTGACACCCGTCGAGCGTGTAGTTTACCTCTCGGCGCGCTTCTATAGCAATAGACTTCTGGATCGTACGCAGGCGCGTGCAGTCATGCCGTGCGCAGGACGGCGAAGTCCGGAGGCGCCACGCCGCCCTCCTCGACAATGGCCACCTCCCGAACCACAGCGGCTGGCGGCCCCTCCCGGCAACGCTCTAGCATCGCGCCCACCTGACCGGCTGCACCCGAGAACAGCGCCTCGACCGCGCCATCGCGCCTATTACGGACCCAGCCGCTAAGCCCCAGGGCGTTGGCATTCTTTTCGGCCCAGGTGCGGTAGCAAACCCCTTGCACACGGCCGGTAATGCGCACGCGGACGGTGCGCTTCCCGATTTCTTCTTTTTCGACGCTCATGATGGCACAGCTCCATTTTTCAACAGCCGGTCATCGGCTAACCGAAATATGTGCGCTCACGGCTTATCAGCCGCTAG
>CAZCIF010000191.1:0-7014 GCA_964498645.1 uncultured Rhodomicrobium sp. | reverse complement strand
TCAGGCGGTGGAAGGTTCTTTTTCAGAGAAAGCCGCACTTTCAAGCCGGGGTCATTTCCCTCCAATGTAACGGAACCGCCGTGGAGCCGCGCGACAGCCGCCACAAGGCTTAAGCCCAGTCCGCTTCCTGGGATCGAGCGGCTTAGCTGAAGCCGGACGAACCGCTGTAGCACGCGTTCGCGGTCCTTTTCCGGAATGCCGGGACCATGATCGGCGATCACGATGTCGACGAAATCCCCCTTGTCCTCGAGGCCAACCTCGACCGCAGCCTCCTGCGAGGCAGGATGAGCGCCGGACGGCGGAATGGCATATTTGATCGCGTTATCCAAGAGATTAGCCAGCGCTTGCCCCAGAAGATGCTTCTCTCCGGCCATCATAACATCGCCCATGCAAGAATGCCGCAAGGAAAGGCCGCGTTCTTCCGCGGCAGGCTCATACAAATCGGCCACATCGCGGATCAAAGCGCAAATGTTGAGCGGCCCGAATGTCTCCGCTCTGGACCCAGCCTCCAGGCGCGCGATACTCAAGAGCGCGTCGAATGTCTGGATCAGCGCATCGGCTTCCTCGATAACCGATTGCAGTGCCTCCGAAAGCTGTTCCGGCGACCGGCTCGTTTGCAATGCCCTCTCGGCCCGTGTCCTTAGCCGGTGAAGCGGGGTCTTGAGATCGTGCGCGATATTGTCGGAGACGTTCTTCAAGCCAGCCATCAGGTCTTGAATCCGGTCGAGCATGGCATTGAGGTTCTTGCTGAGCCGCTCGAACTCGTCATTACGCCCTGTCACCGGGATCCGCTGCGCAAGGTTGCCTTGCATGATGGCGCGCGCCGTGTTCGAAGCCGCATCGACCCGGCTCAAGATACTTCGGCTTACCATCGTTCCGCCTACGGCGCCGATGACGATAATGAGGGCATAGCCAAGCAGGAAAGCCCTGCGCAGCACGCGCTTGAGCGCCTCCTGGCTTTCGACATCGCGTGCCACGATCAAATGCAGATCGCCTGGAAGCCTTGCGATAAGGCCGAAGGCCTGCCGCTCGGCGATCCCGCCGGCCTCTTTCCTGCGATAGGCAAACTGAGCGGCGCCCAGCGTATTCCAGAGACCGGCAGCAACCGTATCGAGATTGCCGGCGAGGCGGCGCCCGGTGCCATCGGTCAGGAGATAGAGCCTGACCGTGGATGATGTGGAGTGTTCGGAAATCGCACCGATGAGCGCCGGTGATCCGCCATCCCGGTATTGCGTGGCTAGGGCCTCGAAATCCGCCTGAACCGAAGCTTGCGCTTCGCGGCTCAGAAACCCCTGCATAGTAACATTGACGTAGATAAAGGTCGCTGCGACCGCGGCGCAGAATAGCGAGACGTAGACTGCGAAAAGCCGGAACGTCGTTGCGAAGACGACGCGCGGAACAACTCTCCTGATGTTAATTGGGATCATTGCGGATCATGTAGCCCGCACCGCGCACCGTTTCCAGGAGCGGCTTATCCTGCCCCTTGTCGATTTTGCTGCGAAGCCTCGATATGTGAACGTCAATCACGTTCGTTTGCGGATCGAAATGATAGTCCCAGACATTTTCAAGGAGCATTGTGCGGGTCACCACCTGTCCCGCGTGCCGCATCAAATATTCCAGAAGCCTGTATTCGCGCGGCTGCAGGATGATCGTCTCGCCGCCGCGGCTGACCTTATGCGCGAGCCGGTCCAGAACCAGATCGCCCACGGTATAGGTTGTAACTGCGCCCTCCGACGGGCCGCGCCGGGTCAGCGCTTCGACCCGGGCCACCAGCTCCACAAGCGAATAGGGCTTCGGCAGATAATCGTCGCCGCCAGAGCGCAAGCCTTTAACCCGGTCGTCAACGGCGCCCAGAGCGCTGAGAATCAAAACGGGCGTGCGGTCGCCGCGCGCCCTCAAGCGCTCCACCAGCGATAATCCGTCGAGTTTCGGAAGCATTCTGTCTACGATCAGCACGCCGAATGCCGCGGTGCTCGCCAGCTCGTAGCCTGTTTCACCGTCGCCGGCGATTTCAGTCTGGTAGCCGGCCTCATTTAATGCTTTTGCGAGGAAATCGGCCGCGGTCCGGTCGTCCTCAACGATTAGTACTCGCATGTAAATACCCTTGGCGGGGTTCTGGAATGGACATCTAAAAATATGTTGTTTCTGAAAAAAGGCGAGGGGGACATCCCCTCGCCTTCGCTTCGCGTCGTCTAGCGTTTGCCGTCTTTCTTCGTGTCTTTGCTCTTCTCGGCATCGCGCTCCGCTGACTTCTGCCCGATGGGGAGAGCAAGGTAGCGTTGCTGACGGTCGCGGCTGCGGACCTGAATGAGCACGTTCTTCCTGCCCTTGCCGCGCGCTTCGCGAATGCCGGCAATCACATCGTCTACGGTCGACACGGCCTTATTGTTGACCTCGAGGATGATGTCGCCGCGCTTCAAGCCTTGGTCAGCCGCCTTCGATGCCGGATCGACGTTGGAAACAGCGACGCCTTCCTTCGAGTTGCTACCGGGTAGATCGGGCGCCGGGATGAGGGTCAAACCCAGATCTTCCAATTCCTTACCGGACTCATTCTCCTCACCCGTGCCGAGAGACGCAACCTTCTCGTTGTTCGGGAACTCTCCGAGCTTTACGGTAACGTCCTTCTCCGAACCATCGCGGTAGATGTGCAGGCGCGCATCCGAGCCTGGCGCAAGCGCGGCGATCGTTCTCGCAAGCTCGCGTGAGTTGCCGACGGGCTTTCCGTTCACCTGCTGAATGACGTCCTGCGCCTTTAGCTCCGATTTTGCAGCGGGGCCGTCGGAAAGGACCTTGGCGACCAGAGCGCCCTTCGAGTCCTTGAGGCCGAGGCTTTCAGCGATGTTGTCGTCCACATTCTGAATCTGGACGCCGAGCCATCCGCTGCTCACCTTGCCCTTGTCCTTCAGTTTTTGGACAACGTCGCGCGCAGTCGAAGCAGGGATCGCGAACGCGATACCGACGCTGCCGCCGCTTGGGCTGTAGATCGCCGTGTTCACGCCAACAACCTTGCCATCGAGATTGACCGATGGTCCGCCTGAGTTACCGCGGTTCACAGCGGCATCGATCTGCAAGAAATCATAGGGGCCCGAACCGATATCGCGTCCGTTGGCCGAGACAATGCCTGCAGTCACTGTGCCGCCAAGGCCAAAAGGATTGCCGACGGCGAGAACCCAGTCGCCAATGCGCGGCGGCGAGTCGGCAAATTCGAGCCAATGGTCGAACTTCTTCTTCGTGGAAATCTTGAGGAGCGCGATGTCGGTGCGGGCGTCGCTGCCGACAACCTTCGCCTTGTACTTCTCCTCATCCTCGAAGGTGATTTCGATCTCGTCGGCTTTATCGGCAACGTGATGATTGGTCACGACATAGCCGTCCGCCGAGATAAGGAAGCCGGAGCCTTGGGCGCGCGTCGGCCGCCTGTCAGGCTGATTGCGCTTGAACTGGTCGAAGAAATCGCGAAGCGGATGATCCGACGGCAAGTCCGGCATGGGGAACTCCCGGCTGGAAACATCCCCGACCGCACCGTTCGACTTGACGTTGACGCTCACAACGGCTGGCCGGACCTTATCCGCCAAATCGGCGAAGCTCTGGGGGCGCTGAGAATCCTGTGCCGCGGCACTCGTCACAAAAAGACCAGCTTGCGGGATTGCCCCGAGAAGGCCCGCACTCAGCAAGCCCGCTCCCATAAATGCGCGCACCGGGCGAAACCGCCTGCGATGATAGATCTTGCCCGCATCATCCTGGATTTGTCCGGATGCCATCGGCTTCATTCTCCCCTAAGTGGATTTATCCTAGGGCTGATATAAGAAACCGAAGGTTACAGACCACTTGCCGCTAAATTAAAAAGTGGTAAGGAGGACGTAGTTTCGATGCAGCTTTAGTAGTGTACTTCCCGGAAGGTGAGCGCGCGCTAAGCTTGCCGGGGCGGCTTGCGGCAGCGCCGGGCCCGTTGTATGCACCAAGCCGGCGCCCCGAACTTCAGCGCGGGCGAATGGAGGACCGGTGCGTTTCGCTCGTCCCTTGCAAGGCTTGCTGATGCTCTTTCTTTTGAGTGGCCCGGCATCGGCCCAATTCCGCTTTCCCGACTTCGGTCCGGCCCCGCACCCCACCACGCTCAAATGGCGGCTCGAAAATCCATTCCGGCTGTTCCGCTCGCCTGCGGATTCCGCACAATTGCGCCGTGCCTACCTTTCGCTTGCCAAGAAAGACCGGGACACCCGCCCCATCCTCGCCGCCGAGCACCTGCTGCAAAGCGAAGCCGGACCCAGAGGCTGGGCCCAGAAAATCCACGGCAATACTTGCTATAACGAAAGAACCGGCCAATACACGGCATGCCCGGACTACGTGCATCCCCAATCCCACAGCGTGCTGGTAAAATTGAACAGCGCCGAGGCCGATGCCCGATGTACCTGGACTCTTCTGGACGCGCTGAAGAAACCCATCCGGCAAACTCGAAGCCGCTGCACGAATGAAATGAAGTTCGACATCCCCTATCCAAGCGGCGGCGCTGTTGAGGTCAAGCAGAACGCAACCTTGATCGCCAAGCAATTCATCCAAATCGAGGACCTTCTCGTTGTAGGCCTTGGGGACTCGTTTGGCTCGGGCGAAGGCAATCCGGACGATCCCGTTCAGTTCGGCGACCGCGAGCATTTAAACTATGGCCGCGTGATTCTCGCTCGCGAAGGCTTTTTCAAATGGCCAAGGCGCCTCGCCGGCTACCCTGCCCGCGCTGGGAATTGGCGGCGAATTTTCGGGCCGCTTTTCCAAGCCGCGGGCGCGGGCTGGCTGGACGGGTCCTGCCACCGCTCGCTTTATTCCTACCAGGCCCGCGTTGCGCTTCAGCTCGCGGCTGAGAACGGCCAGCGCGCCGTCACTTTTCTCAGCTATGCCTGCACAGGGGCGGATACGCTCGATGGGATCTTCCTAGGCTCGGCAGTACGCGAATGCGTAAAGGGAAAGAGCCTTCACCTGCTTCCTCAGCTAAGCGCTCTCTCGCGCGAATTGTGCCGGACAAAACCTGTGGAGGATGTGCTTTCCGGCGAGATCTCGAAGCTAATTCCAGAGCTTAATGCGTCGTCCCCAGAAAAGCGAAAAATTCTCCGCTGCCCAGGCAATGATTTCATCCGCAAGCCCGATTTACTTCTTGTGTCGGTTGGCGGCAACGATATCGGCTTCAGCGAAATGATCGCCGATGCCATCCTGCACAAGAAGAGCTTCTACAGGGCTCTCGCAGGCGAGATCGATGCTATTCACGGGGCGGACCGCGGGGCGCAGAAACTTCGTTCTCTGCCCCGGCGTTACAAAGCCTTGGCGCGCGCTTTCACGCTCTATCTTGGTTTGCCGGAGGGTGCGCAAAAGAACGTGCTCATCACCTCATACCCCGATATGGGCTACGCCGAAGACGGCAAGACCATCTGCAACGGACAGAAGGGCATGGAGGTGTTTCCTGCCTTCCAGTTCGACCAAGGCCGCGTCGCCAAAATCGAAAAACTGTCCGGGGAACTATACGGGACGCTGCGCGAAGCCGCCGCCGCCCATGGGTGGACTTTCGTGGACGGCCATCGCTCAGCGTTCCGCAGTCACGGCGTCTGCGCTGCGGCATCCAATACAGCAGATCCCGCAAGCACCCTCGCTATGCCATTCTGGTACGGCGTTCGCGCCTGGAAGCCATTCAAACCAAGTGCTTACCGCGCTTATGCTTCGCGGCAGCGTTGGGTTCGTACGCCCAACGATGCGTACATGACGGTCAATTATCACGCGACCGCCTTCGGCCGCGCGCGCTGCATCGATCTTGGACCGCTCGTAAAAAATCCGTTTCAGCTATTCCTGGCAGGAACCTATGGGGGAGCTTTTCACCCGACCGCCGAGGGCCACGCCGTGATAGCCGATTCCGTCCTCCGGCAAGCGCATGAGGTGTTGAAGGCGCGACGGGCCGGGAATGGCCATTAAAGCATTTTCAACAAAAGCCGGGTCACCGTCATTGCTAGCGAAACGAAGCAATCCATGGCCAAGTTTCTGATGTGCTTTTGGATCGCCACGGCGGCTAGAGCCGCCTCGCGATGACGCTTTAGAGCCTGCGGGCGCCCTTCAACACACAGGCTCAAGACAACGAAATGGACGCATATTTAGGTTTCCTGACCGCATTCGGCACCGCGGCCGCAAAATCCGGGACCGATATCGCTACGAAGATCGCTTCCAAGACCGCCGATGAACTGTCCATTTTGGCAGCCGGCTCGATAACGAGCACTTTGATTTTGTCCGTACTCGTTCTTATTCGCTATCCCGCCTTTCTGGCTGACCCGGCGGCTTTCATGAGCACCATGACAACGCAAGACTATCCCTGGGTTCTTGCGCTTGACGGCACTTTGAACGCCATTGCGCTGTTTTTCTATATACGGGCGTTCAAATATGCGGACGCATCCCTGGTTGCTCCCTTGATGCTTCTCACGCCGCTATTCCTGCTCGTCACCTCCCCGCTGATCCTCGGCGAAAAAATCCCTCCGCTTGGGATTGTGGGGATACTCTTCGCGGTGATTGGCTCTTACCGGCTGGGGCAGGCGGACAGCGGCACGGCCATGCTCACGGCTTTCAAGAGGCTGGCGAAGGATCATGGCGTGCAATGCATGCTTGTGACGGTCAGCATTTGGAGCATCACCTCAAATCTCGACAAGATCGGAGTATACGCCTCCACGCCTCTGATATGGGGCGCAAGCATCTCCCTAGTAATCACCGTTTTTGGTATCGCATTCTTGATCGTAGGACCGAAGCCTAGTGTGCGGGGCGGAAGAAATTTACTGCTGGCTTCGGTTCCGGGCCTGGGGCTCGCGGCGCAAGCGGTCTTGCAAAACATGTCGCTGACAATGCTGATGGTCCCTTATGTCATTACCATCAAGCGGACGAGCGCCATCCTGACTATTCTCATAAGCGGCAGGCTGTTGAAGGAAGATATTTCCCAGAGATTGAAGGGGGCGATCCTCATGCTTCTGGGCACGATTTTAATGGTGTTCGCGAGCTAAG
>CAZCIF010000190.1:0-7021 GCA_964498645.1 uncultured Rhodomicrobium sp. | reverse complement strand
CGGCTTCCCGGGCGATGCGACCCCGCTCGTGCGCGGCGCTGCGAAGGCCGCGCTCGCCTCTCTCAACGCTCTTCACGACAAGGGCGGCGCCCCCATCATGATTTTAACCGATGCCGCCGACGCTGTTCACGTGCTGAGCCGCCTGAAGGCCGTGCCGGACGTCTATCCTGCGGACTTTACCTTCGAAGACAAGGCCCGCGCCGGTAAGCTCTCGGCTGCGCTTGCGGTCTCACGGTTTGCGGTTGCCTGGCAGATGCTGCTCAAGGGCCTCGACGAGGCCGCGCGCGCGCCGCGCCCGTTCGCTGCTGCTGAGATGCTTGTCATCCGGATGTGCTACACGGCCCAGCTACCATCTCCCGCTGAAATCATTGGCGATCTCACCGGCAAGCCTCTTCCGGCCCCAGAGAAGAAGGAAGATGCGCGGCGGAAAGCCGGCGCGGACGCCGCTCAAGCACTCAGCCAAGCAGGACCAGAAGCCGCCGGCGAAAGCGAAAAGCTTTCCGCGCCGCACTTCGCGTCATTCGAGGATGTCGTGGCGCATGCGGGCCAGGTCCGTGACATTAAGCTCAAGATAGCGCTCGAAGAACAGGCCGAACTGGTAAAATTTGGGCCGGGCTTCCTGGAGCTGCACCTCCTCGAAGGTGCGCCGCAAAATCTGGCCCAAGACTTATCCCGCAAAATGCAGGCTTGGACCGGCGAACGCTGGATTGTCTCCCTCTCGGAACAGCGCGGGCTAGCGCCGCTTGGGGCGAGGCGGCGCGCGGAAAATGCGCAGGCCGTCGAAGAAATACGGAAACATCCGGTCGTGAAAAGTGTCTTCCATCACTTCCCGGATGCGGAAATCAAGGGCGTGCACACGCTGGAGTAGCAGGCTGGTGAAAAACCTGGAGATTTATGCTCCATCCTTCGACAAGCTCAGGATGAGGTCAAGTTATCTCAACGGGTTGAGCCTCATGGTGAGCCTGTCGAACCATGGGCCGCATGCTCTTTCAGCAGCCTCGTAGTGCCGCAGTAAGGTCAGGAGAATTCGATGAAAAATATCATGTCCATGATGAAACAAGCGCAAGAGCTTCAGACCAAGATGGCGGAATTCCAAGCGGAATTGGAAAGCGTGCAGGCTGAAGGCGTATCTGGCGGCGGGCTTGTCAAAGTGACCTTGAATGGGAAAGGCGGCATGGCGCGTATATCCGTCGATGCAAGCCTGATGAAGCCCGATGATGCGGAGATCGTGGAAGATCTCATCATCGCCGCTCATAACGAAGCGAAGCAGAAAATTGAGCAGTCCTTGGCCGAAAAAATGCAGGCGCTCACTGGAGGCTTGCCTTTACCGCCCGGTTTCAAATTGTTTTAAGCAAACGCGTATTACCCCGCACGGCCGCCGGATCTAATTTCAGCCCCAATGCTGACGCTTATAACAAACCGCCTAACTAATAGGCAAAATCGTATGGCCTGGATGCGCTAGCGGAGCCATAAGAGCGATGATAGACTTGCCAAAGGACGATGGGCTCCCGTCGTTCAGGCGGGGGGCAGAATGACGGACATCAACGGTCTTTTTCTTCCGGCGCGGCCGGGAGCGGCTTAGTGCAGGCGATGAACAGCAGCGTGAGAGAAGCCGTATTGCCTCAAGAGTTCTTCGCCGGCTACGAACGGCCTGTGAATGGCTTCGATGAGGCGGTTGACGTTAACGGTGTAGCCCGGCCGCATTGGAAGGCATTCTCCGAAGCCTTTGCGGCAATCCCGGCGGAAGAGCAGGCCCAGCGGCAGGAGCGCCTGCGGCGTCTCGTGCAGGAAAACGGCATTGCGCACGATCTTTTCGCCGAGCCGGGCAGCCGGCAGCCATGGTCTATCGATCTCATCCCGATTGTGATACCCGCAGGCGAATGGGCGCATCTGGAACGCGGCCTCATTCAACGGGCATCATTGTGCGATCTCATCGCGAAGGACATCTATGGTCCGCGAACGCTGCTAACATCGGGCAAGATTCCGCCAAGACTTGTTTTCAGCGACCCGGCCTTTCTGCACGCTTGCCGCGAGCCGAAGCCTTCGGGCCATCTCATCAATTTCTTCGCAGCCGATTTGATCCGTGATTCAGACGGGTCTTGGCGCATCATCGACGTTCACGCCGAAACGCCCGCCGGCGCCGGCTTCGCCTTGGCGAACCGGCTTCTGCACGGCCAACTCATGGGCGATGTCTTCCACGCCTGCCATGCCGTGAGGCTTGCCCCCCACTTCCAGCAGATGCAGACCGAGCTTTTGCAGCGCATCGAGCGGGACGATCCGCTGATCACAATGCTCACGCCGGGACCGCGGCACGATGACTATTTCAGCCATGCTTACCTTTCCCGCTATCTCGGCTTTCAGCTCGTGGAGGGCGGCGACCTTCGCGTGATCGGCAGCCGCGTCTATATGAAGACGCTTGAGGGCCTGAAGCCGATCGATCTCATCATCCGCTGTGTCGAAGGCTCCCAGTGCGACCCGCTGGAGCTCGATCCCAACGGGTTCGCGGGTCCCGTTGGCCTCGTCCAGGCCCTGCGCAAGAACCAGCGCCTTCTGATTAATTTCCTGGGGACGTCCGTGGTCGAAAATCGCGGGCTTGTGCCGTCGCTTCCGCAAATCTCGAAATCGCTCTTGGGACAAGACCTGATCCTGCAGGACACGCACCGGCGCTGGCTGGGCGATTTGGAGGCGCGAATGTTCGTGTTTGCAAACCCGGAGCGGTTCGCGATCCGCCATGCCCATGAGGGCACCGGGCGTCCGGGCCGCGCGGGTCAAGGCATTATGCCGGACCAGTTGGCCGGGCGTGAGCTTGAGGCCCTCAAATTCGAGCTTGAAGTGAACGGCCAGAACTATGTCGCGGAAGAGCGTCACGGTTGCGCGACCGCGCCCTCCTGGACGGGCGAGGGCCTGAAGGCCCGGCCTTTCGCCATGCGCCTTTACGTGTCTGCCGTCGATGGCGATTACCGCGTAATGCCGGGCGGCCTTGCGATGTCGCTCGATGGCACGCCCGGTGTCGCCATGTCCGCGATGGACGGGCATTCCCGCGATGTGTGGGTCTGCTCCGGACAAGAGGCGGCTGTCCCGCACATCACCCTGATGCGCCCGCCGGGCGAGGTCGCGCATGTGCTGCGCGCAGGCATTGGGCTGCGCAGCCGCATCGCCGATAATCTCTATTGGCTCGGGCGCTATGGCGAACGCGCGGATTGGGTCATGCGCCTCATGCGGGGCGCGCTCACACGGGCCGACGACACAGGAACCGCGGGCACAGGCGAAGGCGGCACGAAAGCTCTCGAACTCATCCTCGCCAAGGATCAGCCGCCAAGCACGTTGCAGGGCCTCAGCACGGATGCAAAAGCGATCGAGCAGGCGATCCGCCTGCTGATGACCGCGCCCGGCCGCACCTATAGCGTGCCCGGCCTTAAGAACAATATGCTGCGCGTCGGCAGCATTGTGCGCGAACGCCTATCGCTTGAGGTCTGGCAGACGCTGTTGCGCTTTTCGAATATTGGCTCGCCTCAGCCCGCGGAAATCACCGACCCCGTGCAATTGCTGGATAGGTTAAACGCCGGCATCGTCACGCTTGCGTCCCTGAACGGCCTGACCGCCGAGAATATGACGCGGAATTACGGCTGGCGTTTCCAGGATATTGGCCGGCGCATCGAGCGTGCCTTCAATCTCGCCGAGCTTCTTCTTGCGCTGTTCGGTGAGGCTCCGCGCGACGATGAGGAAACGGCGCGCCTGTTCTTTGTCCTCAACGTCGCCGACAGCACGATCACCTTCCGGCAGCGCTATTTATTTGCGCCCATTCTGCCGCTCGTCCTCGATCTGCTCATGGTGGACGAGTCGAATCCGCGTGGCATCGGTTTCCAGCTCTGCAAGATCTCAGACCATCTTGACGCGCTTCCCCAAGCCTCCCAGCATGCGCCGCACAATGAGGAGCAGCGTCTGATCCTCGATCTTCTGACGCGCGTCCGCCTCGCCCAAGTCGCAAGCCTGGCCCAAGCCGGGCCGGACGGGAAGCGGGCCGGGCTGCAGGAGCTGTTGAACCACTTGATTTCGGGCTTGCCGAAGCTCTCCGAAGCAATTACGCGCCGTTACTTCAATCTTACCGAAGACGAGCTCCGGCGCGTCTATATCCGGTTCGGGCGCCGCTTATGAACTTTGAGATCAGCCATCGCACGTTCTACCGCTACTCAGCGCCTGTTTCGCAGTCCCACCATTTGCTGCACCTGGAACCCCGCCCTCACTTGCGCCAAACGGTGCTCCGCCATAGCCTGCTGATCGATCCCGCTCCCGCCTCGAGGACTGACCTTACGGATGATTTCGGAAATCCCGCTTCAATCATCACCATTGAACAGGATCACACCGAGCTTGTAATCCATTCAAGGGCGCAGGTCGAAGTTGAAGCCCCCCAGGACTTCAGCGCAGAGCGCTCGGCGAGCTGGAACGATGTGGCGGCGCATATCCGCGCGAATCTCGGCCCGGAGACATTCGACGCCGTCCTCTACTCATGTTCGTCGCGTTATATCCGTCCCTCGCGCGACATCTATAAGTTTGCGCGTCCGAGCTTTCCGGAAGGCAGGCCCCTGCTGGAGGCCGTGCTCGACCTGACGGCGCGGATCCATCGCGATTTCGCCTATCAGACAGGCGCGACCGATGCCGCGACATCCATCGAGGAAGTGCTGCGCATAAGGCGCGGCGTCTGCCAGGACTTTGCGCATCTCGAAATCGCTTGCCTACGCACGATGGGCCTCGCCGCGTGCTATGTCAGCGGCTATCTCCTGACGCGCCCGCCGGAGGGGCAGCCGAAGCTCGCTGGCGCGGATGCGTCTCACGCTTGGATTTCCGTATGGGCGCCAGAAACGGGCTGGGTGGACTTCGACCCGACCAACAATATGACACCGAAGGAAGAGCACATCGCACTCGCTTTCGGGCGGGATTTCCAGGATGTCAGCCCCGTGAGCGGGGTGCTGCTCGGCGGCGGCGATCATGAGGTTGAGGTGGCGGTTGACGTGAACGCGGTAGCGGCCGCCGGGGCGCCGTCGCGCCGGTAGGGCGAATCGACCGCCTAGCCCTGGATTGTCCGGCGTGATGCTTTGATAGAGATCAAGGGCGAATTGGCTGCGTTATGGCGTGCTTGTACAGCGCAGCAGCCACGCGGCTAGCGCCCCACAGGAGGCACCGATGGAAAATCCGGACCAAGTCCAGGTCATTGAATCGAAAGACATCTGGAAGCGTGGCCTGCTCATGCTCCTATTCGCGATCGCATTCAGCATCGGGCAGATGGTCCTGAACGCGCTCACCATAGTGCAATTCCTCTGGCTGCTGTTCGCTCGCGAACCAAATCAGCGCTTGGCTCGCTTTGGCCTGTCTTTGTCAAAATGGTTTGGCGAAACCGTACAATTCCTGAGCTGCGTGACCGACGAGAAGCCGTTCCCATGGCGCGATTGGCCGTAAGTTAATGCTGAAAATGTTCAAACAAACTCATACCGAATCCGCTTGATCGCTTCATCCGTGCCCGCCATTGCGAGGGGGCAAAGCCGAAGCAATCCAGAGGCAACACACATGCACGGCAGTGTTAGCGGCTCTTGGATCTCGGGACTCGAGGTTGCAGCGCACGAAAGGTAAAATGGGAGATGACAAAGCGTCTTAGCAAGGAACGCTTCGATCTCTTCGCGATTGGTACTCGCTTGTCGCCAACTTAACTGGTCGCTGAAGAGCTTTCGTACTGGTCTGATTTGGACGAGAACGTTATCGGTGTCGTGTTCCGTGATCGTGTCGACAACGACTATGGATGGGCTTTGATGGTTCGAGACCGCCTCGGCCGCTTTCGGGGTATGCATCTTGATGTCAGCTTGAAAAGCAAACGTCGGGCCGAAATCGGCCTCAGGATGAAGATTGCGGAGGTGAGTAGGACTGCCGATTTGGCTGAACTCGGCATCCAAGGTGATGAGACCAATACGGCGGTCGATCTGCTGACGGTTCTACCGGGCACGCGCCAGGATCAATTGCACCCATACTTTATCGAACTCATTGAGCGGCCAGGACGAGCGCCAGCCCGAGCAGTGTTGCGCGAAATCGGCCCATGGCTGACGGCAGCAGATCCGCATTTCGTGAGAGAGTTTCAAAGGCATCAGTTCGACCAGCGCCTTTGGGAATTGTATCTCTGGGCTGCCTTTCGAGAAGGCGGCTACGACGTGGGGCACGGCGAGGCCCCGGATTTCCGCATCAGCGCTCCCGGAGTGGCGTTCTCAGTCGAAGCCACAACCGTTGCTTCATCGAAAGAGGGCGTGTTGGCACAACACCCTGATCCAAAGACTCCAGAGGAGATTGCCGCTTTCCTGGCTGACTACATGCCGATCAAGTACGGCGGCTCGCTCACCAATAAGCTCAATCGGCGGTCCGCTGCCGGTAAGGCATACTGGGAGGAAGATGGGGCTGCTGGATTACCATTTGTAATCGCGGTAGCCGATTTTCACAAACCCGCCTCCGAAAGTGAGCTTGGATCGATGGTCTACACGCAATCTGCGATTTGGCCTTACCTGTATGGGTTCACGACCGAATGGGAGATTGTGGGCGGGAAGATAGTCATTACGCAACGGAATTTGGCCAGCCACACGTTCAAAGGGAAGACGATAGAGTCGGGGTTCTTTAGCTTGCCTGGGGCAGAAAATGTCTCGGCCGTCCTGTTCTCGAACGCTGGAACCTTAGCCAAGTTCGACCGTATCGGAGTCCTAGCCGGCTATGGCCCACCGGACCATAAGTACTTGCGGGCGGGCTTTCGGTATGATCCAGACCCGAACGCTTACATGGGTAGACGCTTCGTAGAAGAGGTCGGGGCTGAGGGTTATTCGGAGGGATGGGCAGACGAGTTGCAAGTGTTTCATAACCCAAGGGCACTCCGACCGTTACCGCGGGAGTGCTTCGGTCCCCTGACTCAGCATTTTTTTGAGGATGGTAGAACGGTGACTTATACCAACGGCCCTAAGTGCTGACCTGTGCCCATTTCCGGGTGGCGATTGAA
>CAZCIF010000189.1:0-7037 GCA_964498645.1 uncultured Rhodomicrobium sp. | reverse complement strand
TTCCAACTCGGAAATACCGCCAAACTCGGAAATATCCGCGCCGGCGCTGAATGTACGGCCCGCGCCGGTGAGAACAACAGCGCACGCGGCGCTATCGGCCGCCGCTTCTCCGATTGCCTCCATCAGCCCATCACGCACGGCCCGCGAGAGCACATTCAGCGGAGGATTATCGATGGTGATAATGCCCACGCCCTCTTTATTCTCGTATTTGACGGGGTTCGCGGTCATTTATCCTCCCGGAATATTTCTAGCTGCGGAGGTTCGCTTCCAAGAAGAATAGGTTTGCCCATAGAAACCGTCAACGAATGCATAATGCGGCATGTGCCCAAGCATGGGGCGCGGGGCTGCCGGTACGGCAGAAACAGCCGCCGGAGCGCCGCCGGCGGGCGGGCCGACCCGATGGTTAACCTGACAGTAACACTTCAATCGCAAATCCGGCTCACTTGCCTCTCCTGATGATAAGCTCACACCGCCCGGAAAGGCACACGCCAGTCCACCCCGCTAGAAGGTGGCGGTGTGCCCCGATAAAAAGGGAAGAAACAACATGCCTATGAGGCCCGATCCGACCTTCCACGCATCGCCGAAGCTTGCCATGGAAGCCCCGCCGGAGGACTTCGCTTACACCTTGCTGCTAAGTCCAGACTCGTCGAAACCCGACGCGCTCGCAGTGATCGGCGTGAAGCCCGGCTCGCCAGCATTTGGCCAGATCGTCCACACCGTTACGATGCCCTACAAGGGTGACGAGTTCCACCATTTCGGCTGGAACGCCTGCTCGTCGGCCTTGTCCCCGCTATCCGGCCACGCTTTCCTCGAGCGGCGCTACCTGATCATCCCGGGAATTCGCTCCTCCCGCATCTATGTGGTGGATACGAAGCCCCATCCCACCGAGGCGAAGATCCACAAGATCATCGAGCCCGAGGAGGTCTTCAGGAAGACCGGGTACTCGCGGCCGCATACGGTTCATTGCGGGCCGGAAGGCATTTACGTCAGCACGCTCGGCGGCGGCGGCAAAGATGGCACCGATGGCCCTCCAGGCGTCTTCATCATGGACTGCGAGACGTTCGAAATTCTCGGCCGCTGGGAGATCGACCGCGGACCTCAGACTCTTCAATATGATTTTTGGTGGAATCTGCCGCGCGACTACATGGTAACGAGTGAGTGGGCGCTGCCGCCGCAATTCGAGAACGGACTGGTGCCGGAGGACCTGCTCTCGAATAAGTACGGCCACCGGATTCACTTCTGGGACCTCAGGGCCCGGCGTAACGTCCAAACGATCGATCTTGGCGCCAATCACCAGATGGCGCTCGAAGTGCGGCCCGCACACGATCCCATACGCGAGTATGGTTTCCTGGGCGTCGTGGTCGATACTACAAATCTCGAAGGCTCGATCTGGACCTGGTGGCGCGAAGACGGCAAGTTCCACATCGAGAAGACGGCCGTGATCCCGCCGGAACCGGCGCCCAAGGATCAGCTCCCGCCCCTCCTGCAGGGGTTTGGCGCAGTGCCGCCGCTGGTGACAGACATCGACCTCTCCCTGGATGACCGGTTCCTCTACGTTTCCTGCTGGGGGACCGGCGAGATGCGCCAGTACGACGTTACCGACCCCCGGAAGCCGAAGCTGACCGGCTCGGTCCGCATCGGCGGCATCGCCCGTCACACACCCCATCCAAGCGGCAAGACATATGCTGGCGGTCCGCAGATGGTCGAAATCAGCCGTGACGGCAAGCGGGTCTACTGGACCAACTCGCTCTATTCGACGTGGGACGACCAATTCTATCCCAGCGGCGTGCCGGGCGCCGAGGTCATGGCCAATGCGAGCCCTGGCGGCGGCATCGAGCTGGCAAAGGACTATTGGGTGAGCTTCCCCGAGGGATACCGGGCGCATCAGATCCGGCTCGAGGGCGGCGACTGTTCGACGGATTCGTTCTGCTATCCATCGGTTTGAATTTGAACGGAGTGGACTGGACACCGGCCTGGCTCTGGCTGGCCGTAGTCGCGAGCGGCCTCTATCACGGTGTGAACCCGGGGATGGGATGGCCACTCGCCGTTTCTGCAGGGCTGATGGAAAAGAGTTCACGAGCCCTCCTGGCGGCGCTTTGGCCGCTGGCAGCCGGTCATCTACTGGCGATGCTCCTGGTGCTCCTTCCGTTCTCGCTGCTGGCCGTCTTAGCCGAATGGCGCTCGCAGATCCAGATTGGCGCCAGCATCCTGGTCATTGGCTTCGGCGTCTACCGGTTCATAAAGCGCGGTCATCCGCGAGCGCTGGCGCGGATAAAACCCACGCAACTCGGGCTTTGGTCCTTCGCCGTGGCCATTGCTCATGGCGCGGGATTGATGCTCGTGCCGGTCTATCTCGGGTTCTGCGGGGCCGCCGGTCCCGGTGGCGGCCAAGAGGGGATAAGCGCCTTGATCAACGCCAATATCGGGATGGCGGTCCTCGTCTCCGCCGTCCACACTGTTGCAATGATCGCGGCCGGCGGATGCTTGGCGTGGCTGGTCTACGGTTACCTGGGCCTGAAGTTCCTGTCGCGGAGCTGGTTCAATCTCGATTCAACCTTCTGGACCACCACTGAACCGCATCCCAGGCTGCATGCTGGCGGCACCATTGCAAACTAGCGTTAGACGGCCTCGTTTGCGCTTTAACGCTAGGTTATGCTAATAACCTAGCGTTAGAACCAGCGCTCGTTGGACGTTGCGATAGGTTATGAATCGAAATCATCTAGTTGGAGCGGTACGAAACCGCTTGAAACGCTATCCGCCACCGGACGATAGCCACTATGGCGTTGTCCCGCTTCCTCCTACTGAGGACCCAATTGCAGTTGGCGATGCGGCTCCCGAACATAATGCGGCGTTGGCCGCATTAGGCCGGGCAGATGCTCTGTCCAATCAATTTCCGTCGCATTTTCTCCTGAGCCGCGTGCTTGTCCGGCAGGAAGCCGTGGCCTCCTCGGATATTGAGGGCACACATTCAACACTTGATGCACTCTTAGAGGTGGAAGAAACCGATGAAGCGCAAGGTTCACAAGCAGATATACAGGTAAGAGATTATGCTATTGTCCTAGAAGAAGCGATACACGATGTGGAAAGAAATGGATACGACGCTTTCACTATCCATATGATTGAAAAATTGCATCGTGCATTAATGAGAAACGATAAAGAGTTTCTTCTTAAGCATGGCTTCCCTGGTGAATTTCGTAGAAAACAAGTCCGGATTGGAGGAACCAGTTTTGCAAGCTCTACGTTTAATCCTCCCCCTTTTTCCGATGTTTTAAGCTGCATGGCTGAGCACATCGCTTATTTACGTAACGATGGAATGCAACAGCTCCATCAAAGCATTATTACACAGATGGCCGTTGCTCACGCTCATTTCGAAGCGGTGCATCCGTTTGCGGATGGAAATGGGCGTGCAGGACGGCTTCTGCTTCCATTAATGCTCAGGGCTGCCGGCCATACTCCGCTGTATTTGTCGCTCTATATAGCCGCCTTCAAGCAGGACTATTACGGCGCCCTGCGTGAAGCGCAGCAGCGCCTAAACTTCATACCGCTTATTTCGTATCTGTCGCGAGCGATCGTGAGCACCGTAAGTGATGCAGAGCATGCAGTGACAAGGCTGAACGCTCTTTATGCGGAATGGACTAAGAAAAGAAAGTTTAGACAGAAATCCGCAGCCACTCGTATGCTAGATAAACTGGCTTGGCACCCTGTCGTTACAATAAAAACTATCGAGCGCCTTGTGGATGCAAGCCCAGCAGCCGCCCGGATTGCAATTAATCAACTGGTAGAAGCTGGAATTCTAACTGAACGGACGGGCAAAACGAGATACCGGATATTTCAGGCGCGCGAAGTTCTGGAGATTTACAAGAACCCAAGCGGTGCCGATTCAAACTAGTCCTTCCGCGGCATGACGCTTCATACCGAGACATTGGCTGCGATAGCGAGATTGCGGAATGCTTCGGACCCGCCTTGCGTCAAGTCCCTGCCAGTCAGCACATCTCCATCGAGCGCGCGGATTCCGCCTTTTGCCGCCCCGGTGATCATGTTCATTGTTATGAGCGCGTAGCCGGCATCCGAATTCGAAACGCCGATGCCGGTGGCGGCCCCATCGATCCGGTTGTTTATGACAGAGAGCCTGCCAAGCCTGGCTGCACTACCCAGCCGTAGGCCAAACAGGCCAGGGCCGCTTACGAGATTGCTCGTGACCATGCCGTCGCCTTCGGCCCAGATCGCAGCTTTGGCACAAGACGATGCCCGGTTGCAGGCGATGAACAATCCTGTACCGCCGCAAACGAAGCCGTCGCCGCCGCTCGACAGGATTTGACAGTCGAAGACAGTGAGATTACGGCATTCGCGTGCGATAAGGGCCGTGCCTGAGAAGGCAACGCCGCGAAGGCTTACATTTTGCCGGCTCAGGCACTCGAAGACCGCCGCTCCCGCCGGCGCAGACAGGATCGTGAGGCCGGGCACACCCAAAATTACGGCGTTGGAAGGAAGCCTCAGCCTGGCGAATTGGTAATGTCCAGCCGGAATGACGATAGGCTGGCCCGCTGCCGCAAGCCCGTCGATGGCCTTCTGCATAGAAGGCGATTGATCAAGGCCGGCGTCCGGCACAACGCCCCAATCGGCGATGGTCTTGCTCGCGGGCAGCGCGGGCGCCGCCTCAGCGGGGCCCGTGCCAAACAACGCGGCGGCTGCCCCGCCCATTCCCATGAAATGCCTGCGGTCCATCGCGTTCGCTTTCCCTGCGTTTGCCGTTTCTGCTCCGTTTCGCCCGTAACACAGCTTCGGCGCTGGCGCGAATGAGAACATGGGCAGCCGCAACGATTTCCTGCTCGCTCAGGTGAGAGCGAACCGCCCCCTCTACGCCAATCGCCGGTATGTGGATGAAGCCGGTCATAGGGCCTCCGGCAGCCGCCTCCGCCAAACTCCAGTAGAAAAGAGCGTTGCAAAGGTAGCGGCCGGCATCGTTGGAAAGCTCTGAGCGAAAACCGCCTTGCCGAAGCGCTTTTAGCAGAGGGAGGGGAGGCAGTGTTGACCGCAGGATGGGCGCCCCAGAGGGCACGAGCCGCTTTCCAGGCCCCATCGCTCCTGCATAGTCTTCCTTAGGCCCGCTCATGTTGAAGGCGCGGGTTTCAATCTCGATCTGAGCGACGTGTTTCGAGACTCCGAAATGCAAAACGGCGTGCGGCTTTACCCTGCCGGCCGCATCGAGCGCGGCGCCTCTCGCATCCGCCCAAACAACGGGGATGATCTCAGCAGCAATCTCAATTTCAGGGACGCCGGGATGATGCGCGAGCGTTTTCACCAGGGACGCGGAAGCGTTGTGGGGAATCCCCGGGAACGGCCCGAAGCCGGTCACGAGAATCTTCACCCGCGGTGTCGCACTCCAATTCATGCGCTTCCAAAGATAAAGGCGGCGGTTTCGTCGGCTGCGACAGAGGGCGGCGTGATGCCCATTCGCACGTCGCGCTCCAACCCAGCGATTTTTGCGGCGGCCGCTTCATTGGTGAGAAACATCTGGCGAATCCGGTCTTCGATCATGGCATGCATCCAGCGCACATCCTGATCGCGGCGCTTCGCCTCGAACTCGCCCGCGGCTTCAAGCACGGCGCGATGGCGGGTTACGTTCGCCCATAGCTCATCGAGCCCGCGCCCTTCGCGCGAGGAGATCGTGATCACGGGCGGCCTCCAGATGGCGCTTGGAGGCGTGAGAATACGCAGAGCGGCAGTGTAATCCGCGGCGGCGGCGCGGGCCGGGCCTTCATTGCCGCCGTCGGCCTTCGTAATCGCGATCATATCCGCCAGTTCCATGACGCCCTTCTTGATGCCCTGAAGTTCGTCGCCGCCCCCTGCAAGCATCAGAACTAGAAAGAAATCTACCATCCCCGCAACTGTAATTTCGGATTGTCCAACGCCGACCGTTTCGACGAGAACGATATCGAAGCCGGCAGCCTCGCAAAGAAGGATCGTTTCGCGCGTGGTGCGCGCGACGCCGCCCAGCGTGCCGGATGAGGGCGAGGGCCGGATGAAAGCATTCGGATCGGCAGCAAGGCGCGCCATCCGGGTTTTGTCGCCGAGAATGGCGCCGCCGGTCCGGCTCGACGATGGATCGACCGCAAGCACGGCCACGCGATGCCCGCGCGCCGTGAGAAGGCTTCCCAAACTATCGACAAGCGTCGATTTGCCAACGCCCGGCACGCCCGTGATGCCCACGCGGTGCGAGCTGCCGGAGGCTTCGTTGAGGAGGGTCAAAAGCTGCCGCGCCTCAGTCCGGTGCTCAAGTTTGCGGCTTTCGATGAGAGTAATGGCGCGGGCTAGCGCAACGCGGTTCCCGGCGCGAAGCTGGTCCGCCAATGCGGCCATGTCCCTTTTAACATTCTGTCCCTTAACGGAGTTCTCGATCGCCATGCATGAGGCTCTAACAGGCTGCTGAAAAAACTGGAAATTTTGGCTCCACCCTTCGACAAGCTCACGATGAGGCGGCTGCCCCTCATGGTGAGGAGGCCGCTAGGCCGTCTCGAACCATGAGGGGCACGGCGTTTGGCGGCCTCATCCTTCGAGGCGCCGCTGCGCGGCTCCTCAGGATGAGATTGAGCCTCATGGTGAGCCTACCGGCCATGGGCCGTATGCTCTTTTAGCACCTGCTATCTTTTTTGGCACCTGCTAAAATAAACCGGGCGTTTGACACAAGTGTAACGGATTTACTTTTGCATGCGTTAAAGGACCGGCAATAGGCGTGCGGTAAAAAAGCCGGCAAGAAAGCTAGGCGTTTCAAATGTGTGTGAGGGATACTTCCTCCGGGCAAGCCGCAACATCGGCTTGCAAAGCGCCGCAATCGCGCCTATTTTGAGCACGATCCCAACATCCAGAGGTTTACATGGCTCGCGTCACCGTTGAAGATTGCGTCGATAAGGTTTCCAACCGTTTCGAGCTTGTGCTTCTTGCCGCGCACCGTGCGCGGGCCGTCTCGTCCGGGGCGCCGATCACCATCGAACGGGATAACGACAAGAATCCTGTTGTTGCGCTGCGCGAAATCGCCG
>CAZCIF010000188.1:0-7091 GCA_964498645.1 uncultured Rhodomicrobium sp. | reverse complement strand
CGATATCAATCGTATTGACGAGAAGCTGCCGGGGCGGAACGAAAAGCCGCAGAAGCAGCAGCGAGCAGGGCGGCAGCTCCAATTTCACGGCGGCAATCGACACCTCAGAGGGCGTCTCGCCCTCGCCTAGCGCACGCAAACACAGCACATCGCCAGGTAATATACCGCAATCGGCAAGAACTTTTGAGCAAATACTGTAAAGCCGATCAGACGAATTGATGCCGGGAGGGCAGCGATCTGGCTCAATGGCGATCAGATCAGCTCCAGCAAAATTGCATTCTGCGGCGGTCAACGGCGATAACCACTTGCGAAAATTTGTCACAGGCCCTCTTCATATACGCAATACTTTGGGCAACTGCTGCATGGTTATCTAATATTAATCCCGGCCTGCAACCGATAAGCTGATGACCTGGAACGTTTATTTTTTTGGAGGGCGGGGGACTATTATGTGAAGACGCGTCCGATGATCTCTGCCTTTTCCCTAAGCATATGAATTGGCATCGCATTTTGCTCAAGGCTGTTCGTGACCAAGAGATGCGGGCTGATGTACTGCCGCAACAGCAAAACACCTTCCTTGGACCCTTTGGGGAAGACCTGCGCCACGACAACCTCACCCGTCTTTAACTCTTTCAAAGGCGTGGCGGCCATTTCCGCTATAAGAGGATCGCCCTCGGTGATGCCGAGCTCGCTCATGACGCCGGTCAGCACCTTGAACATTTTTTGCGTTGTGGAGGTTAGCGCCTTCTCAATCGCGGAGCCTTTCGGCGGCCGGTAGGGCGCAAGGTCCGGCAAGTAGCCAAGCGTTTGGCTGGATAAAATCTCAGAAACCGGCACGCCCAAGGCACGCGCCAGCGCTTCGAGTTTCGATAGGTGCAGCCCCCGCGCGCCGGCTTCGACCCGCGATAGATGGCTATCCGAGATACCGGTTTTCTCCGCGACCTCGTGAAGGGATAAGCCGCGCTCTAGTCTAAGTTGTCTAATCCGGTTAGCTGCCATACCACGGCTTATGCCATTCTTCTTAGCAGCTTTCCACTAGCTCCCCCGAAAAAGCGATTGCAAAGTGTTTGTCTATTAGACAACTATTAGCAAGTTACTGGCAAAGGCAATGAGGGAGGCCGATTCTCGACATGCGTCTCACCGACAAGTTCCAGAGGGTCCTCGAGCTGACAGGACAAAACCGCGCCAGCTTCGCGAAGAAGGCAGGAGTTGATGCGGCCGTTCTCTCCAGGCTCATTCCGCAGGATGGCAGGGAGCCGGAAAGGAAGGCCACCCTGGCAACCATATTACGGGTCATTTCTGCCTCCGAAGGACTGCTGACGATCGGCGACTTCAGGTCTCACCGCGCGACCCGGGAAAAGCCTTTCCACTTCGAAGGCCTGTGCCCGCTTTGCGGTCACGCGCTCTCTGAAGTTGCCGAACCGGTTCAGCGAAGGCGCGCCGGATGAGGCCGCATCGGATAGGCGGGAGCAGGCCATGAGCTGGTCGGACGAGCGCGTCGCCTTCATCACAACGCAATTTCTTGATGCCGGACAATCCGCCGGGCAAATCGCCCTTCAGCTCGGTGTCACGCGCGAAGCGGTTTGCGGAAAACTCTACCGCCTTGGAATCCGCCGCCCGGCGGAGCGGCGCGTGCGCAAACTGGCCGCCCCGCGAAAGCTAGCTGAGCGCCAGCTGCCAAGACCGGCGCCAGGCAGACAAAAGAGCCCATCATTTCGTCATCTCTTGACGGTGCCGGAACTCGCCGGAATTTCGACAGAGATCGCGCTTCTCGCAGCAGGCGAACAGCACTGCCGGTGGATCGAAGGAAAGATGGGCGGCGCCTGGTATGTCTGCGGAAAACCCAAAGCGCCGGCCGGCGCTTTCTGCGCCTGCCACGCCGCGCGCGCCTACCGGCGCCCAAAGCCCGCATCGGGAAAGACAAAATAAGAATGCCCCAAGCCGGGCCTGGCTTGGGGCATGCAATGCGAACACTGCAAAGGATATCGCATGAATGGGAATTCAGGCGGCGGTGTCAAGAGTCGCCGTGACCGAGATCTATCTTTTTCAAGCCGCAGGACTGGAAAAAGCTGGGCCGAAGAACTGAAGGCCGGACTTGCAGGCCGGGAAATCGAAGTCTTGCGCTGGCTTGGCATCCCCTGGCCGCCAGCAAGGCGCCTTACTCACATCAACTGCCCCTTTCCAGGCCATGACGATAAGAACCCCTCCTGGCGTTGGGATCAGCGGAAAAAGGCATGGTTTTGCAGCCAGTGCGTGGGCGGCGACATTTTTGACGCCGTCGAAAAGATGAGGGGCGTCTCTTTCGTAGAAGCCCTCGATCTCATCGGGAGGGACTTCCTCGGCATTACCGCCGGAGATCCCGGGAGCCGCAAGGCCTCCAAAGGCGGCCGGGGCAGCAAAGCTGCGGCGGGCGTAAATGAGGCACAAGAAGAACCCCTGCCCGCGCTCCATCCGGACACCGATGAAGTCAGTACGGATAATACCGTAACCGCTGCGGAGCACACCGAGAAGACAAGGCAACGCGCGCTTAGGCTCTGGACTGAGGCGCAGGCGATCACAGGCACGCTCGCCCAGACCTATTTCGAGCAGCATCGCAGCATTGTGCTCGACTGGCAGCTCCTGCACAATTCGGTGCGCTTCCATCCAAGCCTCTGGTGTAGCGAGCGTGAAGGCCGGTATCCCGCGATCCTCTTCCGGGTGTCGGAGTCGCCTGACGGCGAGCTGATGACCGTTCATCGCCTCTATCTTGGCGAGGATGGCGGCAAGGCGAAAATCCAGGAACCGAAAAAAGCTTATTGCGATTTCAAGGGCGGAGCCATTTGGTTCGGCAAGCCCCTCGAAAATGGCGAGCTCGTCAAAGCCGAAGGGCCTGAAAACGCGCTTGTCTGCTTCATGGCCGGCCGGCCCTTCGTCGCCTCCGCCATCGGCGGCGCGAATTTGAAAAACGTGGTTGCGCCGCCCGCGGTAAAAAGCACCCTGATCGCGGGCGACCGGGGCCGCGGCGCCGATGGGCGCAAAGCCGGCGAAGATTACGCCGAGGACGCGGCGGCCGCCGATCGCAAAAGAAACGCTGCGGCCGCCATCAGCTATCCGCCGGCCAGGCCCAAACCGAATGGGAAATGGCAGGATTGGAACGACCTTCTGCTCTCCGACGGGCTCGATGCCGTGCGCGAAGCGCTTGCCCAGAGCGAGCCCTGGGAAGATCTGCCGGCGGGGTTTCGATGGCAGGAGAACGGCAAAGGCATCGAATTCTTGAACCGCTTCGTAGAAATCAGCGGTGAAGAGGAAGAAGAAGAGGAATGGGACTGGCTCTGCTCGGAGGTCGATTTCCTCGCCACGACACTCAACGCAGATAGCAAGGACTGGGGTCTCTATCTCAAAATCAGAACGCGCAATGCCGTTTGGCATAAAGCCGCGATCCCCAAGACCGACCTCGTGACGAGCTCAGAGGACATTTACAAGCACCTCGCCTATCACGGGCTCGATTTCAATATCACACCCAAAGGAAAGACGAAGCTCAAGGAACTGCTCGTGCGGTTCCGCCCCAAATCCTATGCGCTCTGTGTGCCAAAGGTCGGGTTTCACGATGGCGTTTTCATCCTTCCCAACGACACGATCGGGGATACCAAAGGGCGCACGGTCGTCTTCCAGACTCACAAGCCGGTCGAGCATTTCTACCGCCGCGGCGGCAGCCTGAAAGGGTGGCAGGAGGGCGTGGCCGCCAATGCGCGCGGCAACGACCGGCTGATGTTCGCGATCGCCGCCGCCTTCGCGCCGCCGCTTCTCGAGCTCATCGGCATGGAAGGCGGGGGAATTCACTTCCGGGGCGGCTCGACGGCGGGCAAGACCACCATTCTCCGCGCAGCTGGCACCGTCTGGGGCGGAGGCGGCCAATATGGTTTCATCCGCACCTGGCGTGCAACCGACAACGCGCTCGAGGCCGTGGCGGCGATCCATAACAACGCCTTCCTCGCCCTCGACGAGATCGCCGAAATCGAGCCGAAGGCGCTTTTCAAGGCAGCCTACGCGCTTGCCAATGGCCGCCAGAAAGAGCGGATGCAAAAAACCTCCGACCTTCGAAGCGCGTGCACCTGGCGGCTGCTTTTCATGTCGACGGGTGAGATCGGCATAGCCGAGAAGCTCTCCGAGGACCGCATGCGCGCCACCGGCGGGCAAGCGGTGAGGCTGGTTGAGATCAACGCTGACGCAGGCCGCGGCATGGGCATGTTTCAAACCCTGCATGGCTTCAAAGAGCCAAAGCAGCTAGCCGAAGCGCTGACTGCCGCAGGCCGGGACCATTATGGCCATGCCGCGCCCGCCTTCATTCGCCATCTGACGGGCGATCTTGACCGTCTGACCGAAGGCACGAAGGCCTACATCGCCCGCTTCATCCAGCAAAATTGCGGCAAAGACGCAGACGGTCAGGTCTCCCGCGTTGCCGCGCGCTTTGGCCTTATCGCCGCCGCAGGCGAGCTTGCGATCACAGCTGGGATCGTGCCGTGGGCGCGCGGCGAAGTCCGCGAGGCCTGCAAGAGGCTATTCGCCGAATGGATCGCCGCACGCGGCACCGCAGGGCCAATCGAGACCCAAAACGGCATGCTGCAGGTGAAATCCTTCATCGAGCTGCACGGCTCATCGCGCTTTACCCCCTGGCACAGCCCGGCCCACCCGACCATCAACCGGGTCGGCTTCTTCCGGGTTTTCAATGAGGGAACCGAGGACGAAAAGGTCATCTATTACGTCCTACCGGAGGGCTGGAAAGAGATTTGCCGCGGCTGCGACGCCAAGCTGATCGCCAGCGCCATGGCCGATCGCGGCATTATCAATCCCGACAATGACGGGAAGTTCCAAAGGAGGGTTCGCTTACCTGGCATGGGCGTGCGCCGCTGCTACGAGATCGATGCAGCGCTCCTCTTCGAGGATGACGGCGAGCCTCTCGCTCATGTCAATGGGAGCAACTGGAGCGGCTTGGAACATTTCTCAGCATCCGAGCAATAGGATTTGACCCGTTTTCCGGGGCAACAGGTGCAACTGGTGTCACAGCTCAGAAATCACACGGAAATTTCCGTTGCACCGGAAATTCCGGCCGGTGTCACAGGTGCAACACCAAAACGAAAGAACGGTGCTCGTTCGAGCGCCGCAGGCCGGTACTGTGGGGTCATTGTCAGCTTCAGTTCTGGTGGCGATCGAGCCAATAGCGCAGGTCGAAATAATCCTTCAGGAAGAGCTGGTAATGCAGGTTTTCAGCAGATGCTCGCGCGGGCCTGCTGAAATTGGATGTCGTCATCACTTTCGCCGCATTGACCCGCTCGTGCGGCGCCACGCCGCGATGCGCCGGCGGGCCGATCCGGCGCATGGCGCTTGCAGGCTTCCGCTCGACGCTATGACACCCCTCCCTGCACCAGGTCTTCTTATAGTTCTTTTAGTTCTCACATTTTACCGGCCCGGCCGGCTGCACTTTCAAAGAAGTTTGCCGGTGCTCACAAGATCAACCGCTTCTTTTCCTCGTACTCGGCCTTGTCTATCTCGCCTCTCGCGAAACGCTCATTGAGTATATCGATCGCGGTTTTGGACGGCGGATAAGGACCCTGCCCATGGCCCCATGGCGGGCCCATGCCCATCGACCGCAGCAGCGGGATAATCACGAGCAAGAAAACAACGATGAAGATGACTATCATCACGGGCATCATGAAAAATCCGAACCACGGCATATTCCACCACTCCGATTGGGGCATGGCCGCGCTCCTAAACCTTACTCTTGCCAACGAGCGTGATCCGGCCGGTAGCGGAAAGCTGTATCAGCACATAGCGCGCGCTCTCTTCGCTTAGGCCAAGGGCAGCTCCGAGCGCCGCCGCATCCTTCTCACCATCCTTAAGCGCGGCCAGCGCCTTCTCCTCGACTGTCCCTAGCCATTCGATGAACGCGGCCTGCAGCTCAGGAGTGGCGTGAACAGCAAGCGTATTCGTCTCGCGTATCGCATTGAGCATCCCGGCACACATGCCCATACCTATGCCCATCATCTCCATGGGCGGCTTGCCTTCGCTCGCGCCCATCTGACCCATCATCTTCTGCATCATCTCCATGGGGTTGGCGCCATGACCCATTTGCGCCATCATTTTCTTGGCCATGCCCATCGCCATCGGGATCTCGCCGCCGGACTTGGTTTTTGGTTGTTTTTGATTCTGGTCTTTCTCAGTCATCACGCACTCCATAAAGCGCCCGAAGGCCTGAGCGCAGCCGCAACTTCTGCCGGCTCCATCCGCATGCCGCTACGCGGTCCGCGCGGTTGACCGGGCACGACGGTCTCATCGCGAGGGCGCCAATGCCGACCTTGCCATCCCGAAGCCCATTAAAACTTACGCTAGCCGGAGTGCAGGTGGCTTGACCGGCGTCAAACTCAGGTGATCAACTCCAGGTGATTGCTTTAGCATCGTTCATGATAGCAGAAGTATGGGCTGCGCGGGCAACTCCCTGAATCGCAGCCTTCTACGGCTTTCTCCATGCGCGTGGTTCCTAGCGCAGACGGTGGCGTTGCCCGCAGCCCCTTGAGAAGTTTCGCGGGCGGCGTATGGGAGGCGGTGCGGGGCCGGCGACCGCATCACTGTCAAGATCCGCGCCGCCTTCGAATCCTAATTGGCTTCAAGAGCGAAATTGCAAAGTCAGGACAACATCTTAGTGCTGAGTGCCTCCGCGGCGCGTTGCACCTGTGGCACCGGGTGAAAATTCCCGTGCAACAAGAATTTCCCCGTGATTTCCGCGCTGTGACACCGGTTGCACCTGTTGCCCCGGAAATCGGGCCATCCCATAGAAGGGGTGTGCGAGAAGCCGTTTCGCTACGCAGCATCGCTATCCTTGCCGCTTTCGGCGTGCTTTCCTCAATAACCGGCTCACCCATTACCTTCCCCGGCCAGCCGTGCTGGCTTGCTGACGCTCGATCAGCGTAAGTACGGCCTTGGGACCGCCGAGATGGACCTGCGAACTGAAGCGTTCCCGCCCCTCGGCGTCCGTCCATTTGCTGTTCACGATGCGGCCCTCGACACGGACAAGGCTGCCCTTGCGGAGCTGTTCTTTGGCAATCTCCACAAGCTTGGGG
>CAZCIF010000187.1:1152-7206 GCA_964498645.1 uncultured Rhodomicrobium sp. | reverse complement strand
AGCTTTTTGTCGTCCTGACTGTCCCTGATCCAAAAGCCGACCCGGACTTCGCCGGGACCAATCTTTGGTGCGTCAACGTCGATGGTAAATTACTATGGAAAGCTCAGACTCTCTATAACAAGCGGGACGATCCAAGATTCCAAAGTTATTTATATAGCAACGTGTGGATATATGATCGACACGCTCCGAAATTGCATTGCACAACGAGCGAACGAACTTCCAGAACACTAGCTCTAGACACCGGCAAGTTTTTTGCTGACTGTGAACCGCTCGATCCAACTTTGCCGTACAATACGCGTTACGCCCTCGCCGGAGTGCGGGCAAAACAGCGAGAACACTTGGGTTTTGTCGCGTCCATGACGTTACGTCCAGTTTCGAAATGGGTGCCAGTATATGAGCATCCAGGATGGCCGACAATGGCGACGAGCGAGCCATCACCATGACATCATCAAAATACTCATCCATCAGCAACACGCAATCAACGACGAACACACCTGCACATCCGCCCACCGAAAATGACGCCTCGCAGAAAGCGACTGTCCCATCCGCTGAGCATCACGGGCCAATCACTGAACTCATGACTGCCGTCGCCAATCTTAATACCGATGCGTACGTTCGAATCTATGACGGTGAAGTAGCCCCGCTGGGAGGCATTTTCGTCGTTGAGCGCAAAGAGCTTGTTGGGAAGACGCCGGAAGAAATCCAAGCCCACTTCAGCCTGACCTTCGTTCCGCGCATGATCTGTGATGCCAGCATCCCCATCGGCGCGAAGTTTGCTCTTTGCAAGCTCACCAACGCAGCCGGTAAGCGCGTCTCCGTATTCCGCGCGATCACGGCACTAAACCTGTCTTCCGAGCGCCCTCTTACGCCGGAGAACATCGCAGCGAGGCCTGTTGTCGAGCGATCCATCCAGCACGAACCGGCGAAACCAGTGCAAGCACCTCTTCCAGAACCATTGGACATCGCAACGGGCTTCAACGTCGCCAACGCGGAGCAATATCTACGCAGCTACTTTACGAAGGACGCTACGCCGGTCCGCATCCCTGACGGCATTAAAATGATCGGCCCTGACAGGTTTCCCTATGTAGCCGCGCAATTAGATGCGCCACCTCAAGTTGGAGGTGACGCATCGCAAGGCCCAGATGACCAGTTGCGCAAGAGCCTGGTGCAAAGCTTGCTCAATGAGGGCTTTGGTCTCTCAGTGATGCGCGATAAGAGCGAAAAGCCGGTGTGGGTTTATCGCTATGCCGACCTTCTGTGCCTCAGCGTCTTCGGTTCTCTACGCCCGCATGGTGAGTACGATCCAAACGCGTATTCGGGCACCATTGATGCGCCCCTACCTCGCGGAACCGCGATACGACAGGGGCGGCCGAGTGATGAATTGCTTCCAGCCTATGCAAGGCGTGTGATCGCAGACCGGATAGCCGCAGAGGTTGGGCAGCCCGTTCCTCACGAATTCTACGTCTTCGAATTTCCGGAAGTTGATACGCTGAGGCGCCTCAAGCTGGTGGTTCCAGGTCTACGGGAGATGTCGAAGGAACAGCGTCGCGCCATCAGTGACGCGGTTCAATGGTGTGTTCCTTACGCCGTGTATATCACGTCTGGCGGATAGCACGCCGTTCTAGGATGCGGACCGAGCGGCGCCCGAGTTCCTGCTTCACTATTGCACTGAGGCATTCCAGAATTTCTTGGCCATTTCGAGTTCTTCCGGCCCGGACGCCGTCGCATAGATCGTGGTCGTGCTCAGCCGCGCGTGACCCATCCATCTCTGCAGCAGCGTGATCGGGAGGCCTGCCTGGAGGATCCCGACACCGAATGCGTGGCGCATCCCACGCGGACAGGCCGCCCGTCCTGACACGCCGGCAACTGCCATGACGCGTTTGACGAGACGCTATGCCGTCACGCGGTGCATCGGCCATAGTCGGTCATTGCAGTGCTCCTGATCCTGCTGGGCAGCCAGTAGCGAGAATTCTTGCTCCAGCGACCGCATCAGTTCCGGCGGGATCGGCACCTCCCGCACGCTCCAGCGGCGGCGCTTCAATGTCACGATCGAGATCAGCGATCGCTCGACCTGGATCGCTCGCGGCGTCAGCACCAGGATCTCACTGACCCGGGCGCCCGTCCAAGCAAGCGCGAGAACAAAGAGGGCAGGGCGTATCTCCAACGTCGCCGAAGCAGCGAGCACGCGCCGGCGCTCGTCGTGGTTGAGGTACTTGCGGCCGCCGGCAGTGCTGTCCGGCGCATAGAGGCTGAATGCGTAAGGAGGTGGCAGGTCGCTAGCGGCCGGATCACGCCGACCGACGGATGTAACAGTCTTGCCCATAGTGTTGCGCTCCACTGGTTTATGTGGTATGGATGGTCTCGTTCCGTGCAAGAAACGGTACTGTCTACTTTCGTTCATCATGTATGTTACTGAAAAGAAAAGATCTTCGGCCCTGCAACACTATGGGCAATAATGTTGCATTTTATACTTTTAGCTACGCGCACTAAGCTGTATAACTACTGTAGTACATAAGTATTCGTGCCGCCTTGATTGGAACTGCACGCAGATCAAATGGGAGAACATCATGGCTCTTTCGTTTTCGACCAAAGCAAAAATCAAAATCGCGGCAGTGATGATGACCGCACTCAGCGCGATCAGCGGTGCGTTCTCCGTGAACGCGCAGGACATGGCAGCCAACACCGCGACTACCCAACAAGTTTCGATTAGCCCACAATGTTTGACCGTCAAGGACATCGCAGCGCAGACAGCATGCGAAATCCAACGTAGGCGAGATGAGCATCTAGCTGAAAATGCGGCTACGACCCAAGCTGCGAATGCTGAAGGCAACTGTGCTGACGTGATTAAAGTGGGCATTCAAAGTGGCAGATTTAAACCAGAATCGTTGCGCGATATTTTAGATGGAAGACCTGCACGTGAAGTGGGTGCCTGCAATATCTTGGCAAAGCTCCAGTCCTAATTGACCGACTTCAGTTCATTCGTATCTAACTCGTGATTAGACTGGACCGGCTGCTTGGCCATTTGTTGCTGCGGCTACTTTTTTAGGTTCTTCTTTTTTAGCTGGCTCTTTTTTCGCTTCTTGCACGGGCTTGTCTTTTGGAGGCTCTGCCTCTGCTTTCACTACAGGCTTTGCTCCATCCTTGACCGGTTCACTGCTTACTGGCGCGGCCAAACCATCAAGATCATCAACCTTGGCATTGTTGGTAACAACCGCGACAGCAGTACCCTTGTCTGATATTTTCTTTTCTTCCGCAGCTCGTGCAAGATCAGCGCGATAGGCATCAACCGCCACCTTGCCTCGCGGGGTTTCACTTACCTTCTTGAGCATCGCTTCGTGTTGCGCCACCGCAGCAGGATCGTTTTTATTTCCGTCAAATCGAAGCATGTCAGCTTGAACCTGAGTTGGTTTCAAACCATTTTCAACAGCACCGGAAAAGAGCCCTTTAGAAATAGCACCGACACCAGCGGCCTTATCAGGATCTTCTTTTTTCGCGCGATCTTCTTCCTGTTTGCGTTTTTCATAGAACTGCCACATCAGTTCATCCGCTCGCGGTTGATCACCGCTCTGCTGCGCTTGCAGCGCCTGATCCAGCAAGCCCTTATGCTCAACTGCTGGCTCACTATACTTTTTACCAATATGTGCAACGATTGGCGCAAAGCGGTTCGTATCCAAGCCCAAGCGGTCACGCGTATCGTGCCCGACTTCCTTGGTTCTGCGTACCAGTGCCGCACCGGTGAGACCTTCGTTGCTCGCCAAAACACCAGCAACGCGGCTCGCGGTGAACTGGCCTTGTTGATTTGCGCCGTAATAGGCTTGAAAATGCTCGCGGTACAATTGCGGCGTCATGCCGGACACGACGCCATTGCTCACGCTGAAATTGGCAACCGCGACACTGGAATAATTTGCTTGGCCGTTTTCCCAACCGCTGCCGCTCATATTGCCGTTGCGCAAGCCGCGTGCCGCAGCAACGATGGCATCAAAGCTGCCAAGGCTCGCGCCGAATTTGGCGATGGCGTTGTAGTAGGCGGCTTCGTCAATGCCCTTCTCGGCAAGCTGTTGCTTGAACGTAGCTTGAGCGTCATTAGGTAAAGCGGTGCTGGCTGCGCCAAGGACAGCTTGCATGATGGATTCTGAATTCGTAGCAGTGCTGTGCTCGGCGGCTGCCTGGATACGCGAATAGTCGCCAGATGACAGTTCCGGTCTGCCCTTGGCACGCAAGATGGCGTTGATGGTGCTGACGTGGAAATTGATAAGCCGCTCTTTGCTTTCCCTTGTCGGCGGCGTGGTGTCTTCGCGCAGGCTCGCACCGGTCAAGCCAGCAGTCGTCGACCCTGGAAACGGGTAGCGTGGTTGATCGCGATTGCCGCGAAATAGCGTTGTAGAAAATGCCATAAAAAATCTATTCCCAAAAATACCAAACGTTCAATTCAGTTCACAAAATTCAAAACGTCAAACACCAAAATAAGCATCCGCAAATCATTCGTTCAAAACGGCACACCTTCATCGATTGTGATGGTGGCTGCGAGCATGGCGGTCAAACCGGTCGTCGCCAAGTTACCAGCGACGAAATCCGCTTCACCGAAAAGGTTGTCGTTGGCGGGCACGCCGTACATCGGTCCCGTTCGTATCAAAAATTCGCCTTCCAAGCGCATGGTCGTCATACATTCAACATTTAGCTTCAAAATAATCCAAAGTGCTCCGCACAGCAGAGCACTCGCCAAGTAATACTGGCCATGCAATCATGCTTGGGTTGGGTGATTATTCTCTTAATTTCGGCAAGATTTTTATGGATTCTGCGAATTTTTTAACGCTTAATTAACACTTCAACAAATTACTTTGTTAAAATGGGCATGTTGCCTGCTCTCAAACGAAGGCATTTGCCCCGCGCTTATATTTTTGAAAATAGCCCTTGGCCAAATCCATCGCTGACTTCATCGCTTGCCCATCCAGAGATTTTGCGAGGCGGCGCGCCAAGTGCGGGCGCATATCACGAAGGATATGCTCGGCAATGAGGTCGATAAAATCCGGCCTGATATTCTTTCCTGAAAGGCGCATGCATGTGACAACGATGATGCGAGCGCGGCGCATTCGGTTTTTTGTTTGTTTGTATTTTCGTGCAGGCTTTTTTTGCATCATCCACTCAACAATACTCAAGGAAGTATCGTATAAAGTGGTTAAATAGCAGTTAACTCGCTGCTTTTGAAAGTAATTCAAAGATTAGCTCGGCAATCAATTCACAAACGCAAGCCATCTGCGGATAGTACGATCATGTTCAAAAGGTAAGCGTCCCGTGAGTGCTGCGGTTTTACCGGCTTGACGGAAGGCGGCTCAGGCAGCAGCGCTGAACGGCGCGGGTGTGGCGATGTTCCAGGGAAGCAGCGCATCGATGGCGTTGATCGGATGCTCGCCGATGCGGGCGAGGATATCACGCAGATAAGCCTCTGGTTCCAGGCCGTTCATTTTTGCGGTGCGGATGAGCGTGTAGAAAATCGCGGCGCGTTCACCGCCGGCATCGCTGCCAGCGAATAGCCAGTTTTTTCTTCCAAGCGATATGGGCCTGACTGCATTTTCAGCGGCGTTGTTCGAGATCTCCAGGCGGCCATCGGCGCAGTAGCAGGTTAGCGCCTGCCAGCGCGAGCGCGCATAGCGGATGGCGCCGGCAAGATCGCTTTTGCCGGGGATGAGCTGCAATTGTCTGTCGAGCCAGTCCGCCAGGGCATCGAGCTTGGGTTTGGCCTTTTCCATCCGCGCCGCTTGCCGCTGTCCGGGCGGCTTGCCCGCGATCGCACGCTCGATCTCGAACAGTGCTCCGATCCTGGCGAGCGCTTCCTTGGCAATGGGTGAGCCATTGCTCTGGTGCTCATCGAAGAACTTGCGCCGGGCGTGAGCCCAGCAGGCTACCTCCGTAACAGACGCCGGCTTGCCGTCTTTTTCTTTATAAAGCTCGCCAAAGCCGGGATAGCCATCGGCGTGGAGATGCCCTTTAAATGCGGCAAGGTGGCTGCGGCAGCGCTCGCCCTTGCGGTCCGGGGTGTAGCGGTAGAGCACCGCC
>CAZCIF010000187.1:0-1142 GCA_964498645.1 uncultured Rhodomicrobium sp. | reverse complement strand
GCCGGCGGTGCGGGGCCGGCATGGGGCTGTTCGTCGCGAAGATAGACCCAGAACCGGCCTTCTTTCGTCTTGCCATTGCCGGGGGCGAGCACCGGCACGGGCGTGTCATCGGCGTGAATGACGCTGCCTGCCATAACGTAACGGCCGACCCGCTCCGCGAGCGGTTCAACCAGCCAGGCGGCCTTGCCAACCCATCTCGCCAGCGTTGCCCGGTCGAGGTCAACGCCGTCGCGGGCATAAATCTCAGCCTGACGGTAAAGCGGCAGGTGATCGCAGAACTTCGCGATCAGCACGTGAGCCAGAAGGCCAGCTCCTGCCTGAGCACGTGGAATGGGCAAGGACGGCATCGGTTTTTGCGCCATGGCCTCGCATTTGCGGCAGGAGTAGGCGGGACGCACATGGCGGACCACCTCGAAGCGGCCGGGGATGTAATCGAGGATTTCGGTGACGTCCTCGCCCACTTTGCGCATGCTCCCGCCGCAAGCCGGGCAGGTGCAGGCTGGCTCGTGGACGATCTCCCGGCGCGGCAGCGCCTCGGGCAGCTTGCGGCGCGGCTTCTTCGCCGGGGCCTCTTCTTGAGCAGCTTGTGCAGGCTCCGCTGCTGCCGCTGGCTCAGCCGCGGCCTCCGCTTGGGCCTCTGCCGTCTCGATCTCTTCGAGCTTGAGTTCGAGCTGTTCCAGCTCGCGGCTTACCCGTTCCGAAGAGGCGCCGAAGGACAGCCGCTTCAGGCGCGCGATCTGGACTTTGAGCTTCTCGGCCTCGAGCGTCTTCGACAAAAGGCCGGCCTTGGCGGCGTCGCGCTCGGCTGTCCGGAGCACGACAAGCCGCTTGAGTTCATCGATATCGTTGGGAAGGTCTATCGCGCCCGCCATGCAGAAGAGCTATCTGCTTCGCAGGCTTCGCGCCATCATCCTGCGGCTTGGGGCACCCAAGTTCTTTGCGGAGCACGCCAGTCGATGCCTTCGAGCAACATGGACATCTGCGCCGGCGTCAGCGTCACCGAGCCTTCCTTGGTGGGGTCGGCGCACGAAAGGGAAAAAATCGTACGCTAAGGTTTTGCAAACATCCGCCATTGGCTCCAGAAAACGACTTATGGAGCACGTTAGGTATTGGGTCTGCCTCCTCCCAAATGCTCCGCCTGA
>CAZCIF010000186.1:0-7231 GCA_964498645.1 uncultured Rhodomicrobium sp. | reverse complement strand
CGGGGAAGCTGCGAAGCGGCAACATTTGGCACGAAGAACGGCCGGCGCAACCGTGGGTTGGTTTCGCTCGTTGGCCTGGCCTTCTAACACTAGAGGCCAAGTAGGCACGTTGTTTTCGTCAGCTTTTGGGGGTAATCCTATGCTTCGCCGTTTAGTGCTAGTTTCTACCAGTGTCATCGCGTTCACCGCCGCTGCCAACGCAGCCGACATGTACCGCGCGCCCGAAAGCGCAGGCGGTTACAAAGACGGTCCTGCCTATGTGGGCGTGAACTGGTCGGGCTTCTACGCCGGTGTCAACGGCGGGTATGCTTGGGACGCCAGCAGCATCGGTGACCAACTCGGCGTTTTCGATATTTCGCCCGCAGGCGGCTTCGGCGGCGGCCAGATCGGTTATAACTTCCAGCGCGGTAACATTGTTTTCGGCATTGAAGCTGACATTCAAGGCGCAGACATCAGCGACGCGGTAACGAAATCCGTCATGTTTGACAAAACCCCGGTTAGCATCACCGTGAAGTCAAGCCTTGACTATTTCGGCACGGTTCGCGGACGTCTCGGCTATGCTTTCGACCGCACACTCGTTTACGCGACCGGCGGTTTCGCATTCGGTCACATTACCGATGAGCTTTCGGGTTCGGTCACCATCAGAGACCGCACATTCACAGCCGCTATTGAAGATGAAACCACAAGCACTGGATACGTCGTTGGCGGTGGCATCGAGCATAAGTTCAGCCCGGCTTGGTCGGTCAAGGGTGAATATCAGTACATCAACCTTGGCCAAGATAGCGGCTGGGCGAATTTTACCGGCGAAGACTATGCCCTTCACACGGTTCGCGTCGGTCTGAACTACCATGTCGGCAGCACCTATGAGCCGCTGAAGTAGTTTCCGGCCAATTTGGCTTCAAAGGCGGCGCCTCCGGGCGCCGTTTTTTTGTGCCGCGCGCTGGCGGAAACGCCTCCGCATGAACCGCTATATTACACTACCATGAGATGGTAAATTCGCCACGCCTTGGGAATAATACCGGAACATTTGTGCCGGCCTGCGTAGTGTCATTCCCCCGCAGTCAGGAACTCAGTAAACTCTTCGCTAGATCGTTGAGTTTTCTAATCTTTACCGTCCAGATTACTGGATTCCCTCTTTGGAGCCTGTGAAGAAATCCAATCCCTGCCGGCCATGACATCGAGAACCTGGCCGCTTCTTCACAAACTCGTTACATGGGACAGCGTTAATGTCCTCCTATAATCGGTTGATTGCTTCACAGCCCGGCCGGCAGGCGCGGCACACTGATCTTCATCAAAGACGGCCAAGCGGTGACGCTCTACAAATTTTAACCAGCGGCGCTTGCCGCGCAAAAGGGAGTAACCGATGAAGACGAAGTCCACGCAAAATTGGCTTTGTACGCGCACTGTTCGCCGGGGTTCCGTTCTGACCGCCGCCGCTGCAATTGCGATAGCCGGCTCGATCCATGCGTTCGCTCAGGCCCCCGCCGATCCTCATCATCCCAGCAACGCGCCGCAGACAGCCGCGCCTGCTCAGGGGATGCCCCAGGGCGGCATGATGGGCATGATGCAAGGCGGCGGAATGATGGGCGGCATGATGGGTGGTAGCATGATGGGAGGCATGCAAGGCGGCATGCAAGGCGGGGGAATGATGGGGATGAGGAACTGCCCCATGTTCAGCGGGGGCGCTGCGGCGCACGCCGAAGGCCGCATCGCCTTCCTCAAGGCCGAGCTTGGCATCACGGACCAGCAGAAAGGGGTCTGGGACGCCTATGCCGCAGCCGTCAAGAAGAACCTCGAAGGCATGCAAGCCATGCGCGAGACGATGATGAAGGTCATGCAGGCCAAATCGCCGGTCGAGCGCGTCGATGCGCGCATCGCCGGGATGGAAAGCCGGCTCGGCGCGCTGAAAGAGATGAAACCCGCGCTCACGGCTCTCTATGCCGCCTTGAGCGACGATCAGAAGAAAAAGGCGGATGAGCTTTTGACCGGCATGGGCTGCATGATGTGAGCCTTCTTCGGGCACGAAGCGCTCCGTGCTGAGCGCGGGGCGCTCTGGATCCGGAAGAAGAACCTCGGATCCAGGCATTCGATAGCTTCGAAGCGCCGCCAATCGAAAGGAACACTATCATGGATAAACTTGGCGCTCTTTCCGTGGGGATTGCGCTGGCCATTACCTTCGCGATCCTGAGCGGGTTATGCTTCCTTGCCCTCGCGCTCTGGCCCGGCACCACAATCGAGTTTTTCAGTGCGCTCGTGCACCTCGATCTCACATCTCTCAGGCCCGTGGCTCCGCTAAGCCTTAGCAGTGCTCTTTACGGCATGGGCGGCTGGGCGCTCGTTGGCTTCGTGGCGGGCCTTGTGTTCGCCTGGGCCTACAACATCTTTAACCAGGGATAGCGCAGGGCGGCCACGTGATGACCAGTCTCAGTCAGCAAAACCGCCCGAGTGGCTCAAGCCTGCAGACGCTCGACATTTCGATCGGCGGCATGACATGCCCGCATTGCCCGCCGGCCCTCGAAAAGGCGCTGCGCGGGATCGACGGCGTCCGTCGCGCCAGCGTCAATTTGGCAACGGGAATGGCACATATCGCCTTCGACCCAAGCCGGGCCGGCACGCCTGCCCTCCTGACAGCAATCCGGCAGGCCGGCTTCCTCCCCGGCGCCGCGAAAGTGCGCATCCCTATTGCAGATATGCATTGCGCCTCATGCGTGACGCGCATCGAGCGCGAGCTTGCTACGACGCCCGGTGTCATCAAGGCCCAGGCGAGCTTGATGACCAGCGCCGCCGATGTCGAGTACAACCCCGAACAGACGGCCTTTGAGGCGCTTACGGCAGCGATTGGCCGGGCGGGATACACCGCACTTGCGCCGGACCTTGAGGCTGAGGGCGACACAGCCCCGCAAGAAGCAGCGGCAGCGGTCGAATACCGCCTGCTCATGCGCAAATTCTGGTTCGCAGCGGCCGTCTCCGTCCCCGTGATAGTGCTGAGCTATCCAGACTTCATCCCGGGCTTGCGGGAGTGGATGCCCGCCGGAAGCGGGACGCGGCGAGCCGTGTGGGCGCTGCTTGGGCTCTTGAGCCTTCCCGTGCTCGTCTGGTCTGGCTCGCAATTCTTCACCGGAATGTGGAACGCCTTGAAGCACCGCGCCGCGAATATGCACACGCTCATTGCGATCGGCATCAGCGCGGCCTTCCTCTATTCCGCCGTGGCCGTCGCGTTTCCGCAAATCTTCCCGCGCATGGAGCTTGCCGAAGCGTTTTGGGATGTCAGCACTGTTGTCGTCACGCTGGTGGTCCTTGGCCTTGCGCTTGAAATTAAGGCCAAGGGGCGAACCTCCGAAGCCATCAAGAAGCTGATCGGCCTGCAGCCGAAGACGGCCCGCGTCCTGCGCGAGGGCAAGGAAATCGAACTTCTCGTGGAGGAAGTGCTCGCCGGCGATACGGTCGTCATCCGCCCAGGAGAGAAAATCCCGGTCGACGGCGACGTGCTCGATGGCGCGAGTGCGGTCGATGAATCCATGATCACGGGCGAGTCGATGCCCCTTGAAAAGCGCGCAGGAGACGAGGTGATTGGCGGCACCCTCAACAAGACCGGCAGTTTCAAGTTCCGCGCGGCCAAGGTCGGCAAGGACACGGCGCTCGCCAATATCATCCGCATGGTCAAGGACGCGCAAGGCTCGAAAGCGCCGATCCAGCGCGTTGCCGACATCGTGTCGGGCTATTTCGTTCCAGGCGTCATGATCCTCGCGATCTTCGCTTTTGTCACTTGGTATCTGTTCGGGCCGGAACCCCGGCTCATCTATGCCATCATCGTGCTTGTCACGACGCTGATCATCGCCTGCCCCTGCGCGCTGGGATTGGCCACGCCCACCTCGCTCACCGTTGGCATCGGCAAAGGCGCCGAGCACGGCATCCTCATCCGTTCCGGCGATGCGCTGCAAACCTCGGAGAAGCTCGACGCGATCATCCTCGATAAGACCGGGACAATTACACGCGGCGAGCCGGCGCTGACCGATGTGGCAGTTGCGGGCGGGCACAATGAAGAGGAGGTTCTTCGCCTCGCCGCTTCGCTTGAGCGCGGCTCCGAGCATCCGCTTGGGGAAGCCATCGTTAAGGGGGCGCAGGCGCGCGGCCTCAAGCTTGCCGACACAGAAGGCTTCGCGGCTATCCCTGGACAGGGAGTAAGCGGCAGGATCGAGGGCCATGACGTGCTTCTCGGTAATGCTAAGCTGATGGGTGACCGCAATATCCCAACCGGCGCTCTCGGCAAGGACTGGGAACGGCTCGCAGGCGAGGGGAAGACACCCGTCTATATCGCTGTTGACGGAGGTCCCGCAGGCTTGGTTGCCGTGGCCGATACCGTGAAGCCCGATTCCAGGCTCGCGATCGATGCGCTCAAGGGGCTCGGCATTGAGGTCGTCATGCTGACGGGCGACAATGAGCGCACCGCCAAGGCCATCGCGCGCCAGGTTGGCATCGAGCGCGTGCTCGCTGAGGTGCTGCCCGGCGCCAAGGCCCATGAAGTCCAGAAGCTCCAGCTCGAAGGCAAGACCGTGGGCATGGTGGGGGATGGCGTCAACGACGCGCCGGCGCTCGCGCAGGCCGATGTCGGCTTTGCAATCGGCACCGGCACCGACGTCGCCATCGAGGCGAGCGACGTGACGCTTATCAAAGGCAGCCTGCAAGGCGTGGTCACAGCCATCGAGATCAGCCGCGCCACAATGCGGAATGTGCGCCAGAACCTTGCCGGCGCGTTCGGCTATAACATTCTTGGAATTCCGGTAGCGATGGGTGTCCTCTATCCGTTCTTCGGGCTTTTGCTCTCTCCCATCATTGCAGCCGCCGCCATGGCTTTCAGCTCAGTTACCGTCGTCACCAACGCTAACCGGCTTCGCTATTTCGAGCCCAAAAGGATCTCATCATGACAGCCGACCGCTGGTTCGTTCTCATCGCGGGCCTCGCCCTGATCGCCTTCATCGTCTGGTTCTTCTGGCTCAAGCGCGCGAAAGGCGTGCGCGCGGCCGAGACAAGCAGCGGCTATCAGGAAGTCATGGTGCTGGTGAAGGGCGGTTATACGCCCGATACCATCCTCGTGCGCGCAGGCAAGCCCGTTCGCATTAATTTCCGCCGCGAGGAAACGGCCGGATGCTCGGACAAGGTTATCTTTGCGGACTTTCAGAAAAGCGCGGACCTGCCTACCGGAGAACTGGTCTCCGTCGAACTCATGCCGAAGGAGCCTGGCGAATATCCCTTCGCCTGCCCGATGGGGATGTTCCGCGGGCGTCTGATCGTGGAATAGGCATCCCTTGAATGGGTCATCGTCCATCCCGTTTGATGCTTCTGGCACACAGCACTACCGGGCAGACACGGGACGCAATACGGAGGCGTACACTGTTCGAATCGTGACACCCCTCATTCTGTCCTTCTCCCCACGGGAGAAGGGACGCCTGAACGAGGCGCGGAGCATCCAGCAACGTTCCCCCTCCCAAAGGGAGAGGGAGAGGGAGAGGGGCGCTGAGCTACGATTTTTGCCGTATGACGCCGCAGAGCGGGCAGCGAAAGCATTCATGCGGATTCGGTATGATTGGCCGGACGCCCGAAAGCGGCCGGCCGGCGCGTGGACACAGAGCCCGTTCATTTTTGTATCTTGGTCACGGTGAGCTGACCGTTCACCCGGTCTGCGTCGAACTTCACCTTGTCTCCCGCCTTGACGGTGTCGAGCATCTTCGGGTCCTGCACGCGGAACACCATGGTCATTTCCTCCATGTCGAGATTCTTGATCGGCCCGTGCTTGAGCGTGATCTTGCCCTGTGCCTTGTCGATCTTGGTGACCTCGCCATTGACGGACTGCGCACTCGCTATGCCCGTCATTGCGGCAACATGCACGATTTTGTACATTGCTGTTCTCCTTTTTGAGCTGAGTGTGTTACTTCACAATGACAGTGCCGATCATGCCGGCTTCGCGATGGCCAGGAATGAGGCAACTAAATTCAAACGTGCCGGCCTTCGTGAACGTCCATAGGATCTCGCTGCTCTTCTTCGGCGAGACCCGTTTGCCGTTCGGGTCATCGTGCTCCATGTCGGGGTTCTTTTTCATCGCCTCGGCGTGCTTGAGGTTCTCTTCGGCCGTCGCGAGGATGAATTCATGGTCGAGCTCGCCTTTGTTTTCCAAGACGAACCGTATCTGCTCGCCCCGGCGAACCTCGACGTGGTTATGATTGAAGATCATTTTCCCATCGCCTTCACGCATCGTAATTACGACGGTCCGCGCCGGCTTCTTTGGATTGCCTGGCTGTCCAGCAGAGAATTGGCCGTGACTGTGGCCAGGGGCGCCGGCTCCGGCCAGGGCGGGCACGATCGTGGCGATGCCGGCGAAGAGAGCTGCAAGAGTCATGGATCGATACATGGGGTGCTTCTCCGTGTGTTTATTGATGGCCGCCGTGACGGCCGTTGGTTCCAGGTTTGACAACCTTCAGGTCCAAGGAGGACTTCTTGCTGCCGGTTTGGGAATCTGGCGCCTGGACTGGCTCGCCGGCGGCGGTTTCTGTGACTTCATAGGCCAGGGTGCCGGCTGGATGCTTGTACCAGCCCGGATCCTTGTAATCGTTGCGGGCCAAATCCTCGCGCACCTTTACCACCGTGAACATGCCGCCCATCTCGATCGGGCCGAACGGGCCGAAGCCCGTCATCATCGGCAGCGTGTTGTCGGGCAGCGGCATTTCCATCTCGCCCATGTCGGCCATGCCGGCCGATCCCATCGCCATATAGTCTGGCACCACCTGCTTGATCTTTTTGGTCACGTCTTTAAATCCGGCGCCGATATAGGTCTTCACGTTGTGGCCCATGGCATTCATGGTGTGGTGCGACTTGTGGCAGTGGATGGCCCAGTCCCCTTCGTAGTTCGCATCGCATTCGTAGGCACGCATGCCGCCAACGGGAATGTCGACAGTGACCTCGGGCCAGCGTGCTTCCGGCCTTACCCAGCCGCCATCAGTACAAGTAACCTCGAAGTCGTAGCCATGCATGTGGATCGGGTGGTTGGTCATGGTCAGGTTGCCCATGCGCACGCGCACCCGGTCACCCTTTTTCACCACGAACGGATCGATTCCCGGAAACACTCTGCTGTTCCAAGTCCACAGATTGAAATCGGTCATCGTACTGACCTTAGGGACGTAACTGCCCGGCTCGATGTCGTAGGCATTCATGATGAACACGAAGTCGCGATCGACGC
>CAZCIF010000185.1:673-7248 GCA_964498645.1 uncultured Rhodomicrobium sp. | reverse complement strand
CGCCGGCGACGTTTGGACTTGGACATCGATCTGCGCGGATAGCAAGCTCATCTGCAATTGGTTCGTCGGTGGCCGGGATGCCGACTTCGCCAAGCTGTTCATGGATGACCTCGCATCCCGCCTGAATAACCGGGTGCAGATGACCACGGACGGGCACAAAGCGTATTTGAACGCGATCGAAGGCGCTTTCGGTGCGGAGATCGACTATGCCCAGCTCGTGAAGCTGTACGGCGCGGTCCCTGAAAGCGCCAAAGGCCGCTACTCACCGGCACAATGCACCGGCATCAAGAAGAAGGCGAAGATCGGCAGCCCGGACGAAAAATACGTCAGCACATCATATGCCGAGCGCCATAACCTAACAATGCGGATGCATATGCGCCGCTTCACCCGGCTCACGAATGCCTTCTCAAAGAAGTTCGAAAGCCACTGCCATATGGTCGCGCTCTATACCGTCTGGTATAACTACATCCGGGTTCATAAGACGCTGAAAACGACGCCCGCAGTTGCGGCCGGTTTATCCGATGCGCCTCGCGGGTTCGACTTCATCGTTGGGCTTGTCGAGGCCCGCGCTCCAAAGACGGGGCGGCCCAAGAAAAACACCTGAGACACTACCGGAAATCTATTTGCCGGCCAGTTTGCAAAACAGATACTGAAGATTCTCTTGCTGTAGCGTGAGTATAATGCGCCATGCCTACAAATGCAAAATAGCACAGTCTCAAGCGCTGCTGCTGAAATTCAAGATCCATGATTTGATTATCATCAAAGCTATTGAAACCCGGAAGGGTTGTCATAGGGCGTTCCGTCCGCGACGCTGACATCTGAGAAGCAGGAGGCCGATATTGGATAAATCGCATCCAGCCAAGCACGCTAAGGAAGAAGCACACCTCGCCAGCAGCGAAGATGTCAGGCGTCTTTTTCGTCATCTCGACGATCACACGGTCGTGTCGGTTTTGGCGCTTAAGCCAACCGTCGCTCAGTTGGAAGAAGCCGTTACCAGAACGTCCGGCGCCGGCGACATCTTTGCGGACCTCAGGCCGGCGGAAGGCGTTGTCGAAGAAATCATCGAACTCGTCGGCATGGAGGAAGAAGAGTTCGATGAGCGGCAGTAACCGCAAAGGCAGTTAGCTTGAAACCGCCGGCATGCGCCGCACAACCTCCCCCGCTGACATTTAGATCGAGAAGGCTGAGAGCATGGATATCTCGCAGATGGAGAAATTGTCCGGGACCGCCTGGCAAATTCCAGCGGTGGGGCCGATGCGCGTACCGGCGATCATATACGGCGGCGAAAGGCTCATTCGCGACATGGACGAAAAGGTCGGCGAACAGCTCAGAAATGTCGCCGCGCTTCCGGGGATTGTCAGCGCGGCATATGCGATGCCGGATGCACATTGGGGATATGGTTTTCCTGTCGGCGGGGTTGCCGCATTCGATGCCGATGAGGGCGGCGTGGTTTCGGCTGGAGGTGTCGGATTTGATGTGTCCTGCGGTGTGCGGGCGCATCTTACCGGTTTGACGCGCGACAAGATCATGTCCGTGCAAGCGAATCTCGCTGACGCTCTTTACCGGGAGATCCCGGCGGGCGTTGGATCGCACAGCGCGATTACGCTCGACGACGCGGAGATGACGGCCATGCTTTTGGGTGGCGCACGCTGGGCGATCGAGCGGGGCTATGGGCGGGCGGAGGATCTGGAACGGATCGAGGAGCGCGGCTGCGCGCCAGATACCGATCAGGCTGCCGTTTCCAGCCAAGCCCGCAAACGCCAAAGGCGGGAGATGGGCACTCTTGGCTCCGGCAATCACTATCTGGAGGTCCAGGAAATTGCCGAGATTTTCGACGCCGCGGCGGCCAGCGCCTTTGGATTGAAAAAGGGCGAATGCGTCGTTTCCATTCACTGCGGTTCGCGCGGGTTGGGCCACCAGATCGGCACCGAGTTCATGCGGGAGATGGCGATCGCCGCAGAAGCGGGAGGCTGGCCTCTTCCGGACCGTGAGCTTGCCTATGCGCCCATAAAATCCGCTCTCGGCCAGCGTTATCTCGGCGCAATGCGTTGCGCTATCAATTGTGCGCTTGCAAACCGGGAGATCATCGGGCACTTCGCCCGGCGTGTTTTTGCGCAATTTTTCGCAGAAGCAGAGCTTCCCCTGCTTTTCGACGTATCGCACAACACCTGTAAGGTTGAGCCTCACCGCGCCAATGGCGAGACCCGCCAGCTTTATATCCATCGAAAAGGTGCCACGCGCGCCTTCGGCCCGGAACATCCGGGCTTACCGCAGGATCTAAGGCCGTTTGGCCAGCCGGTGCTTATTGGCGGAAGTATGGGGACGGCGTCTTACGTGCTCGCCGGCGCCGCGACTAGCGAGGCGCGTTCATTTTCCTCGGCCTGCCATGGGGCGGGGCGGCAAATGAGCCGCCATCAGGCGCTTAAGAATTGGAGCGGACGGCAGGTCATAGACGAGCTGAGGGGGCGTGGCATTATTATTAAGAGCCCGTCGCAGCGCGGTGTCGCCGAGGAAGCGCCGGGTGCCTATAAGGATGTCAGCGCAGTCATCGAAGCCACCGAAATGGCGGGGCTAGCCAAAAAAGTCGCGAGACTGACCCCGGTAATCTGCGTCAAGGGCTGACGGCCTGCTGTTCATGGAACCCAAACTGCCAATAGCGCACCTGTAGGGGCCCGCCTCATCCTTCGAGACGCCGCTTCGCCACTCCTCAGGATGAGGCAGGGCCCTCATGGTGAGGAGGCCGCCAGGCCGTCTCGAACCATGAGGGATATGCCATGTTGCAAAGGTCTCCAATGGACAGAAGGGCAGAATGAGCGGGTGTCAGTCAGCCAGTGTAGCCGGCCGGCTCAAGGAATTGGTTTTGGCTGCAGCTCGGCATCGCTCGCGTTGACAAAGCCATATTTGGCATAGGCATTTTGGCAGTCGGGAGACCGCAAAAAGCTCAAATATGCCTCCGCGGCTTCGCCGTTCTTCGATCCCTTGAGCGAGCCGATCACGTATGAGACTTCGGACCGCAAGCTGTCCTGGTCCGGAAGCGCAACCGCTTCGACATTCGCGCCGCCCCGCACTGCTTCCAGCACCTCGGTCTTCCACACCACTCCCGCATCAGATTGATTTGCGAGGATGCGTTCTGGCGTCTCGCGATGGTGAACCGCGGTGAACCAGTTATTCGCGGTGGTCTGGCAAGACACGCACTCCTTACCCGCGGAGATCGCCTGCCAGATACCGTGCCGCTCCAGCACCTTGCGAATGTAGAATTGCATGATGCCTTCGTTGATTGGATTGGGCATGGAGGTGCGCACATCGCTGCGCGCCAGGTCTGCTATCCCCGCAATCTTCTTGGGATTGCCTTTTCCAACCATGATTTGCAGCTCGTTGTGCATATAGACCATGTACTTATCCATCGTCCCGGACGCCTTAAGCTGCTTAAGATGGCCGAGATTGACGGACGCATAGATATCGGGCTGTCCGGGATATTCCTTGCCGTCGAAGATCCATCCGCCAGCCTTGATAGCCTGCAAGATCAGTCCGGGCGGCAGCGTGATCAGCCCGACGCTTGTTGCTGGATGTTTCTTCTGAAAGGCGCCAACGACATCGTCCATGGCAAAAAACTGATTGCCGGCGAGCCACAGGACCAAGCCTGCTTTCGGCATTTGTTCGAATGCCTCCTTGCCCATGACCACGCCGCCACCATTCGCCTTGTAAAATTTGACGTCCTTCTCCTTGCCTTTGGGAATAAGGGGCGTTTTCACGGCGGCGGCCGGGGCCTTGGGATCGGCAGTTTGCGCCTGCGCTAAAGTAGTCACGGCAATAAAGCCGATAGCCGCAAGGATCTTGCCTAGATGCGAATTGATGATTTGCATGCGTGCTCCTGATCGTGCCCGCGTGGTGTCACACAGGGCATCGGGCATCGTGGTTGAAGGTTAACTAGAAAGAGCTGTGAGTGACTGGTCGGATTTAGCCCCAGCCCTGCCGTTATGATTCGCTCAGGCGCACGGCGATCTCTGCCACGATTGGCTTGACTTCCTCATGTCATTTCCTCCCTTTTATTTTGTGCTGGCTTGTACATGGATCTGCGAATGCATCCGAACGGGATCATGGTTTTCGCTCTTTGATGGTTCGAACGCGTGTGCGTGCCAACCATTGAACTGAGCGGCGACCCCCGGCCCCGTTTCATATCCATTTTATGCTATTTGTTCGCGGCGGTACATTCCGCGAATAGTCTAGGGTGCGCAATGGGCGGCCACGGAAAGCGCGGGCAGAAACAACGCTCACGCGCTCTCCTTTGGAAAACGCGGTGCCATGAGCGGTTCTGTCTAGACTGGGACCCCCGCACCTGTTATTTGTCCCACAAATACAATCTATAGTGGTGATAATCTTATGGCGCTACCATTAGTTCACGTGGCAATCGAAAACGTCACAGACCCTACTTATGTGAAGTCGCTCGTCATCAAGCCGGAGCTCAATGTTGACCCAACCAAACCGGAGAGCCTCCAGCTGCAGGAGGTGTACGCCGGATTCATAACTTTGCAGGCTGATAATCACGCCGCTCCAACCGCGCGAAGCACCTACCGGAGCTTTTTGCCAATTGAGCCTTTGAAAATTAGATTTTACGGACAACCCACTCTCAAGGACCCGGAGATCCAAGTGGCGGTCTGCGTCAGTCCAGCGGGCTTTTCTGACGACGACGATGAAGCGAACGTGGTCTCCGTGGATTCGGCCTCGGTCGAATTGAAATCTCAAACGCTTCCCGGCGTTAGCGGTAGCCCGCTCTGCCTGCTTTTAAGCGTCGATCAAGCTATACTGAACGGCAGATTCCACCGCATTGCATACAACGTGACGGTCCTCAGCGATTTCCTCAGCCGAATTGTTGATGCGGACCTGCCCGAGCGAACAAAGCCAGAATGATGCGCGTCTTGAGCTTTACTACGCTGCCCGGATTATCGTCTCTTAACTCACGCCGGCTCCCACTCCTAAAGCCAACTTCCGGGCGTGCCACGCGGTGAGGAAAGCGGCATAGCTCCAGGACAGGTCCTTCGCGGAGGTTTGCTGGCCGGTTGTGCGATCGTATTGCTCCGAAAGATCTCCGGAAGCCGGTACGAAGCGCCGCACATGGGAGAGGATCGCGTCGCCTTTCGCCAACAGCTTCCTGCCATCTGGCGATTTTTGCGCAAGCCGGTAGTAGAACTCTGCCGCGCCGAAGGAACAGAAATAGTAGGCGCCGCCGCTGTAATATACGTCGCCTTCATAGCGGCCGAGTGCGATGCCGTCCTCGCCCCCGCCGCGATTGATTGCATATTGGGCGGCGAAGAGCGACTCAAGCTTCTGCAGCGTAGCGAAAACCCTCTCATCCTCTATGCTGTGAGGCCCAGTCTCAAGCCCCGCGTGCAGCACCCCGAGGATGACCGAGAAATCGAGCGCTTTCGGATGCCTCTCTTTCAAGTCCGCAAGGCGGCTGCAAAGGAAGCCTCCCGTAGGAGACCAAAATAGTTCAAGAAGGTCGCGCAAGCCCGCCGCCTTGCTTCGTAACCCGGCCGCAAGCTTCTCTTCTCCAGAGCGCTCCGCCCAACCAGCGCCCTCCTCCAGTGCGGCCATCTGAACCAGCGCGGTATAGTAGTGCTGCGCCGGCTCTTCTTCCCAGATGTCGTAGCAGGAATGGCCGGCTTTAGCGGCGGTGAAAGTCAAATCCTGACGGATAAGAGCCGCCACCCGGTCTTTGGCTCCGTTATCTCCGCTTCCGACTTGACCCGCGAATTTCATCAAAACCAATGCGCGCAACGCGGGTCCGTCATATTGCGGACGCGGCCACCGAAGGAAATCCAAAGTTCCGTCTGCGTTGTACCGGGCTTCCGCGGGACTGGTCTCCGCGCTAATCTCCGCGATTTCATTATCGGCACGCAAATATTGCTGCATCCACTGCACGGTATGCGCCCGGAAACCGGAGCGGCTCAGAAAGTCACGTCCGTCGATCTGGCCCAGATCGAGGCTGAATTGAACGAAGTTGCGAAAGTGATCCGCCCAGATCGCGCGGGCTTCATCCCCGGAATAGAGAATGCGGCCAGCATCCATGACGATGGCGGAGTCACGGAGCCAATGGAAGAAATAGTCTGGATCTCCGTGCAAATCGGTCACCGGGCTGGCCACCACCGACCCGGCTTTGGGCCGCACGGTTTGGCCGAAGCCGGCCCGGTGCATTGCGAGCGATGTGGGGGAGACGCAGGCCCGGAGCTTGCCGGCGCAATGCAACGCTAATGCATTACCCCAGTCTTCCAGTGAAAGCTGACCGGCACTCAACGCGCGCATCTCCTCAAGCGGCGGGCGGGATCGGCTCGAACCCCAGTCTTTGCATGCCCTGGCGTATCTCCGGGCAGCTCATGAAGAGGCGCCAAAGCAGCCCCGTGCGGTAGTTTTCGATCATGACAATGACCGGTCCTTGATTTATCGCAAGACACTCCGGCGAATACCAGCCGGTTGCCGGGTTGAAGGCATCGAAAAAGCCGTAACTGCCCCAGAGATGCGGACCTAGATCGAAGTAGAAGTGTTTGAGCGCGCGGCTCGACTGCAGGGGCGTGTAA
>CAZCIF010000185.1:0-589 GCA_964498645.1 uncultured Rhodomicrobium sp. | reverse complement strand
CCCCAGCAGTCAGGGCCGTAGCCGCGATAGCCCTTCGGATTGCGCACGCAATATTCGTAATTGATAAGCGTGTGATTGAGGTTCTGCTGCCAGTAATCGGCATAGCGGTCTCTCAAATTCCGGGGATCGAGGCCAAGAAAGGAGTAGTGAGCGAAGAATAAGGGGCCGCCATAGTCCGGGCCAAGCGGCAAGGGAATTCCGAAGTATTCTTTGCCATTTTTAAAATTTTTGCCGCCCGCCCATCCCTTGTGGTAGGTGGCTGGGCTGACGGCGTGAGTTGGCGAGGAAGCTGCAAGCACATAGGCAATCAAACACTCGTTCCAGCCCTCAATGCTTTGATGTGGTCCGCGTTGATGCTGGGGGCTCCAGTGCCAAAAGAGAACTTCGGCCCCATTCGTGTGCCAGTTCCAGTTTACGTTGTGCCAGAGTTCGTCGATACGCCGTCTGAGGTTAACTTCCGGGCCGCTTCCGTTCCCGAAATACTGGCGAGCGCAGAGAAGCGCAGTCACGAGATAAGCGGTCTCGGCGATGTCGCCCCCAGCGTTATCGGCCCAGAAGCTGACCTCCTTCCCAGTGACACCATCGAGAA
>CAZCIF010000184.1:0-7278 GCA_964498645.1 uncultured Rhodomicrobium sp. | reverse complement strand
CGCATCGCGCGCTCTGCGGCATTGTTGCTGATATCGAGGCGGCCATCCGTCATGTGTAAGCGTACGGTCTGGGTCGCCTACCGCGACGGGTTTTCTTGATTTATGATAGCTGCTGAAGTGGGGTATCGCGTCCACGATGTCAGCTCGCGGACATCATCTCAAGGTTATTACCTCGGAGAACGGAGCCGGTGCCTACAGGGAAATATTCCAAGGAAGAAGCTCCGTGATGCGCCGTGCTGGATGGTCGGCGATACGGCCGATGACATTCCGCAGATATGCCTCAGGATCAGCACCATTCAGCTTCGCTGATTCAATCAGCGTGTACATCATCGCGCCGCGCTCGCCACCACTATCCGAACCCGCAAAAGTCCAGTTGTTCCGTCCTATTGCAATGGGACGCATCGCGCGCTCTGCGGCATTGTTGCTGATATCGAGGCGGCCATCCGTCATGTAGCGGGTCATCGCGGTCCAGCGGGATGTCGCGTATCGGATTGCCTGCGCCAGACTGCTTTTTCCGCTGATCTGATCAAGCGTCATATCGAAGTTGCTTCTCAGCGCAGCGAGTGTCGGCACTGAACGTAGTTGCCGTGCAGCGTATCGTGCGTCGGGCAACTGACCTTTTATCTCAGCTTCGATTGCGAACAAGCTGCCAATCTGTTCGAGAAGTTCCTGCGCACGCGGAGAACTGGTGGCCGCATGCACTTCATAAATTTTACGCCGCGCATGAGCCCAGCAACCAACTTCAAGAAATTGTGCTTGGCCGGTGATGGCATTGGGTTCATACAAGCAGCGGAATCCAGCATAAGCATCCGCGTGCAGATAGCCTTGGCAACCACGTAACAGTGCTTGGGCACGCTCCGCTTTTCGGTCGGGTGCATATTGATAGTAGGCTGCAGGTGGCACACCCGATCCCCACGATCTCTCGTCACGGATCGCAACCCATAATCGGCCAGTTTTGGTTTGACCGCGCCCGGGATCAAGAACCGGAACCGGCGTGTCATCCGCATACAACGTCTCGCCTGCACGCACATGTGCGCCAACAGCATCTGCCAAGGGTTGGAGCAAGAATGCCATCTGCTCAACCCAATCCGCCATCGTCGATCGTTCGATCGCGACACCAACGCGAGCATAGATGCCGGATTGACGATACAGCGGCAAATGATCGGCGTATTTACTCACGAGCACATGGGCAAGCAATCCCGGTCCTGGGTGGCCACGTTCAATCGGCAAGCTCGGTAATGGTGCTTGTGTGATTGTCTCACAGGCGCGGCAACTCATCTTTGGCCGCGCATGCACGATCACTTTGAACTGGGACGGCACGTATTCCAGAACTTCGCGTTCATCAGTACCGATGCGGGTCAGCTTCGTGCTGCCACACGCCGGGCAACTGCATGCGGCTGGATGTTCAACACGTTCGCGTGGTAGATGTTCCGGCAATGCCCTGTGCACGGGAATGAATCGTTCGCGGCGTGTTGGTGCTGCGGACATCAACGATTGCGGCTGGTAACTTTCAGTCTGTGCTGCACTCCGTGCATCCGTTTCTTCAAGCTCACCAATGGTCAACTCAAGTTGTTCGATTTGGTGATCAAGCTTTTCTGACGACCGGCCATAGCGTGCGCGCTTCAACAGTGCGAGTTGTGCTTTGAGTTTTTCAATGTGAAGGGTCTTGGCGTACAGTTCGGTTTCGAGTGCTTTGCGTTCTTTGGAAAGCACATCGCAGCGGCCTTCGAGTGCAACAGTCTCCGCTTGCAAAATTGCAGCAAACGCCCTTAATTCATCGATGTTTTCAGGAAGTGAATGCAACGCAATAGACATACTTATATCTACTGCATATTCGATGCCATATCCAGCTTTTCGAAGTGCCTTTTTGCAATTAACAGTGGATAGGTTGGCGTGTATTTTCTAGTGCAACTGTGCGTCGCCAGTCGATGCCTTCCGTAAGAAGTGCGAGTTGCGCCGGCGATAGATTCAAACACTCGTCAATGATCGGCGGCCACACGAATTTCCCTTTCTCAAACCGCTTTGCAAAAAGACACAGGCCGTTGCCGTCCCAGTAAAGCACTTTCATGTAGTCGCCGCGCTTGCCACGGAACACAAAAAGTTGCCCACCATACGGATCAAGGTTGAGCACATTCGATATTTGCGCTGCAAGACCATTGAAGCCTTTACGCATATCGATCGGACGGCAAGACAGAAACACGCGGGTTCCAGGCGCAAGCGTTTTCATGCAAACTCCTTGGCCACAGCCAGCACGCGCCGCATGCTATCTCTGTCAACGCCCGCATCGAACCGCACCTTCATGCCATTGGAAAGCTCAACCTCAATGCGGGGAAGCTGGGCAATTTTTGCCTGCGCAACGGCAGGAAGTGTTTGCGAGGCCGGCTTCTCGGTAGCAGTCGCCTTTACCAACCGGCCATCTTTGCCGATGACACCAACCGCGATGAAGCCATCTGGCGGCTCTGACGGCAACCCACCAGGATTCAAATTTCCACGCTCGAACTCGGCACGCCATCGGAAGATGACGTTTGTGTTGATGTTGTGCCGTCTGGCCACCACGGAAACCGATGCGCCGGGCATCATGCATTCGCGAACGACCTGCAATTTGAAGGAGCGGCGATAGTCACGCCGACCCTTGTGCTGGATGTAGGGCGGTTCAACATCGCCATGTTCAGTCGAAAAAGTAGCAAGGTTGGGCTTGGTATGCATCGAGATCGTGTCCACCAGTAGGAGATCGTGGACGCGACGTCGAACCACTTGGGACTAATGTCATTGATTTAATTGCGGATTACTAGGCGACCCAGACCGTACGCTTACGATGCTCGCACACCCGGGTCGGTCCTAGATGGGCGTAACGCTTGCGAACCAGATCGATCGCCGACTGTTGCATGGCAATGGGATGGGCTCGGTTGCTCCTCTTGCCGCGATGACCAGAGATCAGGCCTGCGGCACCGGCATCACGGTAGCGGCGCTGGAGAATGCGAACCTGCCGCGGACATAGGTCAAGCTGCTCGGCGGCTAGCTTCTGGGTGAGATCCCTGCGAACGAGCTTTTGGATTACGAGCAACCGCTCGTACTCGCGAGCGGTCAGACCGATGATGCGACGCGGCTGTTCCGTCCACAGCACTGGATGAATGGATCGATGGGTTGTCACCGCAGAGAATATACGATAACGGACGAATAACTTCAACCGCCAATCCAGCCCGCTCCCAAGCAACCGCGTGACAGATGCTGCATCGGTACTTTATGCGACTGGCAATACCGCAATTATTCCGAGGATTTCCGATAAGCCAATATCGATGTCAGCTTCCGTCGTGAAGCGCCCAAAACTAAAGCGCACGGAGGACGCGGCCTCATCAATAGAATATCCCATCGCGCGAAGGACATAAGACGGCTCAGGGCTTCCAGACGTACAAGCAGAGCCCGTCGACGCAGCCAGTGTCGGCTGCAAGCGCCCCAAAAGATCCGCGGCGTCCCACCCGTTGAATCTCACATTGCAATTGCCGGGGTGACGCGAACTCAGGCTCGGTCCGTTTAGCTCGGCCTTGCCGGTTGCCAGAAGCTCTGCTGCAAATCGGTTGCGCAAGTTCGACACGCGAATGCGGTCCAAGCCTGCTTCCTCGCCACACATCAACCGCACCGCTTCAGCTAAGCCGACACATAATGGCAGCGGAAGCGTACCAGCTCGCAGTCCATTCTGTTGTCCGCCACCAACAATGATCGGCTCAAGGCGATCTTGCAGTTCGACGGGAACGAGCAGTGCGCCGATACCTTTGGGGCCATAAATCTTGTGCCCCGACAGGCTAGCCATGCCCATAGGTAGCGCATTGAGATTTATCGCCCCTGCCGGCAATGCCTGCGCAGCATCGGTGTGAAAAATTGCACCGACTTCTGCACACATTTCAGCAATCTGCACGATCGGCGCGACTGTACCGACTTCGTTGTGAACCGCCATAACGGAAACCAGCAACACATCGTCCGTAAGTTTCTGCGCAAGTTCCTCAAGTGATATCTGACCATCCATATCCACGGACAGCCGCTCCAGGACACATCCAAAACGCCGTGCAGCAAGCTCGGCAGCCTGCAGAATACATTTGTGCTCGATCGCGCTCACAACGATCCGCCTGCGCGTCGCCGGGGCACGGGCCGCCAGCCCCAGCACCGCCAGGTTGTTCGCCTCTGTCGCGCCGGATGTGAAGATGACCTCTTCCGAGTCGCCGCCAAAGCAGGATGCGATCTCGGTTCGGGCCTTCTGAATAGCTTCGGCCGCCTGCCAGCCCATTGCATGCTCAGAAGCATGTGGATTGGCGTAATAAACTTCGTTATACTTGCGCATTACTTCAACGACTCGAGTATCCACAGGAGCAGAGGCCTGATAGTCAGCGTATACTGTGCGGGGGCTGTTTTGAGAGGTGCGAATCATAGCATCATGAGCAAGTTGTTTGCCTAAGCGCATCAACGCACTTTCGGTCTGGAGACCTTCTCCAGTTCTTGACCTTACAGCAGTAGGGCCCTATTGTCGACCTGGAGGAGTCATCCAGGTGCAAAACATATCTCGCAATCCGTTTCAGCAGGAAGGCTTCCGGCCCCTGTTCTCAGGGCACGAGACCTTCCCTCTCCGCTATGGTTGGTTGAAGAAGGCCTACGACGCCGTTGTGTCGTGCGAAGATCCAACCGCGGCCCGTGACATCTTCCTGTCAGAGGACGCCATCGCGCGTTTTGGCGTCGGCAAGAATATGGTTGCCGCCATGCGCCATTGGGCAACGTGCTGTGGCGTGCTCCAACATGACAAAACCACAAAGACCCTCAGTGTGTCACCGTTCGGCAAGATGCTATTCGGTGACCGCGGCGTGGATGCGTATCTCGAGCATCCCGCATCGTTGTGGTTGCTTCATTGGCAACTCGTCACCCACGCCGCGGGAAAGCCAAGCAAGACCACATGGTATTGGACGTTCAATCATTTCCCCGCGCTCGACTTCACGCGCGACGAATTGCTCGACGGATTGCTAAGGCTTGCCGAAGCTCACGGTTGGCAGCGCCTCGCGGAAAAAACACTTCGCAACGACATCGACTGCCTGATCCGCACCTATGAAGCGCGCGAAGGCGAGTCGAACAACGTCGAAGATCTGCTCGCTTCGCCGCTGTCCGAGCTCGCACTCATTCGGGGACAGCGCAATCAATTCCGTCTCGTTCGCGGTCCCAAGCGTACATTGCCGAACGGCATTTTTATCTACGCCTTGCAATCATTCTGGGATCGGCTCGGCGCACAGCGCACGCTTTCGTTCGAAGCCATCGCCCATGAGGCTGGCGCGCCGGGACGCGTCTTCTTGCTCGATGAAGCTGACCTTGCCGACCGCTTATTGGCACTCGAAAATCTCACAGGCGGGGTCTTTGCTTGGTCGGAGACTGCTGGTTTGAAACAAGTCCTGCGAGAGCGAAGCCTGACGACCAAGGAGATCAATGCTCTGTTGCGCAGCGCCTATTCACCGGTCGCTCATGAAGAGGCTGCCTGATGACATTGCGAGATAATGTTCGTATTGCGCGCCGCTTCCAAAGATCGATCAAGGTCGAGAGTGACATCGGCAATCCACAATCCCTTGATGGTTACGTCTGCCCCGCTTCCGCCGCCGACATCCTTGCGACGATGGCGCGTCATATCCATGAAACCCATCAAGCAGCGTTCACATGGACCGGCCCCTATGGCACCGGCAAATCAAGCCTAGCCCTTGCGCTTTGCGCCGCGATCAGCGGCAAAGAGAAAATCCGGCAAGCCGCCGAACGCACACTGGGCAAGGCGACCATGCAATCGCTTTCGCGCGCCTTTCCAGTCAAGGGAAAGCCATGGCGTGTTCTTCCAATCACCGGCAGGCGCACGACACTGGCCACACTGCTCGGCGAAGCGCTCGAAGCAGCAACCCTCGCCGAAGGACGTGGACGCTGGACGGATGAGCGTGTGCTCGCGAGCCTTACGAACCTCTCCAAGCAATCGAGTGGTGGCTCCGGACTTCTTATTCTTGTCGACGAAATGGGCAAGGCACTCGAAGGCGCGGCCCATGATGGTCACGACATCTTTCTGCTTCAGCAGATTGCCGAACTTGCCGCCCGAAGCGAAGGCCGTCTTGTATTCATCGGCATCCTGCATCAATCCTTTGACGAATACGCCCACAAGCTCGCGCGCGAGGTTCGTGATGAGTGGGCTAAAGTTCAAGGCCGCTTTGTTGACCTCGTCATCAATACGGCCGGCGATGAGCAAATCGACCTTCTTGCGCGCGCAATCGAGACAGACCGACGGCCAGCGAACTTTACGCCGCTCGCTAAGGCCATTGCTGCCATTGTCGCCGAAGGTCGTCCTGGCGCCACAGCATCACTCCCCAGTTTGTTGACGCGTTGTTGGCCGCTTCATCCGGTCACCGCTTGCCTTCTCGGCCCGCTATCACGGCGGCGTTTCGGCCAGAACCAGCGGAGCTTGTTTGCATTTCTAAATTCCGCCGAGCCTTTCGGCCTTCAGGATTTTCTGGGCAATGCTGCCGATACGGCGCTGTACGCTCCCGACATGCTCTGGGATTATCTGCGCGCCAATCTCGAGTCTGCCATTTTAGCTTCTTCCGACGGTCATCGCTGGTCCATCGCAGCGGACGCTATCGAACGCTGTCAAGCACTCGGCCATAGTCCCCTGCATCTCACGCTGCTCAAGACTATCGCGCTCATCGATCTCTTTCGCGAACGCTCCGGCCTCGTTGCGAGCGCTGACCTCCTCGCCCATTGCGCGCCGACTACGAGCAAACGCGGCGACAGCATCAAAGCCATCGAACGACTGCAAGAACACTCCCTGCTGGTATTCCGGCGCCATCTATCCGCCTATGCGCTTCACTCTGGTAGCGACTTCGACATCGAGCTTACTCTCAAAGCCGTTACGCCGAAGGCCGATGCACTCGAGTTACGAAAATTGCACGCCATTGCCGGTTTGCAGCCGGTCCTGGCCAAGCGCCACTATCATGAAACCGGCGCAATGCGCTGGTTCCATCTTGACCTGCTGCCCCTCAAGGATCTTGCACGCGTTCTAGCTGAGCCCGAGAAACTGCATAATGCAGCTGGCCGATTCCTGCTCGCTATCCCAACCGAAGGTGAAACCCGACAAAAGGCCACTCAGCTTTGCCAGGATGCCGCGAGTAAGGCACCCGCTAACTTTGTTATTGGCCTCTCCCGTCGTGCCTGGGACATAGTCGAGCTCGCACGTGAGCTCATCGCTCTGACAACCATCTACGAACAAAGCCCCGAACT
>CAZCIF010000183.1:274-7324 GCA_964498645.1 uncultured Rhodomicrobium sp. | reverse complement strand
GAAGGCAAGTTGCCAAGCGATCAAATCGCCGGCGAGAAAGCCAACGACTCCCCAAAATACGACCGCGATCGTCCCTGCCTTGATGACGCCGTCGGCATAGCCGCTGTTATCGGCGGTCTCGGTGCGGCTCAATGCCTTGGGCACCATGAAGACTGCTGCGGCCAAAGCGAAAACAGCAAGAACAATGCCGTGGAACTGCATTACAGGTTCTTGCGACCGTTCCGCTATGAATAATCCGAGGGCTAGACCACCCAGAGAGACGATGAGCGCCCCCCAATCGAAGAGAGCAGCGCCGCCCCCTTTCGTGCTCGCAACTTCCATGACTTTCTCCCCTTTATCAAAACTGGCAAGCTTGGCTGCCGCGTTCGATTGCGGGGACAATGGCGCTCCGCCGAAGAGCCGGCTTTGATCTCAATCAAACCCGCCAGCGGGTTCCAAGCTTAGCAGGCAACAAACATACATTATTACCGCCCATTGCGTAAGAAACTTGCACCAACAAATGGCGGCGGCACAGCTTGTGGTTGTTGATCTCGATCAAGGCGGACGCGCTGCCAGGGCGCATTCTTGTCATAGGGTTAGCCCAAGATTTAAGGCGTGGCGGTGGATACTAAGGCGGAACGGCAGAACGGATCTTTCCCCGGGAGGATGCAACCTTTAGGTGAGGCGTGTCTTGCACTTCTCGAAAGGGATCAGCGGAGGTTGCTGCGTCTATGCGCCGCGCTGGAAAAGGTTGCGGATGACCTGCCGGAAAGCCGCCACCACGTCAGGACGGCGAGGGTAGTCTCTTTTCTCAATGGTGCCTTCGCCAAGCACTTGTTTCTTCATGAGAAATGTCTTTTTCCCCTGCTTCGAAGCCTTGCCGGTCCGAAGGCTCCGATCGAACCCATTTTGAAGCAGCTCGAATTTGAGCATGCCTCAGACCATGGCCTCATTCTCGAGATCACGTCAGCCTTCACGAACGGGATGGGAAAAGCAGATATGGATGTTCACGTCCTCGGCTATTTGCTGCGGGCGTTTTTCGAGAATTGCCGCCGCCATCACAACTGGGAGCGCGCTATTCTTTATCCCATCGCGAGAAGGCACCTCGCCACCGGAAGCGTAGCTGCACATCACGATGCTCTGTTGCGCATGTCTTTGGAGCCCGGCACGTAGCACCAGAGGACATTAAACATCTTCCTATCTGGTGCCATTCCCACGAAAGCGGAAATCCAGTAAATATTAACGCAATCGATGCTATAGTGAAGCTATTACTAAGTCTAACCTTCGCATGAATAGCCTCTGATCCAGTCAAGATTTTTGGCGCTTTGTATAAGCACGAGTTGCGGGTAGTGTCTCAGTTTAAATTTCTGGTCCCGATTCCAAAGCGTCCCTTCGGCGGCGAACCACGGTTCTGGCGTTTTTGACCCGATGTTCACTCGTGCGCTTCTGGCTCGACTGAGCGAGAAGCGGTGGGAGCCGACAATCCGAGTATCTTCGTTGCTGCGACTAAAGCGCAATTGATTTGCATCAACGCCATTGTACAAAAGATTACCTATTTATTAAAAATAGACGCGGGTGTACCGCTATGCGGAGCCTTTAATAGGGCATCGAATCGTGAGGTCAAAAGTGACCAGCACAATAAAAGTTATAATTTCGTTTGTTACAGTAGTCTCGTTAGTGTACGGCACCAATGTATCGACGTACGTAAAAGAGGTTCGCGCGACCGAAGGCAAGGAGGAGCAACCGGCAACAAAACAGAAGTTTATAATAAATATTTTAAATTCATATAACGCGCAGATTTTACATGATAAGATTGTGGAAGAAAATATTAGATCAAATAATATCTCCATAGCAATAAAACCTCCAAGCCAAATTTTGATAATTAAGAATGATAAAATTCAAAAAACAATAGATGACAAAATATTAGAAAGAACAATTCGTTACAATCTTCTCAATGAATACATGACTCAAAATTCACAATATGGCGCAAAAGGTCTAAAGGAAAAATGTATAAAATATATAATAGAGACTGTTCTGCAATATATTGGGGGGAAACTTATAGAGAAAACCGTCAAGGTTTGCGCTGAATATATATCCGAGACGCCATCTCACCAACCCGAAACGCCACCTGACCAACCCGAGCCGCATCCTTACCCCCAAGCTGAAGGGTACCCGCCGGGATGTTACAAACATCCCAACGGGCAAGTATTGTGTGAATGAGAGATGAGACAAAGCGCTTTCGGACCTCGTCTGCCTAAGGATGCCGACGGGATGGCCGAGTATATCCGCGATATAGCTAGCACACGCTGGCGTAGAGAGATTGCGCGTGAATATCGCTGGCCGCCCTACTTACACAGCAAAAGCTTTACCAAAAGAATTTGGATCGCTCTCCCCTCGCGTTCCCGCTTTTTTATTTAGTATACCTTTTGAGGTCGGGAATTTATAGGTCTCCCCGCAACCAAACGACCTTGAATCGATCTATTGATCCGGCGCGATGAAGACTCTAAGCGGCATACAGAAGAGAGCGATGAAAGGGTATACGCGATGTTCTGCCTTACGCTTCAAGTCGGCATTGGGTTCCTAAGCGACTCGGCGCCGAAGTCGGCTAAGAGGCGTTTGCGGCAGTACAGTACCTTTATCACGACCTGACAGCCACAATTGGCCCCAAGGCGCTGGCGCTGACGGCTTAAACGAGTGCCCTGTTCTAATTCCATTGCGGAAATTCAAACGGAGACACATCCGGCTCGCTCGCCGCATTATGCCCGGACGTGAGGGGCTTCGTAGGCGGCTTGCTGCAGAATCTCGACATCCGGGATTACGATCTCGCGATAGTTAACGAGCTCGATAGCACCCCTGGTTTTCAGACGGGTGATCTGGCGGCTCACCGTCTCGATCGTAAGACCGAGGCAGTCGGAGATCTCGGCGCGGGAAAACGGCAACTGAAAGCGGACCTCATTACTCTTTCTTGAATAAGAGCAGCCTGCATTCGAAACCCGCTTTGCGATCATGAGTAGAAAACTTGCAACCCGCTCCTCCGCCTTCTTGCGGGCGAGCAGGAGCATCCACTCCTGACAGGCATCGAGTTCCGACAAAGTCAATTGAAGGAGCCTGTGCTCCAGGCCGGGATGTTCGGACAGAAGCTTCTCGAAGGCGCTTGCCGGGAACATGCACAATTCGACATCGGTCGCGGCCTCCGCGAAATAGGGATTGTCCTCGCGGAAGGCCCGCCCAAGAAAATCGGAGGCGAAAAGCATCCCGATGATATGCTGCCGGCCGTCGTCGAGCGTTTTGGTAAGCTTCACAACCCCAGATATAATGTTCGCATAGACCGTGTGCGGCTCGCCCTCGCCAAGAATCATTTTCGCGGCAGGGATTGTCCGGCGTCTCGATATACGGTTCAGCCCCCGAAGTTCCTCTTCGCTGAGTGCATCGCAAATCCCCCGGTGGCGGATTGGGCACGTGCTGCAGCGAGTTGTGTTCTCGAGGTAGGACAAGACTCTCTCCCTGCCTCTTCAAATGCATCGGCAGGTCATCTGAAGAGGATAGCGCCACGTGTTAACAGCAGATTATGCCAATTGAGAAGTAGCAGCGGCGGCAAAGTCCGATCTATATTAAAATACGCTCGAACTGCATTTGAATAATAAAAAAAGGGGAAAGATGTGTCCAAGGAAAACAGCAACATGACCGCCGCCTTTGGGCCGGCCACATCGACGCAGGGCTTGCAGGAGGCACCAACGATCCGGCGGGTTCCATTCGATGCCCCGTGGGTTTGGCTCGGTGCCGGCTGGAGAGATCTCTGGTCAGTACCGCACATCAGTTTGACCTACGGTCTCCTGTTCTCACTGGCCGCCTATCTGCTCGCGCTTGGTTTGGTTCGCGCCGGCGCCCTGCCGCTTCTGCTGCCGCTCGGAGGAGGGTTTTTGCTGTTGGGCCCTCTCATGGCGGCCGGCCTCTACGAGGTTAGCCGCCGGCGGGAGCGCGGCCAGGAGATCTCGATTGGGGATGTCGTTTTCGCTGGATGGAAGGTGAAAGGACAATTGGCGTCTCTGGGAATGCTGCTCCTTATCATCAACTTCTCCTGGATGCTCATTGCCTTCCTCTTATTCATGCTGTTTTTCGGTCCGGCGGATTTTCCGCCAATCGACGAATTCATCCCCACGCTGCTCTTTACCCGGCACGGCCTCGGACTGCTTGTCGTTGGGACGGCGGCGGGCGCGGTGCTGGCGGCGATCACCTATGCGATCTCGGCGATCTCGGCACCGATGCTTTTCGACCGGAAAGTGGACGTGGTGACCGCCGCGATCTTGAGCGTCCAGGCCGTGTGGCGGAGTTGGCCCGCGATGCTGCTTTGGGCGGCCTTGATCCTAGTGCTTTCGGTGGCCGGAGTTGTGGCTTTATTCGTTGGCCTCGCCGTTACATTCCCTCTCATCGGACATGCGACGTGGCATGCCTATAGAGATCTGACTGAAGAGGCGTAATCGGTGCTGTTTACGGAACGCTCATGCACAAACCATGCATGAGCGTTCCGGCTTGCTGTGCCTGTCATCACCACGCGGGTCTCATAATCCGTCGAACAGCGCGGTCGACAGATAGCGCTCGGCGCAGGACGGGATGATGATCACGATGTTCTTGCCCTCGCTTCCGGGGCGCGACCCTACTTCCACCGCCGCTGCGATCGCGGCTCCCGACGAAATACCAACTGGGACGCCTTCGAGGCGCGCGACCTGGCGCGCCATATCGATGGCGGTCTGGCTGTTCACCTTGATAACCTCGTCAATGACGCTGCGGTCAAGAATAGCCGGAACGAAGCCTGCCCCAATGCCCTGAATCTTGTGCGGTCCGGCCTGCCCGCCCGACAGGACCGGCGATTCCTCAGGCTCGACGGCGATCATCTTAAGGCTAGGCTTGCGGGGTTTCAGAACCTGCCCCACCCCTGTAATCGTGCCGCCGGTTCCCACGCCCGATACGACGATGTCGACGGCGCCGGCCGTGTCGTTCCAGATTTCCTCCGCCGTTGTACGCCGGTGGATTTCCGGGTTCGCCGGGTTCTCGAATTGTTGCGGCATGATGGCGCCGGGCATAGAGGCGATCAGTTCCTGGGCCTTGGCGATGGCGCCCTTCATACCGAGCGGCGCCGGCGTGAGGACAAGCTCCGCCCCGAGCAGCGCGAGCATCTTGCGGCGTTCGAGGGACATCGATTCCGGCATAACGAGGATGAGACGGTAGCCGCGCGCCGCCGCCACGAAAGCAAGCGCGATGCCTGTGTTGCCCGAGGTCGGCTCGACGAGAACGCTTTTCCCAGGCTCGATCTTGCCCGCAGCCTCCAGCGCTTCGATCATGGAGACGCCGATGCGGTCTTTCACGCTCGCGATCGGGTTGAAGAATTCGAGCTTCGCAAGCAGGTTCGCCTTCACGCCTTTCTCGCGCGCGAGCTTGCCGAGACGCACGATGGGCGTATCTCCGATCGTTTCGCTGATGGAAGCGTAGACGCGGCCCCGGCCTGGGGCGCGGTTGTTCTGCTCGTTTAGGGCGTTATCCGCCATGCCGGCCTCCTTTGCTTGCTCCGCGATTATAGAGGACTCGGAGGAGCGTGCCAGCGTCGAATATCCGGTTTAAATTGAAACTTGGAAAAAAGGGAGAGCGCTCCTCAAACGGAGACTTTACGCCGGCCAGTATCGCCGGGACGGGCGCGGTAAAGCCAATCGTTGCGCGCCAGCAGCATCGGTCCGGTGGACGCCTTGATGACGAGATCGCGGACAATATCGAAAGGCTGCGGGCAATGATAGATTCGCCCCACCTGGGCAGAGGCCTGCGCCACCCGCCAAACACGGGGTCCGCGCTCCTCCCGGAAAAGCCTCAATCCCTTTACCGTGTCGCCTTGCGCCGCGGTGAGGCTGCCGGCAAGCGCGGCGGCATCTTCAATGGCCATCACGCCGCCCGACGCAAGATAGGGACGCATCGCATGCCATGCGTCGCCAACGAGCTGAATGCGGCCCTCTCCGCCCGGCCATTTTTCGATGCCGGACATCCGCCATGGCGCCCAAGCGTCCGTCGAAGCAATCGCCGAGCGCGGAAGACCGGCCCAACCGGTTAGGCGGCCGAGAAGATATGGCAGCGCATCGCCAGCGGCGGCTTCGGCATCGCGCCGGTAGATTTCGTCGATCACAAGCACCCCATTTAGGGCAGCCCCGCCGGAAACGGGATAGTGGACGAAGTGTGCGCCGGGCGCCATCCAGACGGCGATGGTGCTTCTGAGCGGGGCGGGGACGGCGCCCAACGGGAGAATTGCGCGCCAGGCCACGGCATGGACCGGGAAGCGGCGCGGGTTGAAGCCGGCGAGCGTCCGCACGGAGGAGTTCAGACCGTCGGCGCCGATCAGCGCGGCGGCGGTGCAAGACACATCTCCCGCTTCGATTTTGAGAGTTTCTACCTGCTTTTTTATACCCGAGACCGGACAGCCGAAGTGGATTGGGATGCCGAGTTCCCCTGCGCGTGAGAGGAGCGCCTTTTGCAAATCCGCGCGCAAAAGCGTCACATAGGGAGCGCCGTAACGGGCACGCGCGGCGCGCTTAAGCGGGATGGTGTTGAGAAGCGCCCCGGTCCGGGCATTGCGAAGCTCTATGCCGTCCGGCTCGACCGAGCTTCCCAAAAGCTCGAGATCCCAGCCTTCCAAAATGCGGGTGGCATTGGGACCGAGCTGAATGCCGGCCCCGATGGGTTCGAGCGTGGCCTCACGCTCATAGATGACGGCAGGGAAGCCAGCCAGCTTCAGGGCGATTGCCGCACTTAATCCGGCTATACCGGCGCCGGCAATCGCGATCGCGCCAGAAGAACCTCCGGAATTCATCGCACGTCGGCGCCCAGCTCGTAAAGGCAATAGGGCGGGTCGGACTGATCGGGGCGAAGATTGCCATCATAGATGTAGAGCGTGGAGCAATAGGGGCACACGATCTGAACGCCGGCGCCCATATCGAGATAGACATGCGGGTGATCCATGGGGGGCCGGGCACCCATGCATTGAAACTCTTTCACGCCGATGTGTATTTTTTCGACACCGATGTCGTTGTGAAA
>CAZCIF010000183.1:0-246 GCA_964498645.1 uncultured Rhodomicrobium sp. | reverse complement strand
CCAATAGCTGCGCGGCGCAAGTCCTGACTGAGCGGCGGGGCAGCGGCTAAACGCTCCTAAGCAGGCTGTTTTTGCCAGGCCTGCGGTTGCGGGGCACCCGCGATGGCCGGTTCCAGGCGGCTACGGCGTCACACGTTGCAGCCATGGGTGAAAATGACCCAAGGCGGCCCTTCTCAATTTTACAGCAATTCTTCAGCGTCGCGTCGAGAGCGGGATTCGCAGTTTTTTCAAATAGATCGGAAGAGC
>CAZCIF010000182.1:6767-7393 GCA_964498645.1 uncultured Rhodomicrobium sp. | reverse complement strand
ATCTTGGCGATTGTCGGCTTGACAAACCCTGACTGTCAGTTGGGAATGTCATCGACTTCGAATAGCACCCTGCCAGAATTTAAGCCATCAGCGATCTCCTCGGCTTCTTGTAAAGTGAGGCCATCGAAGTGGAGGCTCCATTGCCTGCCCAGGAGAACAGACCAAAGCCGCGTCGGCATTATTCTTTTCGAAACGGCAAGTTGTATCTGCTTGCCAACGCGGTCTTTTGTGAACCGGCTAAGTGCCAGCTGCGATTCCTCGGTTAGAACGACCTCGATGTACGCTTGTTTGCCTTCACTATCAGCATGCGCGTGTGCTTCAGCAACGTGTAGCTTCACCGGATCAGCCCAGGCTGGTAAAGCAAGAGATGTAATAATTATCAAACAGCAGCCACGCATCTAACGCTTCTTTGCTTTTGGCTTTTCGGCTTCCTGCCGAGGCGGGGGCGCCTTCGCCACCTCTTCACCATCTCATCAAAGGCGGATTTGTCTTCATCGCAGCCAAGCTCGCGAGCGGCTTCGATGAATTTTTGTGATTGTTCGTTGGGCGTGCGTCTTTTTTCTTTGGCATGCAATCTTCCCCAGCCAATTTGAGATGGCACCTTCATTTTGGCACTATACCGCATC
>CAZCIF010000182.1:334-6757 GCA_964498645.1 uncultured Rhodomicrobium sp. | reverse complement strand
ACCTCTGGACGCAGTCGAACTCCGTGGATACGGTGACGAGGCTGGGCGTGGACGAAAAGTCACTGCGTGATTACCTTAAGTCTCTGTATCCAAAGGAAAATGAGGCGTGCGAGTGGAAGGAGTTTAAAAATCTTAAGCACGCATGGAGCAGCAAAAGGGGCGAGGATGTCGAGAGTTATATATCGGCCATTGCGAACATGCGCGGTGGACACATTGTTATCGGGGTCGAGGACAAAACACTTAATATCATTGGCATTAGCGACTTCTCAGACTACACGATCGAAAACGCTAAGCCGCGTTTGGCGGGCAGGTGCGCGCACTTAAACACCGAAAAAGTCAGGATCACGGAGCACATAACGGAGGACACGGCGAAAATTGTTTGGGTGATCGAAGTACCCCAACATGAATCCCGTCTTCCCGTATACGCTCATGGCTTTCCATGGCAGCGAGTTGGAGATTCGCTTGAACAAATGCGACCGGAACGCCTTGAAGCTATCCGGCGGGAGCCAATTGAGGAAGCAGATTGGTCTGCGGAAATTGTTGAGGATGCCCGCATAGCAGATCTTGACGACGAGGCCATTGCAACAGCACGCGCCAAGTTCACGGAAAAGAACAGTACGGCAAGGTGGGCAGCGGACATACCACTTTGGCGAACAGATGCTTTCCTCGACAAGGCCCAGATAACAGCCGGGGGCAAAATAACGCGAACCGCACTCCTTCTGCTCGGCAGGAAGAACTCGATCCGGTTTTTATCACCACAGCCCGCGCAGTTAACATGGAGCCTTGAGGCAGAAGAGCGCGCATATGAGCACTTTTTTCCGCCATTTATCATCACTGCAACACATCTTCGCGACAAGATAAGAAATATAAAATACAAACTGTTTCCAGAAAACCAATTACTACCAGCAGAAATACAAAAATATGACGCCAGATCAATTCTTGAAGCGCTTCATAACTGCATAGCCCACCAGGATTATACGTTAAACGAGAGGGTAGTTGTTGTGGAAAGGTTTGATAGAGTTGTGTTTGAAAACGCCGGGGGTTTCTATGAAGGCACGCCTGACGCTTACTTGACAGGCAATGTTCGGCCACGGAAATATAGAAACAAATGGCTTGCTGATGCCATGGTCGAGGTAGGCATGATAGATACCTTGGGGTACGGCATATTTGAAATGACCAAATCCCAGATGGGCAGATACCTTCCACTCCCAGATTACAGATGTTCAACAAAAAGCCGCACTATTTTAGAGGTGCTCGGACGACCCATTGATGAAAAATATTCGCAGCTCCTTCTGAAGCGAAGCGACTTGGATATCGATACCGTAATTCTACTTGACAGGGTCCAAAAAAATTTACCGATCTCGGCCGAAGCGGTTTCACGTCTTCGTAGAGAGAAACTGATTGAAGGCAAGAGCCCCAATTGGCGCGTGGCATCATCAATTGCGGCTGCAACGGGTACGTCAACTAGTTACACTCTCGCAACGGGCGTAGGTAATGCCCAACTCAAGGAACTAATAAAGGCACATCTCAAGAAATTTCCGGGAGCAACGCGTCCCGATATCGACCACTTGGTGATGCGTCTTCTTGGAAGCGGTTTGAGCGAAAAGCAAAAGAAAGACAAAATCACAAACGTTCTCGCTGCAATGAAGCGAGACGGAGCGCTACTAGTAGAGGGACGCGGCCCAGGATCAAAGTGGTATCTCAGGCCATAGCTCCTACACTTCTTACCACTACTATTTACACCACTTTCCTCAAAATATGGTTGTTTTTCAGCGACATAAGGGTGGTGTAGGATGTGCCTTTATACACTACTGAGCCGCTATTTTATTTTTTCGTTAGACTGTTGATATGTAAGCCTTCTGCCCAGGGGCCAATTATCCCGCCGCCTCCGGCTCCGCTCCCTGCGGCAAGGGCACAACTTTCACCGCGAAATCCCGCGTATGATCGAGCGAGGGGATGCGTGCGCGCACCCGGTCCACCTCAGCCGCATCGATATCTGCGAAGATAATGCCCGGCTCGGTTCCGGCCTCTGCCAGGATCTCACCCCAGGGCGAAATAACGATGCTGTGGCCGAAGGTGGTGCGGCCATTTGCATGACGCCCTCCTTGTGCCGCCGCGAAAACGAAACAGCCATTTTCGATAGCGCGGGCGCGCAGCAAGATATGCCAATGCGCTTCACCGGTGACTTTCGTGAAGGCCGAGGGCGCAGTCAGGAACTTTGCGCCGGCCCGGGCGAGCGCTTTATATTGCTCTGGAAAGCGGATGTCATAGCAGGTGGCGACGCCAAGCCCGCCCCAGGGCAGTTCTGCGACGAAGGCGCATGTTCCGGGCACGAAGGTGGCCGATTCCCGGTAGGTCTCACCGGAAGGAAGATCGACGTCGAACATATGGATCTTGTCGTAGCGGAGCACCGCCTCGCCGTCCGGCGCAAAAAGAAAGGCGCGATTGGCGGCGTGCCCCCCCCCAACTTTGACGGCCAGCGAGCCGATATGCAGCCAGATGCGAAGCTCACGGGACAAGCGGGCGAAGCGCCCTACCGCCCCGGTTTCGCCCTCGGTTGCGATTTTCTCGAGAAGAAGCGGAGCGCTGGACTCCATGATATTCGTATTTTCCGGTGTCTGGATGTAGCGCGCGCCGCGGCCGGCCGCATCCCGGATAAGAGCTTCCGCCTGTGCAAGGTTTTCCGGAATGTCCTTGCCCGATCGCAATTGAACGAGGCCTATTCGAAACCTATCCTTCGCCTGCGCCATCTCTGCGTATGCTCCGTGTTAGACAGGTTTATTGTGCTCAGCTTTGCAGGAGCCGATCAAGTTCTCCTTTCGCTTCGAGCATATAAAGGTCGTCACAGCCGCCGGCATGGTAGTCGCCAATAAAAATCTGAGGAACGGTGTAGCCGCCATTCGCGCGCGTGATCATGGCTTCGCGGAGCGCGGCGGACCGGCTGACATCGATCTCCTCGAAAGAAACACCCTTGCGCTTCAAAAGGCCCTTCGCGCGCATGCAATAGGAACAGGTGGGCGTTGTATAGATCGTCACTGGCGGCATGAATCGTCCTTTCGGGCCGGCATCGTCATCCCGGAAAGCGCTTTAGCGCTTATCCTGCAACGGCTCCGGGATGAGCGTTAATTTTGTTTAATGCGCTCGAAGATGGGATTGCAGCACGCCTCAGTCCAGTCTCAGGTTCTGCGGCGATAGATCCTGCCCCTCCGCCAGCTCTCCGCGCCCATGAGCAACAAGGGCGATGGCGAGCACATCCACACGCCGGGCGCCGGCATCGAGGAGGGCTGCGGCACAAGCATTTGCCGTCGCGCCCGTCGTAATCACGTCGTCAATGAGGACAATGCTCTTTCCCCGCACGGCTTTTTGGCCGCTCCGGCTCACTCCGAAGGCTTTAAAGACATTCATCTGGCGGGCTTCTTGCGTGAGCCCCACCTGCGCCGGAGTACGCCTTATGCGCTGCAATGCCGTGACTGCTGCGGGAACGCCCGTTGCGCGGCTCAGGCCCCGCGCAAGCAGCGCCGATTGGTTGAAACGGCGTTGAAGCAAACTCAAGCGGTGCAGCGGCACCGGCACAAGCAGATCCGCTTCATTGAGAAGCGTCCGCCCCGCTTCGCGCATGAGCTTGACGAAAAGCGGCTGCGGCTCATGCTTGTCCTCGAATTTGAACCGCACGATAAGCCGGCGCATAATCCCGGCATAATGCGCGGCGGCGCGTGCGCGTGAAAAAACCGGCGGATTGGCGATGGCTTGCATTGAGATATGGGGTCCGCTTCCTTCATATCCAGGAAGAGGGATGCCAAGCCGGCCGCAGAGCGGCGGAGTGATGATATGCAGGCTGCTCCAGCATCGCGGGCAGAGCAGATTGTGCCGCGTTACGAGAGCGGAGCAGGAGACGCAAACCGCCGGAAGGATAAGGTCGGCCGAATAGCGGAGGCTGGAAACGGCAATGCCGGCGGCGCGATGGAACATTTTCTAACGTAAAGAGAATGAATTTATCTCACTTCAATCTAATGGAAGGCGAAAGCGTTGACTAGCCCCAACATCTTCGACCGCAGGCTGATCCGCGCAAACCTCGAGCGGGCGGCCGCAACGCTGCCGCAGGCCGGTTTCCTGATCCAGCATGCAGCGGAGGAGCTTGTGAGCCGGGCGGGCGGCATCAAGCGCAGATTCGAGCTTGCCGCCGATACCGGCTCCCAGCATGGCGCTGTGGCTCGCTTGCTGCGGGAGCGCATCGAGGGGATCAGCGCCGTTTCGCTGAGCGGTGCTTTTCCGCTCGCCGCCGCCTGCCCTGCACCGGCCGCGGTCGCGAGCGAAGAAGCTCTGCCTCTCAAGGACAGCACGTTCGATCTTATCATTTCGGCACTATCGCTTCACCTCGTGAACGACCTGCCCGGCGCGCTGATCCAAATCCGGCGCGCATTGCGGCCCGATGGCCTCTTCCTCGGCGCGCTGCTTGGCGGCGACAGCCTGATCGAACTGAGGCAGGCTTTCATGATGGCTGAGAGCGAGACGGCCGGCGGGGTATCCCCCCGCGTTTTCCCAACTGCGGATGTGCGCGAGATGGGCGGCCTTTTGCAGCGCGCCGGCTTCGCGCTGCCAGTCACCGATTCGGAACGGTTGACGGTCACCTACGCCGGTCCCCTGCCGCTCATGCGAGAGTTGAAGGCGATGGGCGCCGCCAATCCGCTCGCCGCACGATCGAGAAAGCTGCTGCGCCGCGACACGCTGGCCCGCGCGGCCAGTATTTATTCGGAGCTTTTCAACGCCCCGGGCGGCAAGGTGCGGGCGACATTCGAAATCCTCTATCTGTGCGGCTGGGCGCCTCATGAGAGCCAGCAAAAGCCCTTGAAGCCTGGGTCTGCTGCCGCACGGCTGGCGGACGCACTCGGCACCGGGGAGATCTCCGCTGGCGATAAGGCGGGCTTCCGCCGCCCCGCGGGCGCTTAGCGCAAAAGCTGCACCTCGATGGAAAGATCGAGGTTCTTCCACGCTTTGTCCGCAGTCAGCACTGGAAGGGCGAAGCGTTCTGCAAGCGCAAGGCAGGCCCGGTCTCCGAGCGAAAGGCCTAAGGATTTCGTTTTCGCGCGAAGGGCGCCCGTCAGTCCGGCCAGCTCCTCGTCGAAGGCGGCGACCTGCAGCCCGTAGCGGGAAAGCGCGGCGCGGATAGTGCCAAGGCTAGCGCCGCGTTCTACGAGCTTGCCTATAATCTCCGCGACGTTCACAGCGGAGATGAGGGCGTCTCCAAAGAGCGCCGCGGCCCGGTCCGAGCCAGGCTCGCCATTGATATGCGCGAGAATCACCGAGCTGTCGAACACGATGCTAGCCACGGCTCTCGGCCTCGGCCTCCCGGCGCCTGTCGGCGATAAGCTCCTCAGCGAGGCTGACACCCTCCGGTATCAAGCCCTTGAGCATCGCCTGCGCCTGCCTTGCGCCCACGCGCGGGCTTAAAAGATGAAGCTCGCCATCCTCCACCCATGCGAGGATCGTATCGCCTTCCTCAACTTCCATCGCCTCACGCAAAGCAGCGGGAATGACGACACGGCCGCCGGGCCCAAGCGTCAGCCTCAGCCGGTTGACGACACCAAAACCGGCTTTTTTTTCCGGACTCACTATAAAGGCCGATTGAGGCGCCTCCGCGAAGCCATGGGCTTGCGCTGGCCCGGACGGTGATTCCATTTTCTTTCGCGCCATGACCCGCTCCCTTTTCGCCAAATCTTACACATTCAGAATGTTTGTCAACATAAATTAAAATGTCAAAATATGCTATCTTGGCATTTTTTTGTTCAATGTGCCTCCTCCCAATTATGGGCGGCGCGGGCTTCGGCCTTGAGCGGCACGGAGAAAGCGGCGGCAGGCTCCGCGGCGTGCTCCATCACGCGGGTCACGGTCTCGATCGCCGGCCCCACCTCCGCATCCGGCACCTCGAACACCAGCTCGTCATGCACTTGTAAGAGCATGCGCGCCTGGACCTTCGCCTTTTGAAGCGCCGCCGGCATGCGGATCATGGCGCGGCGGATGATATCGGCGGCGGTACCCTGGATGGGCGCGTTTATGGCCGCGCGCTCGAAAAACGCACGCATGTTCCGCTGCGGCGTGTTGATCTCGGGAAAGTAGATCTTGCGGCCGAACAGCGTCTCGACATAGCCGTCTTCGCGGACCTTGGCGCGGGTCGCGTCCATATAGGCGCGTATGCCCGGAAAACGTTCGAAATATTTTGCGATATAGTCGCCGGCCTCGCTGCGCGGGATGCCGAGCTGCTGGGAGAGGCCGAACGCGGAAATACCGTAGATAATGCCGAAATTGATCGCCTTGGCGCGGCGGCGCACCTCGTTTGGCATATCTTTCACGGGCACGCCGAACATCTCCGACGCCGTCATGGCATGGATGTCGAGACCGTCACTGAAGGCCTGTCTGAGCTGTGGG
>CAZCIF010000182.1:0-324 GCA_964498645.1 uncultured Rhodomicrobium sp. | reverse complement strand
AAGGCGTGCTTCAGTTCGGGGATACCGGCCATATGCGCCAGCACCCTGAGTTCGATCTGGCTATAGTCCGCGGAGATGAGCTTCTTGCCCGGCCCGGCGATGAAAGCCGTGCGGATCTGGCGGCCTTCCCTCGTGCGCACTGGAATGTTCTGAAGATTGGGCTCGGTCGAGGACAGCCGCCCCGTCGAGGTGGAGGCCAGCGCATAGGAGGTATGGATGCGGCCCGTTTCCGCGTCGATATGCTGGGGCAGCGAGTCGGTATAAGTGCTCTTGAGCTTGGCGAGCTGACGCCATTCGAGGAGCTTCGCGGGAAGGCGCCGCTGG
>CAZCIF010000181.1:0-7437 GCA_964498645.1 uncultured Rhodomicrobium sp. | reverse complement strand
ACACTCTTTCCCTACACGTCTGCTCTCCGATCTGTCCGCTGCACACGCTTGGCCAGATCGAGGCGTTTGGCCTTGGCCAGCTCATCGACCAGAGGCGTCTTCACGTAACCCGGCGCGATCGCGTTGACCCTCACGCCTGATTGTGCCCACTCGATCGCAAGCGCCTTGGTCATCATCACGACGCCGCTTTTCGACACGCAGTAGGGCAGCCGCTCGGGCGCTGCGACTAGCCCGTACATTGAGGCCATGTTTATGATGACGCCGCTGCCCGCCGGGAGCATGCGGGCGGCCGAAGCCTTCGAGCACAGAAAGACGGACGTGAGATTGACGCTGATGGCCCGTGTCCAGTCCTCCAGGCTCACGTCCATCGTTGGCCGGTTGAGCGCGATGCCCGCATTGTTGATGGTGACATCGACACCGCCGAACGCCCCGTCGGCGCGCGAAAACAGCGCCTCGACCGTTGAAGGCAGGGCAATGGAGCCTTCCTGGCCAACTGCTTCGGCCCCTCTAGCTTTGATCTCTGCAACGGCGCCTTCGAGCGCAGCCGCATCGAGGTCGTTCAGCACAAGCCGGCAGCCTTGCCCGGCAAACGCTTCTGCGCAGGCCCGTCCAATGCCCGAGCCAGCGCCAGTGATGACCACGCGTTTACCGGTGAGATTGAGAAAAGAAGGGTTATTTTCATTCATCGTCACGCTACCTGCAGCCATTTCCGGCGGACATCTTCGCGAGCCCGCAATTCCTCGGGAGAGCCCGAGAACACGATTTCTCCGTGCCCCATGACGAAAACTATTCCGGCAATGCGCAATGCGATCGTGAGCTTCTGCTCGACGAGAAGGACCGCTACGCCGCGGCGGCGGATGTCCAGGATCACTTCCATCACGGCTTCGACGATCTTCGGAGCCAGGCCCTCCGCCGGCTCGTCAATGAGGAGAATCTGCGGGTTGCCGAGCAGCGAGCGGCAGATCGTCAGCATCTGCTGCTCGCCTCCCGATAGCGAGCCAGCCTTGACGTCCCGGCGCTCCCGCAGGTGAGGGAAGTAGGCGTACATGTCGCCGATCTGCCACGGCCGCTTGCCGGAGCGAGCCCGTTGGACGCCCATTTCAAGGTTTTCCTGCACCGTCAGATTGGAGAAAACCAGCCGCTCCTCAGGAACGTAGCCGAGACCCGAGCGGGCGATGTTATAGGGCCGCCGGCCCGTCAAATCCTCGCCGCGCAAGCGAACGCGGCCTGCCGTCGGGATCACAATGCCCATTATGGCCTTGAGCGTTGTCGAGCGGCCTGAGCCGTTGCGGCCGAGCAGGCTCGCGATGGCGCCGTGCGGCACCCCAAAGCTGACTCCTTGCAGGATATGGCTCTTGCCATAATGGGCATGCAGGCTCTCGGCTTCGAGCAGCATCAGGCAGCCTCCTCATGATCTTCCCCGAGATAGGCCGCCTGTACCGCACGGTTGGCGCGAATCTCCTCCGGGGTTCCGGTCGCCAGGACTTGGCCGCAGACGAGGACTGAGATGCGATCGCACAGGCCGAAAACGACGCTCATGTCGTGCTCCACCACAAGAAGCGTCTTGCCTTCGGTCACTTCGCGCATAAGTCCGGCCGCGCAGGCAGTCTCGTCGCGCGACATCCCAGCGGTCGGTTCGTCGAGCAGAATGACCTCCGCCCCCGTCGCCAGCGCCATCCCGATCTCAAGCGCGCGCTGCTCCGAGTAGCTTAGTTCCCCAGCCGCAATATCGAGCCGCGGGGATAGGCGCACCCGGCCGGCAAGAGCGGCTGTTTCGGCGTTGATGTTCTCCCGCCAGGCGATAGGCCGGAACAAGTCAAAACGTATGCCATGACGCGCCATGACCCCGAGCCGCAGATTCTCGAAGACGGACAGCCGCGGAAAGATGTTCGTGATCTGGAAGGAGCGCGACAGCCCGCGGCGGTTGATCTCGTGCGGCGCGAGGCCGGAGATAACCTGACCGTTGAGCCGGATCTCGCCCGAGGTCAGAGTGTAAAGGCCCGAAATCAGATGAAACAGGGTAGACTTGCCCGCGCCGTTCGGGCCGATCAGCGCGTGGCGCTCGCCACGCCGGACTTGGAGGCTGACGCCCTGGATCACCGCCGAAGGTCCAAACGCCTTGACAACGTCAATGAGTTCAAGTGCGGCTGGGGCACTCATGCTACCGGACCTCCTGGAGCGGCGCGGGCTGCGCTGCCTCGATGGCTGCGCGCTCGATAACACGGTCCCAGGCCGCACGCAGATGGCGCCAGGCCGCCGGCAGGAGGGCCGCGCCGACCGCCGCGAAAAGGATTGGAACCGCCCAGGTCAGCGGATTAGCCGGATCCCAGCGTTGCCCAAACAGCATGAAGGGTGGCAGGCTGCCGCTCGCGCGCCGCAGCGCGGCATAACGGTCCGAGAGGAGGATGCTGATCGCCTCGATCATGAAGACCGCGGCTGTCCCGATGAAACACGCGGAGACGAACGAGCGCAAATAGGCTGGGGCGAGGGCACGCCATTCGAGCCGGCGCCAGTGACGCAGATGCATGTCGACCACGCCGCCGATGCCGCGCGGCGCGAAGAGCATCACAAGGACGAAGAGTATTCCCTGGTAGAGAAGCCAAGAGCGGGTCGCCTCTGAGATGAAGACGGAGAACAGCGTAAGCAGGCTGGCGCCGATAACTGGCCCGAAGAAGAAGCCCGCGCCGCCAACGAAGGTGTGGAGTACCACCTGAGCCGACACGGGCATAGAGAAGAGCGCGTAGTTGGCGGTCTCGTTCGCCATGGCCAGCAGCCCTCCGGCTAAGCCCGAGAGGCCGGCCGAAATTGCGAACACGGCCACCTTGGTCGCGTGAGTGTCGTAACCGAGAAAACGCACGCGCTGCTCGTTATCGTGGAGCGCGAGCGTAAGCCTCCCAAAGGCGGTGCAGGTAAAGGCCCAAAGGAGCATCAGGCAGATAACCACCCAGGCGAGCGTGACGTAGTAGACCTCCAGCGCCGAACCGAAGCTGAAGCCCGCCCAGGGCATCCGCATGGAGGACAGGCCCGCCTCTCCGCCAAACACGTCTTCCCAATGAGGCGCGAGAGAGTGGAGAAGCTCGGCAATGGCAAGCGTTACGAGCGAGAAGTAGACGCCGGAGCGCTGCGTTGCAAAATATCCCGCGGCCACCCCAGCTACCAGGCCCGCACCGAGCCCAGCCAAGGGCAGGAGCGGCGTCGGCAGGACGGCAGCGCCCGCCTCGATGGTGCGCATGAGTTGGAGCGTCGCAATCGCCCCCACTCCGAAATAGGCCGCATGACCGAAGGATAGGAGCCCCGCCTGCCCCGCCAGGAGGTTGAATGCCCCGGCAAAGAGAGAGGCGATGAGCATTTTGGTAAGCGCGTTCTGAACGCTGAGCCCGAGGAACGGCGGCAGGGCGGCAAGCAGCAGCGCCGCGGCGATCAAGGTTACGAGAGCCAAAAGTCTCATCGGAGTCCTCCCTCAGTTCCGCTCGCCCATCAGGCCAGCGGGCCTGACGAGGAGGACAATCAGCATGATGAGGAAGGGAATAGTGCCCGTGAGCGATGACAAAGTGATCGTCAGAAATCCACCTGTCTCTCGCGCCCAGCCGCTCAACCCGAACAAGCCGAGCGCGCCGGCAAGAGACCAGTTCAAGCCCGCAGCGAAGGAGGTGAACAGACCGATGAGCAGAGACGCAACGAGCGAACCCATCAGGGACCCAAGTCCGCCCACAACCACGACTACGAAGACGACGATGCCGAGTTCGGCCGCCATGTTCGGGTTTGTCGGGAAGAACGCGCCCGCGACGGCGCCTGCAAGGCCCGCGAGTGCCGCTCCGGCCCCGAACACGCCCATGAAGACAGCCTGCACATTGTGCCCAAGTGCTTCGGTCATGACAGGAAGCCGCTCAGCCGCGCGGACGGTGAGGCCCACGCGGGTGCGCGACAGAAGAAGATAAAGAGCAATGAACATGCTTACTGCGACAAGGCCGATGAACAGGCGGTAGAAGGGATAGTCGGCACCGAAGACAGTGAAGGCCGCAAATCTCAAACTCGGCGGGATCGTGTAGTTGACTGGAAAATCGCCGAAAAATAGTTTGACCCCCTCCTCGATAATGAGCGCGAGGCCGAACGTCAGAAGGAGTTCATGGGCGTGACCGAAGCTGTGAACCCGGCGCAGCAGGAAACGTTCGATTACGATGCCCAAGCCTCCGACGAGGATCGGCGCGAGTATCAAGCCAAGCCAGAAGCCAGTGAGGCGCGTCGTCGCGTAACTGACATAGGCCCCCAGCATGTAGAATGAGGCGTGGGCGAAGTTGAGCACACCCATCATGCCGAAGATCAGGGTCAGGCCTGCGGAGACCATGAACAGAAGCAGCCCGTAAGTGATTCCGTTCAGAACTGAGATAAGAATGAATTCCATGACACAGTTTGGCTTCGTGAGAGAGGCTTCACGGGTCGGATGCCGGCCGCAGCTTCACGGCCAGCGCCCAAGGAGGAACTCAAGAGCGCGGACGCTGCATCTTGCACGACGGCTGAACCGGGTAGATCGCCTGAGAACCTTGCAGTGTCCGCACGGGCATAAATCCCATATCGGTTCCGTCGACGGGATATTTCACGTCCTTGGCCACCTTGGAGACGACCACAGGCAGAACAGCCTGATGGTCTTCCTTGCGCACCGTAATCTCGCCGATCGGGGTCCGGATGCCGCTCCCCTCAAGCGCCAGGGCGATCTTGTTGACGTCGATCTTACCGTTGGCGAAGGTCACCTTCTTGAGCGCGTCGCCGAGCGTCCGCATCGCGTTGACCGTTTGCGGCTCGATGTAGACGGGGTAGTGGCCCGTCACGCGCTTGTAGTCCTCAGGGAAGGCCGAATTGTCCAACTCGATGTTGTAGGGATGGGCAACATAGTGGCCGAGCGCGGTCGTGCCAGCGTTTCCGATGTTGCCGACTTGGTCGAGGAATGCGGTCGCGAAACGCACCTTGAGCCCGGCATCGCCGGCAGCCTTCATCAGAAGGAGCAGGTCATTCGACCAGTTCCCCGTGATCACGGTAGAAGGGGCGGTTTCGCGGATGGTCGCCACGAAGGGGGAGAAATCCTGAATCTTGTTGACTTCATGCAGCGTCGCGCCGGCCACCGTGTATCCGCCCTTATCCGCGGCCGCTTTGATGGCAGCCTCCATGTCGTGGCCCCAGGAGTAGTTCTGGTTGATTGAATAAACCCTGGCGCCGAGCTCCCCGGCCTCCTTCATTGTGCTGACGAGCGCGTTGACGCGCATCGGAGCCGTCGTGGTGAAGCGGAAATGGTGGAAGTGACACTTATCGCCGGTGAGCTCGAGCGCCTCCGCTCCAAGATTGATGAAGATGATGGGGTGATCGGGATTGCGCAGGTTATGGCGGCGAACGTCTTCTATAACCTGGCCGGCAATCGCCGATGAGGCACCCTGAACGATGATGTGGACGCCGTCCGCGACCGCCTGTTTGAACTTGTCGGCTGCGCCGGTCGTATTCCCCCCGTTGTCAAATTCAAGAAGCTCGATTTTTGAACCGTTAAAGCCGCCAGCATTATTTATCAGGCCCATCCCGTAAGCGGTTGCGATGGCGAACAGGCGTCCCGTCGAGGTTTGCCCGCCGGAAAGACTCTCAAGTACAGCAATTTTCAACGGCTCCGCCTGAGCAACAGCTGCAGTGAATAACGCTGCAAGGATAACGCCCGCGAGGTACTTCAAGTTGTTCATGCGCTCCTCCCTTAAATTTTGTGCCCTGGAAAACTCTTCGTGTTGTTTCTCAGTGAATGGTGCAAACAGGATTTTCTTCCCATTTACCTCGGCCGCCAGGAACTCTTCGACGATACGCCTGCTGCGTATCGGCCGGGATGCAATCCGATACGGCCATCACTTGCGGCAGGTATGATGAGATCATCACGACGGCCTTGCCCTCTTCCGCCAGGTTGCGGATGACGCCATGAATCTGCGGAATGGCCCCTACGTCGCCACCGCGAGCCGGCTCGTTGAAGAAAATGACCGGCAGGTTCTGCGCCAACGCCCTGGCAATGACGGTCTTCTGCTGATTGCCACCGGAATATTCGAAGATCTTCAGGCTCCGCTTCAGGGTCTTGATCGATGGTCGCTCGATCCGATGGCCGGCCGCACGTTTGAGGGCCGATTTCGAGGGGAATAAACGAAAGCGGCCAGGGCCGCGAGCGGCAGGCTTCATGCTCCGCTGCAACAGCAGTAACCCTGGCCAAGTGCGCCTCCCAATCCCTTTGTCGCCGTAAGCGATCTGCGTTATATTTTTAAGTAGCATTAGAGCGATTGGCTACATTGTCAATATTATTGTAGCCAATCATGCTCGAGCAGCACGAGAAATAGCCGTAAAATCAGCATTTTTTTTCTAGTTTGACATGATTGGCTACAATTGACATTGATCTGCAGAAATTGTATCCATCTGGCGGCGGGCATGCTGGCAGCCCATTGCCGGTAACAACATCAGACTCCACGATTTTTTACGCGCCGCTGTGCCACGGGTCCCCGAAATGAAAACGGATCAGTCTTCCCCAGTCTCAGGCTCTGAGACCGGCGTCCTCAGCCATTCCATTGCCGCGGATTTGAAGGGGGAGATTCTAGCCGGCCGCTACCCGCCGAAGGCCAGGATCCGGCAGGAGGAGCTTGCCAAGCGCTATGGAACCAGCCGCATCCCGATCCGCGAGGCACTGCGGCACCTGGAAAGCGAAGGCCTGGTGGTTCTTATCCCAAATAGCGGAGCATGGATTGCCAAAGTCGATGTCAAGGAATGCGTTGAGATTTACAAGATCCGCGAATGCATCGAACCTTTGGCCTTAAGCGAAAGCGTGGTCCGCATGGACGGCGGCACGATTGAGCGTCTCGCCCAGCTATGCGATCAGATCGAGGCGACGAAGGAGGTTGAGGATTTCCTCAAACTAGATCGCGAGTTCCACCTTTTCAGTTACGCGGCCGGGACCATGCCGACGCTCTTCTCCATGATCGAACGATTCTGGAACACAACCCAGCACTACCGGCGCGCCTATTCGCATATTGTCGGCGAGAGCGGGCAGTGGATCATCCATCATGAGCATCGATTGATCATGGAAGCCATCCGGCGCCGTGACAGAGTTGATTGCAAGCATTTACTGAAAGTTCACATCCGGCGAACACGCCGGCAAATCCAAACGCACGAAAATGCGTTCACAATATAGCATCCGGGATGAGAATACGGTGGTTCTCCAGAAAATCTTGGCCGAGACGGTCAAGAATGTCACCGATCTGTCTGCACTCAGAATACGAAAGCAGCCGACCGGAACCGAGCTAAGCTCGAAGCCCACTTCGTCGGCTCAGCGTCGGATTCCGGTCATGTGCCCGATTTCAAGGTGCAGCTGCTTAACCCCCAGCTCCGGAATTACCGAAACGAAGTCCGGCGAGTTGGTAGGCGCGTACTAGC
>CAZCIF010000180.1:3163-7498 GCA_964498645.1 uncultured Rhodomicrobium sp. | reverse complement strand
GGCAGGGCAAGTGGCTCTTGCAAAGAGAAGCGAACCTGCCTTATATCCGAGCCTTGCCGGCCCGCCCGGCTGCGCTCCCTTCGTCTATCGGTTAGGACGCGAGATTTTCAATCTTGAAAGAGGGGTTCGACTCCCCTAGGGAGCGCCACGGTGCCTATGTGCGGACTAGACGTCCACTACGCATTGCGCCCGCCACTCGCCCGGGCGGTCCTCATTCACGGCGAGTTCGGTCAGCGTCGCGCCTTTGATTTCGACGGCGGGGGCGTGGCGCTCCTTCGAGACGTGCTCGCCCTTGGCGATCGCATGGAGCTGGAAGCCGTCGGTGTCGACCTTGAACGCTCCGAAAATCATGCTCCGCGTCGCCATCTCGTAAACGACCGCGTTGAGCCAGTCGACGAGCAAAAGCTCGGCATCCGGCGCGGCACAATCGATCTCGATCGTCTCTTCAAGCCTGACCGTCGCCGGATCGGTCATGACTGCCGTCATCGCGAGGGCGGCCTGCTCGAAGGCGGCGCCCATCGTCGGGCCTGTGCCCCTTATGCCGATGTCGGCATCGTGTGAGAAATGTATGGCTTCCACGGCGATTTTTCCACTCAAGCCGCTGGCTGCAGGCTGCTCGCAAGCGCCTTGAACTTTTGCCATTCGGTGGCAGCCCATATCTCTGTCGTGGCATGGCCGAAGGTGCGGACCACGGCGGCGACTTTGGTGGCCGACTCGATGTCCGGAGCGGTGAAGATATCGATATAGTCGGCGGGCCCCAGCACGGCATAGCTCGCCTTCCATTCGACGCCTGGGCAATGCTTGCGGATGCGCTCCATTACCTCGTGGCTGAGATCCCAAAGCGACTGGGGCGATTGGAGAGCCTGGTGGCTCAAGCGGGTCAGCATAATGAAGGTCGCCATGCGGGGGTCCTCCCAAGAAAATCCTGAAAACTTTCAGCGAGATGGAAGCTCGCTGCATTGACATCCGTCAACACGCGGCCCGGCGGCCGGAACGGCATCGCCGTCATTGCGAGCGAAGCGAAGCAATCCAGGGGCTAGTCTCTGACGCCCTGGATCGCCACGGCGGCAAGAGCCGCCTCGCGATGACGGCGTAACGCACATCGGACGGCTTATGTGATCTTGATCGTCTTCTCAGGCTTTCTTGCTTCCGGCTTCTTGGGAAGGATGACGCTCAGCACGCCGTTCTTGAAGTGCGCATCGATCTTTTCAGGGTCTATGCTCTCCGGCACCTGGAATGAGCGCTCGAAAGAGCCGAAGTGCCGTTCGCACAGGTAGAAATCCTGTTTCTTTTCTTCCTTCTCTTCTTCTCTCTCGCCTTTGATGGTCAAGATATCGCCGGACAATTTCAGTTCGATGTTTTTCTCTTCCATGCCGGGAAGGTCGGCCGTCAGCTCGAACGAGTCTTCTTTTTCTACGATATCGACCGAAGGCGTTACGGCCATCGGCTCCCTCCGCCTCCCGAACGGCTCAAGGGCCATTCTCCGGCCAAACGGGTAGCGCCATAAGCCCCTGTCGAAGTCCTCGAAAACGCGCTCGATCTCTTCGCGGAGACTGCCGAAAAATTCTCCCGGGCGAGCAGGCGGCATGTAGCCTTCTGCTTCGCGTTTCAATGGTAGGTTTGACCCAGCCTCAGCCATGGATGCCTCCTATTACAAGGTTTTTCTATGAGTAAGGTTAGGAGACGGAGGCGTTCAATTCCTTGACAGCCGTCAAAGTCCGAAGCGCGAAGCTATGGGGAATTTCTTCGAGTATTAAACTTTTCATTAAAACTGCTTGAGCGGGACCGCGCTTTCATGGTTCGAGACGGCCTGCGGCCTCCTCACCATGAGGGTTGGGCCTCATCCTGAGGAGCCGCGTAGCGGCGTCTCGAAGGATGAGGCGGCACGGACCTTGCTGCGGAGCGCGCGGGATGAGGCCGCCGCAGCGGTTTTCACATCCCCCAGCGGCGGATAAACCAGACCTTCACGAAGTGAGTCATTATTGCGTAGCTTGCTATAATAAGAAAGACGAGCGGCCAATAGAGCCCTGGAAGAGGCACGAAGCCCAGTGCTTGGCCAGGGCCTGTAAAGGGAAGGATCATGCCTATCACGCATACGACAATGCCCGTTGCGATCAGGGCGTCACTCCCGCGGCTTTGTATAAAGGGGACTTTCGCCGTCCTGATGATATGAATGATCAGCGTTTGTGTGAGGAGAGACTCGACAAACCAGCCCGTTTGAAACAGTGCCGGGTTATTCCACGCGCTAAAAACGGAAAGCAGCATAAAATAGGTAACATAATCGAAGATCGAACTCACGGGGCCGATGAACACCATGAACTTAAAAATATTGCCGATGTCCCAGCGCCTTGGGGTTTCAAGATAGTCTTCATCGACGTTATCGGTAGGGATTGCGGCCTGCGAGACATCATAGAGGAGATTGTTCGTCAGCACCTGGACCGGCAGCATAGGCAGGAACGGCAGGAAAATGCTCGCGCCAAGCACGCTGAACATGTTGCCGAAATTCGAGCTTGCGCCCATCCGGATGTATTTCGTGATGTTGGCGAAGACCTTCCGGCCTTCGATCACGCCGTCGTGAAGGACGAGCAGGCTCTTTTTAAGGAGAATGATGTCGGCCGTCTCTTTGGCGGCATCGACCGCGGTATCTACGGATATGCCCACATCGGCCGCCTTGAGAGCAGGGCTGTCATTGATCCCGTCACCGAGAAACCCAACGACGTGGCCCTTGCGCTGCAGGGCCTTGATGACCCGCGCCTTTTGTTGAGGCGAGAGCTTTGCAAATAGCGTGGTGTTTCCGGCGGCTTCGGCGAGCGCGCCGTCGCTCAGCTTCTCGATCGCGCTCCCGAGTAGAATCGTTCCGGCGTTCAAGCCAACCTGGCTGCAGACTTTCGCGGAAACGATATCGTTGTCTCCGGTTAAAATCTTCACGTTGACCCCGGCCTTGTTCAGAGCGGCGATCGCTTCGGCCGCGCTCTGCTTGGGCGGGTCGAGAAAGGCGATGAAGCCAACGAGCGTCAGCCCTGTTTCATCCGTCAATTCATATGCCGGCTTCGGCCCGGCGATCTCCTTATAGGCGACCGCCACCACCCGGAAGCCGTCCGCGTTCAACTCCTCCATCTCCTGCTTTGCACGCAAAAAATGGCTCTCATCGAGCACGCCAAGCTCGCTATCGATCCTGTAATGCGTGCAAACCTGGAATATTTCCTCGACGGCGCCTTTGCAGATAAGGATATGCTTGCCGTCTTCCTGCTCCAGCACGACGGAGAGCCTGCGCCGCTGGAAGTCGAAGGGAAGCTCGTCGATTTTCTTATAGCGATGCTCAGGCTGGAGATGCTCCTTCAGTTCCGCATGCTCGAGGACCGCGATATCGAGCAGGTTCTTTATCCCCAGCTGGTAATGGCTGTTAAGATAAGCATATTCCAGCACGCGGGAGGACTCCTCCCCGCGCAGATCGAGGCAGCGTTTCAAAATGATGCGGTTTTGGGTCAGTGTGCCCGTCTTGTCGGTGCACAAGACATCCATCGCGCCGAAATTCTGGATCGCATTGAGGCGCTTGACGACGACGCGCTTGCGCGACATGGCGATCGCGCCCTTCGCAAGATTGACGGTTACGATCATGGGCAGCATTTCGGGCGTTAACCCCACCGCGACGGCAACCGCGAACAGCAAAGCTTGCAGCCAATCGCCCTTCGTCAAGCCGTTAATCAGAAAGACCAATGGCACCATCACCAGCATGAAACCGATCATGAGCCAGGTGAACCGGTTGATGCCTTTGTCGAAGGCGGTGAGTTCGCGCTCTTCCGCAATGCTTTCCGCGAGCTGTCCGAAGTAAGTCCGCGGCCCGGTCTCGATTACCACGCCCGTTGCCATGCCGCTCACGACATTGGAACCGGCTGCACAAATGTTGGGAAGCTCAAGTAGGCCGCATGGCTCTCCGCGGTAAACGGCATCCAACTTTTCAGCGGGCATGGATTCCCCGGTTAGGGGCGACTGGTTGACCAGAAGATCCTTGGCGCTCAGAAGGCGAATATCGGCGGGGATGGCATCGCCCGCGGACAACAGGACAATGTCTCCTGGCACGAGCTGCTCGATGGGGATTTCCGCATCGCCTCTCATGCCTTGCCGGCGGACGGTACCGTCCGAGTCACCCAGGCACTCCGGCGCGCCGTGATCTGGCAGGTTCACAGTGAACGATGCGGCTGCGACCGCTGGAAGGGCGGCACGCCGCCGTGGTCCGATGCCGCCGCCTGCTACGAGAGGCTCCCGAACATCATCACGGGCCATGCGCCCGACTGCGGCCCGCTGCGTCGGCCGCACGTCGCCTATGTCGCCCTG
>CAZCIF010000180.1:0-3153 GCA_964498645.1 uncultured Rhodomicrobium sp. | reverse complement strand
TTGTCCTTACCATCGCGCGAAGCTTTGCCGCCGCCCGGTTGGACCGGTGCTCTTGAATAAAGCCAAGAGTGACGCTCAGGAATATCATGACAGCGATGATAATCGCCGCGCGCTGCTCGCCGATCAGCGCCGAAACAATTGCAAGCGTAAGAAGCAATGCGTTCAGAGGATTTTTTGCGCGCCCCGCGATTTCGCTCAAAACCGTCCTCCGGTTTTCGAACCGCATGATATTCGGTCCGTATTTCCGAAGCGCGGCTTTAGCCGCATCGGGTGTGAGGCCCCGCTCGCCGCTGCCAAGCGCGGCAAGCACTTTGGCCGGATCGGACCGGCTAATGTCTTCAAACCGCTGGGAGGCCGAAGCTTCTGTCCGGTTGGGGGCCTTGGTGCCCGCAGGCTTTGCGTGGCCTTCGCTCAGCGCCCGTAAGAATGAAAACATGGTGCCTTTCCAGCGCAAACTCCGGGGGGCAGGAATGTAACGTCAAATGTGCTTCCGGCCTGTCCTCGATGAATAGCACCCTTAGCCGCTCATAGGTACGTTCAGGCGTGCGCGAGTTTCACAAGAGCTTCATAAGGCTGTCGCGGCACCTTGGCACGCTCACCATGCACATTTTGAGCTCGAAAAACACATTTGCATTTAATACTCGCTGCTGTAGGTGAACAGCTCCGGCTAAAGGGGGGAGTATTTCCAATGTCCACGCGTTCGATCTTGACATCGGCGCTCGCGCTTTCATTAGCGCTCAGCCCGGCCGCAACAGCATCTTTCGCCTTGCCTGTCGATCCGTCCTGGAACCTGGAGCACGAGGAGGCTCCGGACTACCGTCCAGAAGGCATCGACGGGATCCAGAACGTCGTCGTGATCTATGGTGAGAACCGCAGCTTCGATAATCTCTACGGCCTATATCCTGGCGCTGACGGCATCGCTCATGCGTTAGAAACGAATGGGTGCAAACAGCGCGACCGCGACGGCACCGTGATGAAGGTTCTGCCTCCAATTTGGGGCGGCCTGCCAGGCTGGGCAGAAGGCCGGACTGCGAACCTTCCGAACGAGCCTTTCGCCATTGACGATCCGGAAGGCTTTGCCGTCCCGCCGAGTGTGGCCACCCGTGACCTCGTTCACAAATTCTACCAGAACCAGATGCAGATCAATGGCGGCGCAAACGACAAGTTCGCTGCTTGGTCCGACGCCGGTGGCTTGACCATGAGCTACTACGCCGGCGCGGCTTCCCAGCTGCCGATGTGGAAGGTGGCTCAACACAATGTTCTCGCCGATAACTTCTTCTTTGGCGCTTTCGGCGGCTCGTTCCTGAACCACCACTACCTCATCTGCGCGTGCGTGCCGGTTCAGGCCAACCCCAACGATACGAGCGTTTCGGCTGTCGATGCCGATGGAGTCACCCTGACGGCAAACGCAACAGGCCCGGCATCCGCTCTTTCCGGCGCTCCGGCCTTCGTTTTGGATGGACGTCAGACGCCGGATCGCTATGCGGTCAACACCACGCAGCCTCCTTTCCAGCCGAGCTTCGTCAAACCCCCGGCCGGCGGCGATAATCGTTATGCCGATCCCGGTAATCCCCATACTCTTTCAGCGCAGCCCGCCAGCCAAGTCACCATCGGCGATCTGTTGCCGGCAGCCAATGTGAGCTGGGCTTGGTATGCGGGCGCCTGGCAGGATACGCTCGACAATCCGTCGCACATCTACGCCGGGCCTTACCGGTTCCAGCCTCATCACGCGCCGTTCAATTATTACGCTAACTACGCGCCCGGCACGCAAGCGCGTGCGGATCACCTGAAGGACGGCGGCGTTGGCGGAGCCAGCTTCATCGCCGACATCGATGCCGGCAAGCTGCCTGCCGTGACGTTCTACAAGCCGCAGGGCACCCAGAACGAGCATCCCGGCTACGCTGACGTCCTCGCCGGCGACCAGCACATTGCGGACGTAATTTCTCACCTGCAGAGGGGCCCGCAATGGCAACACATGCTGGTCATCGTGACCTATGACGAGAATGGCGGCCTGTGGGATCACGCCGCTCCTCCGAAGGGCGACCGCTGGGGTCCAGGCTCGCGCGTCCCAACGATCATCGTGTCGCCTTTTTCAAAGGCTGGTACCGTCGATCACACGCCTTATGACACCTCGTCCATTCTCCGCTTCATCGTGAAGCGCTTCCTCGGCACCGTGCAAAAACCGGTCTATCCGGGCGACCTGCTCCCGGGCCTTGCGCTCCGCGACCGTTCACTGAAGGCGAATGGCTTCCGCCGGCCGGGCGATCTGACGAACGCGCTCAAGCTCGACGGTGAGAACCGCCGGAGTGCTGATCGCTCTCGCTCTGAATGAGAAAACACGAGGCTGTACAAACTGCGCCGGGGCGTGATAATTGGCTGGCATAGCAACCGTGAGCGAGGGAAGAATGCGCACCATTGCTTTACTCGGCGCTGCCGCGATCGCAGCGTCGGTGATGGCTTCCGGCCCGGCCTGGGCCTGGTCGAGCGAGGAGGCCGTTCCGCAGGGCACGCACGCCACCGGCCTTGAGAACGAGTCGTTTGAAGCGCTGCAGGAGAAAGCGAACGCCGCCAGTAAAGCGAACAGCGGCTTTTATATTTCTGGCGGCCTTTCTCCGGAGCAGGGCAGCCTTTCCAGCTTCCAATCGAACCCGGTGGATTCCCGCGTCCCTTACGGCTATTCACCTATGCAGGGCTTCCGGTCGCGCTAACGGAGGAGCCATTTGCTCGACCGTGGCCGTTCACGGCTACGGTGCAGAGTACTTCGTTCCCGCATCCGATATATTCGACCGACGTGAATGACATAAGGCGCGATGTTGCAATTCCGCGCCCATGGGGATGCGTTGCCCGGGCCGGGCTGATTTCCATCTATTGACGCCAGTCGGATCCTTCGCCCTGATCCTTGATGCGCACGCGGATTTGCTCATCGTCTGCTTCGAACAGAAGATAAGCCCATTTCCTCTTATTCTCCGCTTCCGAGAGCCGCCGGCCGATCTCCTCGAAGAGCCGGCCATCGAGAATGAGTTGTGTTTTTTCGCTATAGGTAATGCCAAGGTTGCCGTGCTCGACAGCGTTGATGAGCATCTCATTCAGGCCGTAAACGGCTGCTTCGGGTTCGGGGAAACAATTGGCGATGAGAAACGCAAGGTTTCCCGC
>CAZCIF010000179.1:3895-7552 GCA_964498645.1 uncultured Rhodomicrobium sp. | reverse complement strand
TCCGCCCCCGTCGCTTTTCTCACCTGTGCCACGACCTTCGCCGAAACCTCCTCGATCTCGGCCTCGGTCAGCGTGCGGTCAAGCGGCGTCAAGGTGATCTCCAGCCCGAGCGATTTCTTGCCCGCCGGCACGCCCTGACCCTCGAACACGTCGAAGATGCTGACGCGCGAGATCAGGACCTTCTCCGCGCCCTCCGCCGCTTTCAACACAGCCGCCGCCTCGACCGCCTTGTCGACCAGGAACGCGAAATCGCGCTGCACCGGCTGAAAATCGCTCGCGATCAGCGGCCCTTTCGCCGTGCCTTTCTTACGCGCAGCTGGAATGTTGTCGAGGAAGACCTCGAACACGGCGGCGGGGCCGGCAATGTCCATGACTTTCAAGGTCTCGGGATGAAGCTCGCCGAAATGCGCGAGGACGGTCTTCGGCCCGAGCTGTAAAGTTCCGGAGCGGCCCGGATGGAACCAGGCCGGTGCGTTGCGCACGGTCTGCGCTTTCGCTGCATCGAAACCAAGCGCCGCCAGCACGGCAAGCGCGTCCGCCTTTGCATCGAAGACATCGACGGGTTTTGCGGCGCCGTTCCACTGCCGCCCGCCGCCCGTCAGCTGCGCCGTGCCGGTTCTAACGCCGCCCGCCACATTGCTTTGATCCTCCGGCTTTTCTCCGCGGAAGATCTGCCCAACTTCGAAAAGAGCGGCGTCCTGAAAGCCGCGGTTCGCGTTCGCCCGCGCAGCCGCGAGAAGGCCGGGGAGAAGGCTCGGCCGCATATCGGTCATTTCGCTGGAAATGGGGTTCGCCAGCCGAAGCTCCGGCACACCGCCGCCGAAATGCCGGGCTTGCGCCTCTCCAATGAAGGACCAGGTGACGGCTTCCACAAACCCGCGCGCGGCGAGCGTGCGCCGGGCGCCAAGAACCCGTTTTTGGCTCGCCGTGAGCACTGCTTTCGCGACGCCCGGATCGCGCGGCAACGGCGTGGATGGGATGCGGTCGGCCCCCGAAAGGCGGACAACTTCCTCGACGAGATCGGCGGCTCCGTGAATGTCGGGCCGCCAGGACGGCGGTGTTACGCTCAGGGCGGGCGCTTTTCCTTCCACCGTGAAGCCAAGCTTCTTAAGCGTGGACACGGTCTCGGCATTGGTGAATCGCGCGCCGGAAAGCTCTTGAACGCGAGCGGGATTGAAACGGATCGGCGCCCTGCTATTAGGCTCATAGCCTGCGACGAATGCGGTGCTTGCCGCGCCCCCGCAAAACTTCAGGATCATCTCTGTCGCGAGGTTCAGCCCCAAAATCTCCGAATGCGGATCGATGCCGCGCTCGAAACGGTAGCGCGCGTCGGAGTTGATGCCCGTTTTGCGTCCTGTCGCAGCGGTGCGCGCAGGGTCGAAATAGGCGCTTTCGATAAAGACCGAGGTCGTGGTCGCGGTTGCGCCGCTCAGTTCGCCGCCCATGACGCCGCCAAGGCCGAGCACATGCGCCTTATCGGCAATCACGCACATGCTCTCGTCCACCTCATAGGTCTTCCCGTCGAGGCCAACGAAGCTTTCGTCCCGCTTGCCAAGCCGCGCCATGATCGGGCCGCGCAGCTTGTCCGCATCGTAGACGTGGAGAGGCCGCGCGCGGTCGTAGGAGATGTAATTCGTGACATCGACGGCGGCGTTGATCGGCCTAAGCTTGATCGCACGAAGGCGGCGCTGCATCCATTCGGGAGAAGCTTTGTTGGTGATCCCCCGGATGAGGCGGCCCGCGAAAATTGGGCACGCGTTTTCAGACCCTTTCGGGAATTGCAGCTTGATCGTGATAGGGCAATCGAACTCGCCGTCACCCACATAACCGATGCTGGCTTTCTTGAGCGTGCCAAGGCCCGCCGCCGCCAGATCGCGTGCGACGCCGCGCACGCCAAGGCAATCGGGCCGGTTCGGCGTGATCGCGATCTCGATGACGGGATCGTTCAGTGCCATGACATCCGCAAAGCGCTCGCCCACATGCTTCTTCATGCGCTCGGGCAGCTCGATGATGCCGGCATGCTCGGACGAAAGTTCAAGCTCCCGCTCCGAGCAGAGCATGCCCGCCGACTCGATGCCCCTGATCGTTGCCTTTCCAAGCGTGACGTTAATCCCCGGCACATGCACGCCGGGCGCGGCGAAAACGCCGATCAGCCCCTTGCGGGCGTTCGGTGCGCCGCAAACCACCTGGACTGTGCCGGAGCCGGTATCCACCTTGCAGACGCGAAGCTTATCCGCATTCGGATGCGGCCCGGCTTCCAGGACGCGCGCAATGGTGAAATCCTTCAACTTCCGCGCGGGATCTTCGATGCTCTCGACCTCAAGCCCGATGAGGGTGAGCTTCGAAGCGATCTCATCGAGCGGGGCCTCGGTTTGCAGGTGATCTTTGAGCCAGGAAAGCGTAAATTTCATGCGCGTGCGGTGCCGTGGAGGAGTTGCGACGATGCGAGGAAATGCTTTGTCACGATCCCGCCGCGGAGGCAACAACGCAGTCTGCAGAGGGGTCCGTTCGCTTATCCACCGGAAAGCTTAAACGTGTCAAAAAGGCTAAGTCAAAAACGCTTGTGCGCGTGGTCTCACAGACATATGCTGACCTCGTCACATGCGAATGTTTGTATGTGATTTCAACAAAAGAGGCACGGCCTGTCATGCGATGCGCAAAGCGCAGTCCGTGCATGTAAGGTAGCGAAATGTTCGAGGGAGGTTCCATGTTTAAGAAAGTAACGCTGACCGCTGCGATCCTGACTCTGGGTTGCGCTCTGATGCCCGCTCAAGCAGCGGAAATGAAGGATATGATCGGCAAGTGGAAGTGGACGGATTTCACTGTCGAGGTCAAAGAATGCACAACCAACCCGTCTGGCGCAGGCATCTGCGGCACGGTCATTGACGGCCCCAAGAACAAGGGCATGGAAATGATCCGCTCCAAGCTCGAGAAGCAGGGCGATAACTTCGTTGGCAAGATTGCGCATCCGGCCAGCGGCGACATCTACAACACCAAGTTGAGCTTCAAGGGCACCGATGTTTGGTCGATGGACGGCTGCACCGACAAAAATGTCTGCGCTAAGGGCGACTTTACCCGCGTGAAATAGGCAAGAGGGATAGCTTCCTAAGCGGAGCCGTTTTGTCCTATTGTTCATCGAAGCAAGAGCGCCACGGCCTCGCTGGAGGCCGTGGCTTCCTTTTGTCTATGCCCGCCAACACGGGGACGGAATGTACCCCGGATAAATACGAGGCCTGGAGGAGACCGCCATGAAGCAAACCTTGCTCGACCTAATGGTCCAAATGATGCCGTTTATGATGCCGATCGTTTATGCGGGTGCCGCTGTTCTGATTGCCGGCACCGTAGCTTTCCTGATCTGGATGTTCACGGGACGGTGTACCTATTTCTTGCGCCTTACAGGCGGCCTGCTTCTCATCCTTGGCGTCTTCTTCCTGGCTTGCCAGGCGGCAGGCATGATCCTCGGCGCCGAGCCGGGCATCAATTTCGGCGATGCCACGAAATTCGAGTTCAACGTCAAGCCCTTCTGGATGATAGCTCTCGCTCTTCTGATCCCCGGCCTTGTGCTTAGGTTGTTCGGAGCAATGCGGCCTACGCAGGCTTAGCAGAGGCGCATGTAACGTCATTCCGCAGACGTCATCGCGAGGCGGCACTTGCCGC
>CAZCIF010000179.1:0-3885 GCA_964498645.1 uncultured Rhodomicrobium sp. | reverse complement strand
GAGCAATGCGGCCTACGCAGAGCCAGTAGAGGCCTATGACGGAAAGTGCGTCATCGCGAGGCGCTTTAGCGCCGTGGCGATCCAGCGCAGCCCGCACTGCGCCTGTTTCTGCTGGATTGCTTCGGGGCTGTGCCCCTCGCAATGACGGCGGCCCGCGCTAAATTCCCGCCTCCCAAGCCAAGCCGTGACGCAGAAACGCGGCACGGCAGGTGTTGGCCATGAGATAGGCCACCGTCATCGGCCCCACGCCGCCGGGAACCGGCGTGATCGCGCCCGCCACTTTCCGGGCGCTTTCGAAATGCACATCGCCAACGAGCCTTGTTTTGCCATCTCCTGCCGGCACGCGATTGATGCCGACATCGATGACGATTGCCCCCGGTTTGATCCACTCGCCGGGAATCGTCTCAGGCCGCCCCACGGCGGCGACGAGAATATCGGCGTTATGCACCGCCGCGCGCAGATCGCGCGTCTTTGAATGGGCTATCGTCACGGTGCAGTCCTCGCCAAGCAGCAAATGCGCCATGGGCTTGCCAACGATATTGGAGCGGCCTACCACCGTGGCGTTAAGCCCGGCGATATGCGGCTTGGCGATATGGATGAGCCGCAGGCAGCCGAGCGGCGTGCAAGGCACGAAGGCAGGCTTGCCGATGAAGAGCCGTCCAGCGTTTACCGGATGGAAGCCGTCGATGTCTTTTTCCGGGGCGATGGCGGCGATGGCCGCTTCCGCATCGATATGCGCAGGCAGCGGAAGCTGCACCAGAATGCCATCGACGGATTCGTCCGCATTCAGCATGGCGATGAGATTGATCAGCCCGCCTTCGGTAATATCAGCGGCGGGACGGTGCTCCACCGAATGGAAGCCAAGATCGCGCGCGAGCTTCAGCTTGCTGCGCACATAGACCTGGCTTGCGGGATTTTCGCCCGCAAGGATGACGGCGATGCCGGGACGCCTGCCCGACGCCCCGGCGAAAGCGGCGGCGCGCTTGGCCACACTCTCCTTGATCTTCGCGGCGGCGGCAACGCCATCCAAAATAAGCGCTTCAGCCACGGTACCTCACCTTGCCTTCGTCTGGCCGTCATCGCGAGGCGGCCTTGGCCGCCGTGGCGATCCAGGGCTTGCGCAACCTTGCGTTTGCTGCCCCTGGATTGCTTCGCTGCGCTCGCAATGACGATTGCTCACCTTTTATCCGCTTTCCTACCCGGCGCAAGCAGCGCCTCCACCTTCGCGAGAAGCGCGTTCGTATCGCCCTCAACCGCGACGGACTTCAGCCGCGACTTCTGCCCGGCTGCCACCGCCACTTTAGATTTGGGAACGCCGAGCCAGCCGGCAATAAGCACGCTAAGCGCCGCGTTCGCTTTGCCATCCTCGGGCGGCGCGGTGACATGCGCTTTGAGAACCGGCTTCCCGCCATGAGATTCGACGCCCGCGATCCGCGCCGCGCTGCTTTTTGGCGTCAGCCGCACATGCAGCACGATGCCGTTTGCGGCGCGCGTGGCGGGAATGTCCATCAACCGTCATCGCGAGGCGGCTTTGCCGCCGTGGCGATCCAGACATTCGCCGATGCCACTTCTGGATTGCTTCGCTGCGCTCGCAATGACGGAGCCTCCTAGGCCACGCCCGGGGCGAGCCAGCCGAAGATGACAACATTGCGTAAGAACAACAGGCCGAGAATCAGGATCACGGGTGAGATATCGAGCCCGCCGAGATCGGGCAGCACGCGGCGGATGGGCCGGAGCGCCGGCTCGGTCAGGCGGTGGAACGTGTCCGCGAGGAGAAAAACCACGCGGTTCCTGCGATTGACCACATCGAACACGATCAGCCAGCTCAGGATCGCGCCGATGATAATCACATAGATATAGAGGTCGATGAGACCGGCTATGAATTTCAATAGTGGCAGCATAGGCTTCGCCTCCCCGCGCGCCCGCCTTGTTTATCGCGCTTGCGGATGGACTTCAAGATTTATGAGGCCACCGTCATCGCGAGGCGGCCCTGGATTGCTTCGCTACGCTCGCAATGACGTTGTGCAAGCGTCATCGCGAGGCGGCCCTGGCCGCCGTGGCGATCCAGACACTTGCGCAGCCCTTGCGAATATCCCACTGGATTGCTTCGGGCGATGCCCTCGCAATGACGGATGTGAGCCATGCGCGATATCAAACAACCAGCCGTGTATATCATGGCGAGCAAACGGAATGGCACGCTTTATACAGGTGTCACCTCCGGCCTTATTAAGCGTGTTTACGAGGATAAGACCGGGACGATTGAGGGCTTCACTGCAAAATATGGGTGCAAGCTCCTTGTTTATTACGAGTTGCACGGGCGCATGGACGACGCCATTGCGCGCGAGAAGGAGATCAAAGCCGGGCCGCGGGCGAGGAAAATCGCGCTGATCGAGAGCTTCAATCCGGAATGGACGGATCTGTACGAGACGCTGCTTTGATGCACTTCGTCATCGCGAGGCGGCCCTGGCCGCCGTGGCGATCCAAAGAAACTTGCACCGCGTTAGCTTGCGACTTCTGGATTGCTTCGGGGCGATGCCCCTCGCAATGACGGAGTGCCGCAACGTCATAGCGAGGCGGCTTCAGCCGCCGTGGCGATCCAGATACTTGCGCAACCGTTGCGAATGTTCCGGTGGATTGCTTCGCTACGCTCGCAATGACGGCGCAAAAAGAAAAGGCCGCCCGGAGGCGGCCTTCCCGATTTGAGATTTGGCTCGGATTAGAACTTGATGCGAGCACCGGTGATCACACCGTCGATGTCCTTCGGAGACAGGTCATGTTTGACGGTGTCTATCACGTCGGCGCTATAGTGGAAGTAGTTGGCGTAGAGGGTAAGCGCCGCGCTGTCGAAGTTCTGCGTGATGCCAGCGCCCCACTTCGTGGTGTCGGAAGACTCGACGGGCGCATGACCAACAACAGCGGTCCGGCCCACAGCAAAGTCACTATACTCGCCATATTCGCCGTAAACGGTCGTCGCGCCGACGTCGAAGTAGCGCTTCGAGATACCGCCTTGCACGTACCAGTAGCTCGCATCGAGATCCTTGTCGACTATGCTACGGTCGCCGGCCGTGAAGTTCGCGTAAATGCCGGTCGGGACGTGCATCGCGCTGATGGCGCCGGTGATGACCTCAACCGGCTTTTTCACTCCCGGATTAAGGGAGGCAGTGGGGGTCGCCCAGTTAATGTCATCGCCGTAGTAGGCATAGCTGACGCCGGCGGCGACGCGGATGGAGTTCCACTCTTTCTGGAAGCGCAGGGCGATATCCCACACGTCGTTATCGCCCCAAGACGAAGACAGGATGAAACCGAAGAGCGACGGAGAGTCATAACGGAGAGCGTTCGTGAAACCGCCATTCATCGCGTTGGAGAGCTGGCCCCACGTCAAGTCGGTGCCCCGTGCCTTAAATCCGGCGATCCACCAGTTCTCGGCGTCGCTCATGCTGTTGCTGAGATTGGTGAGGACGATGTCCTTCGAGGCCATGGCCTGCACGCCGACCGTGACAGTGCCGAACTTCTCGCTCTTGACCCACAAGTTCTCCTGGCGCATACGGAAGAGGCCAGCGTCGCCGGTGATTTTTGCGTTGTTGGTCCCGCTCGCGTCCATCTTAGCGGAGTTATTCGCCAGCATGTCGAACTCGATGTAGAAGCCGGCCTTCCAGCCCGGAGCCATCTTGGCCGAACCCTTCATGCGGAAGCGGCTCGTGTTGTAGTTGTTGTCCACAACATAAGCGTCGGACTGCACGCCGTCGTCCCAAATGAGCAAGCCCTCGTCGACTTGCCCGGAAAGCTCCAGCGAAACCTTCCGGTTGCCCTCGCCGACCGTGGTAGCCCCCACTTCGGCAACGCGCACTTCCAGGGGCGGCTCATCGGCGATCACATCGAGGCGGT
>CAZCIF010000178.1:5038-7590 GCA_964498645.1 uncultured Rhodomicrobium sp. | reverse complement strand
TGCGTTCCCTCCCAACACGGTCATCCTGCAGCTCCGCCGCATGGCGGAACTCGTGCTCGGCCAATTAGCGGGGGTACTCCAAAGTTATGAGCGCCGTGACGTTGCTGCCGCCATGGAAGTGTGGCGCGAGGACCAGAACATCGATGCCCTGCACAATTCCCTGTTCCGGGAGCTGCTCACCTATATGATGGAAAATCCGCGCAATATCTCGTTCTGCACGCATGTGCTCTTCTGCTCCAAGAACGTCGAGCGCATGGGCGACCATGCCACGAATATCGCTGAGACCGTTTATTACATCGTGCAGGGAAAACCGTTGTCGGAGGAGCGCCCCAAGGCGGACCTGACCAGCAAAGGTGCGCTGCCCACTGTGTAATACCAAATCTGGCTGAAATCGGCCATCCGCCCCTCATCCTGTCCTTCTCCCAGCAAGCACGCCTTGGCGTGCTTGCACTTAAAATGATCGCGCTTGCAAGCAAGCGCGATGTGGAGAAGGGACGCCCGAACAAGCCACGGAGCGTGCAACAGCGTTCCCTCTCCCAAAGGGAGAGGGACAGGGTGAGGGGTGTTAAGCTGAGATTTTTTGCTAGGACGCCGCAGAGCGCCGGTCTACGTGGAAACAAGCTTCGCTTCGTATAGGCCCTTCATGAGGTGATCATGAAGGTCGGGATCTTCCATGAGTGAAGCTGTAACCGTCTCGTCTCCTAGCGTTGCCGCCTCGCTGATCCCGCGATAGAACTTTTTCACGGCGAGATCGCCCTGACCGATGCGCATCAAGGCGAACAGCTCGAAGCGGGCTGCGGGTGTCAGCCCGGCAATTGCCTCACGCAGCGCGGTGATCTGCAGCGATTCCGCAGGAACGGGTGCGAAGCCAAGCTCGGCAGTCGGATTGTGCTCACCCCGCGCCGCCTTCGACTCAGCCAGATCATTCTCAGCGACATTGCCGAGGAAAGAGTCGCGTTGCTGGCGCGCTGTCTTCGCGAGGAGAGCGACGAAACGCACTTGCTCCGGATTCGATGCTTTAAGCATGGGACGCTCCATATGCGGCACCGGGGAGCAAGGGGCAGGCCGAGCCGTTGGGTGCCGTGCCGATCCTGCTCCATCTTTGAGACTCATGAACGAACAAACTAGCTTGCCCGGCGGGCGCGCTTCGGTCTTTGATGCTTATCAATTGAAATTGCGAGTGGAATTCAAGCGCCGGCCAGCGGCAACGAGTCGAGAATCCGATAGCCGCTTTGGCCTTTCGGCGGCGACTGAAACAATTCGGCGGAGGGAACGCATTGCGTCAATGACAAAGGGAGATCGATGGGGTGCTGCCTGACTGCCGCCCATCCGTTTTGAGGGAAGCGGGCGAGTGTGACATGGGGTAGAAACGGCCGCGTTTCCGTTCTGCCATAGGCAGCCATGAGCGCCATTTGCAACTCCTTCAACTCGCTGCTGGCCACGCAATCGGCCCATAGGAGGCGCGGATGCTGGAGCGTGGGGCCGTATCCAAGATGTGCGAATGTTAATAAGAAGCGGTTGAACCCGCTCGCCACCGCGCGGAGTGTCTCGATCGCGCCGGCAATGTTGCTTTCGCTCCAGGGCGGTACAAGCGTGAGATGGATATCGCTTTCCGGCACGAGGCGGGCGCCGACGCTTTCGAGCGGCCGGGCGAGTCCTGCTAGTTCCTGGGCAATTCTGGCTTCGATCTTCAGTCCGGCGAAAACGCGAGCCGGTTGAGGACCGGTTACCGGAATACCGGCTGAGCCGGCGGCATTGGGCGGATCACCGAACAGCGCCGGTACCCTATTTCAACGCCAGGACGACTGCCCCCGACACCGGATCGGTGACACCTAATCCGCCGCCAAGGTCGTCGAGAGTGTCACGGAAAGAGTCGAGAGTTGCGATCATGCTTGGCCGCGCATTTGCGAGCGCGTCCATGTCAGCCCATTCTGCGATGATGCAATAAGTGCGCTCACCGGTCTTGATGATGTTGGCATGTTGGAGGCCGGACCAGTTCGCCTGTACCTTTGTGTGAGCGTCAAGGAATTCCTGATCTCGGCCAGGCTTCACCCGGAAGCGCACCACGTTGTAAGCGGTCATGACTTGCCTCTTTTGATATGGTGTTGTGGTCTTTTATTAAGGCAATTATATACGAGATTGACTTAACTAATTTTTGTTTGCTCTGTCGCCAAGCAAGTGACGAATGCCGCGCGCGAGGTGCACCGCAATAGGCCACCAACGCCAATTGCAACAATCGCGATACCGGCTACCATGCCGTACCAGCTATTGGTCGAAATGATGCACGTGGTGCCGCCTGCTAAAGAGGTAAGGCCAACGTAAAAACCATTGCGCTGGCTATCATCCATACGCTTTTCGTTACCCTGAACCTGTATCTCTTCCATTTTATGGCGATGAGCCATTTGCCGTTCCGTCCAGTCTAGCAACCGAACTCCGGCTCCTGGAAGTGCCGCTTCTTGTTCTATGAGGACATCGGCTGGAGGCCATGCTCCTCGGTACGCGCGGAACTTGAGAACAGTTTCGAGTTCAGCTGCGGTGGGCGGAGGTGCCTC
>CAZCIF010000178.1:0-5028 GCA_964498645.1 uncultured Rhodomicrobium sp. | reverse complement strand
TCTTCTCTGAGATCCCCCAGGGAAGCGGGCACCTCGTTATTTCGAACGTTCGTTGATGGTTGATTGCGCTCGCTCAATTGCGGCAAGGGTCCGCTTGGCAGCTTCGATTCTTCGTCTTCTGATTTCATCTGGGCTTAAGCCAGTCTTAGCAAATTCACTATCTGGCGCACTCACAAGCTTCTGCGCAGCCTTGTTCATATCATCGCCAACAGCGAAAAAATCGAGCAAAAGTGCGTGCAAATCATTTTTGCTAAAAAGCTGACGGTTGCACACGGGGTAAGGGTCAAAGGCCATCAAATAGCCTTCTAAATAGGCATCAAATTTCTCACGAGTAGAAAGATCATCGCGTTCCCATAACTTTTTTATGTCGTCGTGCCTACTCATAGCAACCCAATACGCAAACAGCGTCCTCCAAGAAGGCAACTTATCAACGCGAGACGAACTCCGATTGGTGCGCGATAGAGCTAATGCAACCATCGTCCTCTCCCTGCGTAACTGTCGAGTCCCCTTGTTATCCTTATTTGCGAAGCCTGAACATAACCTTGACAGTTATCGATCACTTTTTTTGAGAAGGTGCTTGTTGGTCTCCAGCTATTTTTTCGCCTCCACGGCAATATCATGGTAGATTATGTTCACTCTTCGTTACCCTCAAGGTAACTACTTAAGTTTATTTTCTCATAATATCATTTTTTTCTTTTTTGTTTTTGAGCCACTTTGCCTTCCGCCTTTAGCTCCAGATAGGCTTGCAAGCCCCTATCAAACTGGCGAATCATGGCTGTGTCCTTTGATTTAAGGGCATTCTAGCATGCTTTTTTGGTAGGTTAATCTCTATATAATTCTTTTCTTATAGTACCATCATTGCGACAGGCTGACTAAACCGGCTAACCGCCCAGAAAAAGCCGGGCGACCTCGGGCTTCTCGATAAGCTCGCTGCCCGGTCCCGCCAGGGCAAGCTGGCCATTGACCAGGACATAGCCGGTATCGGCGAATTCCAGCCCCTTCTTCGCGTTCTGCTCGACCAGTATGATCGTCTTGCCATCGTCACGCTGCAGGCCCGCGAGGATCTCGAACACCATATCGATGAAGCGTGGCTCAAGCCCAATCGAGGGTTCGTCGATGAGAAGAATCTGGGGCGACATGATCAGCGCCCTTGTGATTTCCAGAAGGCGCCTCTCGCCGCCGGAGAGCGTGCCAGCACGGCGCTTGCGGCGCTGGCCGAGGCGCGGGTATTTCGCAAGGATGCGTTCGGCGGCCTCTTTCACTTCATCGGGCCTGTCCTTGAGATATCCGCCCAACCAGAGATTCTCCTCCACCGTCATATCGGGAAAAACCGAATTGCTCTGGAGGATGTAGGCGATGCCGGCGTCTCGCAGCTTCTGCCTCGGGGGCAAATGCGCAACCTCCTTGCCGTCCACAAGAATGCGTCCCGCGAAAATATCGGTGAAGCCGAAAATGCTGTGAAGCACGGTTGACTTACCCGCGCCGTTCGGGCCGATAAGGCAAAGCGAGCGGCCCCGGCCGATGACGGGATAGAGTCCAGGGAGGATTACCATCTTACCGTAACCGGCGCGCAGGCCCGCTACCCGTAGATGGATGTCATCCCCGGCCAGCGCGTCCAGGAAGGCCCGGTCAGGTCCTGTTTCTGCCAGGCTTTGGGCCTCTTGGGCCACATCTTCGACAGATATCGAAGATTTCAAATTGCGGAGCCGGCCGGCATAACTCGCGGCACCGGCGGCGGCGCTTGTCTTTATTTCGTCCTGCGCCGCCATCACTGAGCCCCCAGATAGGCATCGAGCACACGCCTGTCGTTGCGGACCTGCGCGGGCGTGCCCTCCGCCAGAAGTTCGCCATGGGCAAGACAGTAAATATGCTGGGCAAGCTCCATGATCACGCGCATATTGTGTTCAATGACAAGAAGCGTGATGCCGAGCCGTTCATTGGCTTGCTGAAGGCGCTCCATGAGCCCGCTTATGAGCGTTGGATTGATGCCGGCTGTCGGCTCATCGAGCAGCAGCATTTCCGGCCGGCAAATGAGCGCCATCACAAATTCCAGAAGCTTTTGCTGTCCGAATGACAGGTCGCCCGCGCGCAGATTGCGTTTTTGATAAAGGCCAACGAAATTCAGAAGCTCGCCTGCCTCTTCGTGCGCCTCCGCAGTAGGCGGCCGGAACATGCGGCCGAAGCTGAAAACACGGTCGGGCCGGCTGATAAGCATGTTCTCCATGCAGGTCATGCGCGCATAGATTCGCGTTTGCTGAAAGGTCCGTAAAAGGCCGAGCCGGGCAATCTGAGGTGCTCGCAGATTGGAAATTTCGTTGCCCGCAAAGCGGATCGAGCCTCCGTCAATGGGATGATACCCCGCGATGGAATTGAAAAGAGTGGTCTTGCCGGAGCCGTTGGGTCCGATGAGACCGGCGATCTCGCCGCGGTTGACATGGATCGAGATCCGATGATTGGCGACGACGCCGCCAAATCGCTTCGATACGTTCTCCACCTCGAGCAGCGCGCTCATGGGACGTCCTTTGCAACGGCCGGCTGGCGTTCTTCCACCACCTCTCCGAACATGGCGGGAAAGCGCTCGCGGAGCCAGCCCATGATGCCCTCAGGGAAGAATACCACGATCAAAAGGATCAGGAGGCCAAGCGCAACGCGCTGCCAGCCAAGCAGGTAGGTCCAGAAAAGTTCCTGCGTGATATGGAACACGATGGCGCCCGCAACCGGTCCCCAAAGCGTACCCTTGCCGCCAAGAATGGCCATAAGCACCATCCACACTCCATAGGTCGTACCGGCAAAAGCAACGTCGTGCGCGTCGATGAATCCGATCAGATTACCTACGGCACCGCCGGTGAGACCTAGAAAAGCCGCTGCAATGGCCCAGGCGAGGGTTTTATAAAGCGTGGTGCGCAGCCCCATCGCCTCCGCTTTGTCCTCATCGTCGCGGATGGCGTTGATCGCCAGGCGGAAGCGGCCCTGATAGAGGCGCCGGAAAAAGAACAGGCAGAAAATGCCGAGCGCTGCGCACACGGCATAGAAGAACGTTTGCCTGTTTTCGATCTGGCCTGGAAACACCGGCGTGGCTATCCCGGAGCCCGCCCCGATATAGTCCCAAGCCGCAGCTATCTCGCCTGCGGCGATGCCAAGGCCAAGCGTTGCGATTGCGAAATATTGTCCACGCAAAGCCAAGATGCCGGAGCCGAGTATGGCGGCAGCCGCAACGGCCAGCGCACCGCCAGCAAGCATCCCGCAAAAAAGCCCCGGATAGTAGCCAAGCCCGCTATCGCGCTGAACCACGGCGCAGGCATAGGCGCCGATGCCGAAAAAGACGACATTGCCGAAGGAATTGTAACCCATCTGCCCGCCTGCGAGATCCCAGGTCAGGGCAAAGACAATCATCACCCACATAAAGGCGAGTTGCACCTTGTAGTCCGCCAGCAGGAAGGGTGCGCCTATCGCGAAGGCCAGGACGCCCGCAAAAACCAGAAACGTGTGAGAGGAGCTTCTCATCTCAAATATTTCCGCTGCCGGCTCATGAGGAAACTTCTGAATAAAAGAATGACGACGAGCAGGGAGAAAACGAAAGCGGCCTGATATTCCGCGCCCAACAGAAAGCCCGCGAAGTTCTCGGCAACGCCAAGCCCGAAGCCCGAGGCGATCACCGCAGAAATATTGCCGAGCCCCGCCACCACGACGATCATGAAGGACCGGACGGTGTAGGTCAGGCCCAGATATGGGTGAATGATCCAGGTCATCGAGACAAGCGCCCCGGCCGCGCCGCAGATGGCAGCGTTCAGCCCAAAGGTGGCGGCGTAAACGCGGCCGGTGTCGATGCCAAGGATGCGCGCCGCGCGGGGGTTTTGGGATGTAGCGCGGATGGCCTGTCCCATGCGCGAGTACTTCAGGAACAAGAGGAGGCAGGCTGCCGCCATGAAGGCTAGGACGAAGGCCAAAAGCTTAATTTCAGACACCGTGACCATGCCGTTAAACAGGAGCAGGGTTCCAAGGCCGGAGCTGACCGTTCTCACATCGGCGCCAAACTGCTGATTGGCGAGCTGCTGCAAGAGAATGCTGAGGCCGAAGGTGGCGAGAATCGAAGTGAAGAGATCCCGGTCGACGATGCGGAAGATAACCAGCCGGTAAACGATCCATCCGAAGGCAAACATCGCCGCAGCCGCCACGGGAATCCCGAGGAAGGGCGAAGCACCGGCTTGCGCAATGAACAGGGTGATGTAGCCGCCGAGAACCACAAACTCGCCCTGGGCGATATTGATGATCTTCATCACGCCCCAGACAAGTGCCATCCCGTAAGCCGCGAGCGAAAAGATGGCGCCCGCAAGGATGCCATCGATGACAAGCTGGACGTTCAGAACCGGCGCTTGAAGGAGAAGATCGAGGTTGTCCATGCTGTGACGGCCGGCCTTGTCTAACGGGAAGGGAAAGGGGCGGCGCTATCGGCCCGCCCCGCCGGATAGCTAATTGCTCCCGCGCGCTGACCACTCCGGCGCCGGATAGACAATCTTCGACGTCGCCCATTTGGTTGGAGCCACCACCTTAAATTCCTTGTTCTGGACCTGGAAGAGCACCATGGGCTTGGCCGTGTTCATGCCGCGCTCGCTGAATTTTACGTTTCCGTAAAAAGTCTGCATATCGGTTGCCGCTAGCGCATCGCGCACTTTTTGGGCATCGAGGCTGCCAGCGCGCTGGATCGCATCCGCATATACAAGGACTGCCGCCGCAGACTACGCGGCCTGATAGGGCGGAGCATATTTGTACTCCTTCTCGAACAATTGAGCGAAGTCCTCAGCGCTGCCAAACCATTTGTCCTTATAGGTCAGGCTGCGGTCCCATTGCGAGCCGCAAACCGCAAAGTTGGCATCAGCCCCAAACTTCGCGACAATCTGAGCGGAATCGCAATGTGTCATCGCCAGCATGGGCACGCTGACCTGCATTTCCTTCATCTGCCGGATCGCCAAGGCCGGCCCTTTCGCATGGGCGGAGACAACGAAAATATCCGGCTTCAGCGCCTTCACC
>CAZCIF010000177.1:0-7620 GCA_964498645.1 uncultured Rhodomicrobium sp. | reverse complement strand
AGTTCCAACTGTGCGCCATGCCACTCCGCAACAGCGGAGGCGAAATTCAGGCCAAGACCAAAGCCCTGCTTGTCTTTTGCCGCGTCGAGCCGCACGAAGCGGTCCAAGGTTGTGGCGCGTTTTTCCGGGGGAATTCCGGGACCGTGATCCGCGATTTCGAGGCTAATTCCCTCCAACCCTCGCCCCACGGCAATTTCAACCGTACTCCCGCGCGGCGAATACTTTATCGCGTTGTCCAGGAGGTTCGCAGCCGCCTGCGAAATCAGATGCGCGTCGCCCAGGACGTGTAAGTCCGGCTGCGCCTGCCCGTTCCAGCACGGCAACCGCGTCTCAATCACCACACCGCTTTCCTCAGCAAAAGCTTGATAAAGGTCTGCCAGTTCCTCCACTACCTCCGCCAGATCTACCGGGTCTTTCGGCAACGCAAGTGCCCCGGCCTTGATCCGTGCGATCTTCAGTATGCCATTGAATGTATTGACGATCGTATCGGCCTCGGCGACCGCGCGTTGCAAGATGCTGCGATATTCCTCCGGCGAGCGCGGCGCCATAAGCGCGACTTCCAGCCGCCCGCGCAGGCGGTTAAGCGGCGTGCGCAGGTCATGGGCAATGTTCTCAGTCACGCCGCGCACCGTGGCTACCAGGCGTTGAATGCGGCCGAGCATTGAGTTGATATTGCGGGCAAGAAGATCGTATTCGTCACCGCCTTCGCCGGCATCGATATGCGCGGAATTTTTCCCTTCCAGAACCTCCTGTGCGGTGACGTTGATCTTGGTCAGGCGGCACCGCGCATAGCGTGCAAGCGTCAAGCCCGCAGCAATACCCAGAACGAGATTTGCCAGAAGCGCACTCAGCAGGGTTTCTTCGGCGATGCTCGTGAAAGTATTCATCTCGCTGAGCGCCCGCCCCACGACGAGACGGCTGCTATCATCGAATGCCAGCGTGCGAACCCGGACCATCCCCGCCGCGTGGCTCACCGCAATATCGGCGGCTCCCCCCGGCGCGGGCGCCTGAGCGGGCCACGCCTTCAGATTTCCGGACTGCGCGCCATCGGGGCCGATGAGGAGGTATACGCGCAAGGCATCGTCATGTGGCGAGGCGCGGTCCTCCACCGTCCGGCGCAGGCGCTCATAGCCGCCGCGCGCATAGGCCGCGTTCATATCTTCAAATTCACGCTGCAGCGCGCCGTCGATTTCGGCGCCAATCACTGACACCATGCTCCAGTAAAGAAAGCCGAGCACCGCCCCACCCGCGGCGATGAACGCGAGGCTGGCAAACACCGTCAGCCGGAACGTCGTGGTCTGGTAAGATCTAATCCGCACGAATGCAGTACCCCTCGCCGCGCACCGTGTGGATCAGCGGCTTGTCGAAGCCGCGATCGACCTTTTGGCGCAAGCGGCTCATCTGCACGTCAATAACCTTCGTTTCCGGCTCGAAGCGGTATTTCCACACGCCCTCGAGAAGCATGGTGCGCGTCACCGTCTGTCCGGCATGGCGCATGAGGAATTCGAGAAGGCGGAATTCGCGCGGCTGCATGAGAATGTCCCTGCCGCCGCGCTTAACGGTCTGGGTCAGCGCGTTCACCTCCAGATCACCCACGCGCAAGATCGTTTCCGGGGTGTTCGCGCGGCGCCGCGTCACCGCCTCTATCCTCGCCAGCAGCTCCAGGAAAGAAAACGGCTTGGCGATGTAATCGTCCCCGCCCGCACGCAAGCCTTCGATGCGGTCGTCCACCTCGTTCAGCGCGGTAAGAAAAACGGCGGGCGTCATGATGTTTCGCTCCCGCAGCGTCTTGACCACGCTCAAGCCGTCGCCGTCGGGCAGCATCCGGTCGACGACCAGCGCGTCGAACCCACCATCCCCCGCGAGCGGCAGACCGGTGCGGATATCGGCGACGCACACGGCTTCGTGCCCGCATTCGGCCAGACCTTGCGCCAGCACGGCGCGCCCCTCCGGATCGTCCTCGATAACAAGTATCCTCATGGCCCCGAGCCTCGTACAACCGCCGCAGAACGTATCCGAATGGTAACTATGGGCGCGCAACCGCCCCTTGTATGATCCGTCCTGCTCCCTCGTGTCCCGTCCCGCAACTGCCTCATCGAGGCTGCGCCAAGGGTGAAGGCACTTGCCCGGCGCCGCATCAGGGGGCCGTGGCCGGGGCGGCGCAAAGATGTTACTGGCCCAGATCCGCATATTCCAGATCGAGTACCATTCATGAGCACGGAAAGTGGACAATTGCTCCGCAACACTCCTCGCTTGGCGGCGTCCAACGTGATCTGGTTGCCTGGAGTCTATGACAAGATTGCCGCCATGGAAACCGGGCAAGCGCAAGGCGGCGCCCCCGCATCCCAAGCGCACGCAGGGGAACGCACCTGGCGCGGGCCCGGTGCCATAGCGATGCTTGCCGCCGCTACGGCGCAAGCCGTGGCGCTGATGCTCCTGATCGCTTCCAGCGGGAACGCCGAGCCATGGCCTGCCGCAGCCGTTTTCGGTTTTGGCGCTGCGGTAGCGGCAGGCTTCGGCAGGCTGGCGGCGGTGCTCTTCAACCGCCGTCTGCGTGCTGCGGCTGGTGCTAACCTGCCGTATGACGCGGTGACGCTGGCGCTCGTAATGGCGGCGTCGCCGTTCACCGGCGCGGCTGGCGCACTCCTGCTCCTGCCCGCGATTGCCGTGTTCTCGCGCGTGATGCGCCGGGCGATGAGGTGCGTCAGGGTAAGCGAACACGATGTGTTTTTGCTCCTTGCAGTGCTGGTTGCCCTTGCTGGTTTGTGCGGGAGCGCCTGGCACGCCTGGATTGCCGTGGCGGCGGCACTCACTGCGGGCACAATCCTGCAGTCCGGCCAGACACGCTATGCGGCGGCACGTCTGCCGTATTGGCAGGCCTGGGCCATCCCTACGGTCCTGTGCTTCGCAGTTACGGCAACCACAAACGGGACAGGCGGAGCCGCACTCGCTGCTTGGCCTCAGGCTGCGCTGATCGCTGGGCTTCTCTACGGCGGCGGCATAGGCATTGCGTACAACACGCTGAACAGCAAACAGGCGGCCATGCTGACGGCGGCGGCTCCATTCCTCGCGGCCGCATTGGAATGCGCAAACGTGGGCCTCGCGCCTCTGCCGCAAGCTGCCGCTGCGATCGTGCTTGCCTCAGCGCTTGCTTTTTCCGGCCGCAAGCGCGCACCGGGCGAGGCGCCACTCGCCCGTCCGCTGAACTGCCCCGGTTAACAGACCGCTTCTTCTTCCTCTCGCGGCTCCTGTTTGCCAACGCGTCCGCATTCGACGAAAACACGCAGTTCGCACTTCCGGCAGATGTCATAATTCAGCCGGGAGTAGATACGCCGGAACGCCGTGGTCTTGGAGGTGAAGATGTTCTCCCGGCCGATGGCATCGATGTATCCGCCTTTCTCCAGCACACCCATGACGAACCTGTTGGGGCCGATCAGATAGAGATTGCGTCCCCGGTCGCGATAACCCCTCGCCATCTGCGCCAATGTTTCCGCGCCCGCGACATCGATGAAGTTCACCCCGGCCATGATGATGGCCAGATGCCTGCAAAGCGGATTCTCGCTCTCGCAGGATAGCAACTCCTCCTTGAAGCTGCTCACCGCGCCGAAAAATAGCGAGCCGTTGAATCGGATGATGTGAAACTGCGCACATTCGGGAAGATCCGGCCGCGGATCTGTCATTTTCCTAGTTGGGCTGGCCGGGTCCGGGACACGATGCACGATCCGCGGATTAGAGGTTCGGTAAAGATAGACAACCAATGACAGCGCTACCCCGGCTAGAATCGCCACCTGGACCTGCAGGAACAGCGCCGTTGCCAGCGTCGCAACGAGAATCCCGGTCTCGATGCGGCTCGTCCGCGCGATCTGCGCGATGTTCCGCCGGTCGATCAGGCTCCAGCCGATCAGGAACAGCGACGCCGCCATCGCGGAATAGGGGAGGTATGCCGCAAGCGGCGCCGCCACGACGATGATCAGGGCGAGCGAGACACCTCCGATCAGCGCCGAAACCGGCGTCTTCGCCCCCACCTGGTAGTTCAGCGCGCTGCGGTTGAAGGACGACGATACTACATAGCCGGAGAAGAAGCTGCCCGCCATATTGGCGACACCCTGGCCGATGAATTCCTGATTGGCGTCAACATGCTGGCCGCTGCGGATGGCGATCGCTCTGGCAATCGACACCGACTCGTTCAGCGCCGATATCCCGAGCGCCAGCGCCGTTGGCAGCAGCATGGCCCAGACTGCCGGATCGAAGCTCGGCGCAGATAGATGCGGCAGATGCGACGGCAGCGCGCCGACTGTGGCGACATGCGCGCCCCAGTAGTTGAACACCGCGCCGGCGAGGCCTCCCGCCAGAACAGCCACGATCATGAACGGCACGCGCGGCAGGAAACTCCGCACGCCGATGCCCGTCGCGAGCGTAATCAATCCGGTCGCCATCGTCGCCACGTCGATATCGCGGATATGCATCGCGACATAGGGCACGATCTCGAACACGTGCAGGCCCTGCGGCAGCGCCAGCCCGGCGAAATGCTTGATCTGGGTAATGATGATGATGATGCCGACACCCGCCGTGAATCCGACGATCACCGAATGCGAGATGAAATTGACAATGCCACCGACCCTGAAGACACCAAGCGCCAGTTCCATCGCCCCGACCATGAAAGCGAGCGTTATCGCAAGCTTCACATAATACGCCGATCCCGGTTCGGCGAACACTCCGAGCGCGGAGGCCAGAATGAGCGACGCGGTAGTGCTCGGCCCGGCAACGAGATGCCAGGACGAGCCAAACAATGCAGCGGCGATCGTCGGCACGATGGCAGCGTAAAGCCCGTATTCCGGGGGCATTCCGGCGATGGTCGCGAACGCCACACCCTGCGGCAGTACGATGACGGCGCCCGTTAGCCCCGCTACTGCATCAGCGGCGAGTGTGTGTCTGTTGACAAGTGGCAACCAGAAGAAGAACGGAAAGAGATGACCAGCCCAGGAAGACCGTCTAGCTGTATTTCCTGCGGACATTGTGCGCTTACGTGCCTTTTTTGATGTTTCCGTGAGATTGCGAAAAGTGTTAGCTTGCGCAAGCAATCCATGCCACATGCGCATGCATGTATACATGTATGCTGTATACATGTTAATGCAAACATAGCGGGTCAGAGGCGCGAATAGCAACTTAAGCTAAATTGCTTCGCGCATCTCAATACGCACTTCGCGCCAGTATGGGGATAGCGAACACTTGAATGGCAAGCCACACCGCAACAACAGATTACAAGTGATCGCGACGTAGAAATAGTAAATATTTGGCAACCTTGGTGTCCACGGGGCTGTTCGCCAATTGAAGCAGTCAGCGTTGGTGAGTGGACTACTGGCTGAGCCTGGGATGCCGTCTCTGCCCTCCCCTGCGGAGAAGGCAAGCGCGGGCGGCACTTTAAGACTGACTGTCGCGTTACCCGCTACATAGCAAGTTCCGCCCCCGCGGCCTCTTTCTTCGTTTCAGGAATTTCGGTCATAGTCGCCTCGGTGAGGAGGAGCACGCTTGCCACCGAGACCGCGTTTTCGAGCGCGACACGAACGACTTTGGCCGGGTCGATGATGCCCGCCTCCATCAAATCCACATATTCGTTACGGGCGGCGTCAAAGCCATAATTATTCTTGCCTTCCATCATGCGGGCCACCACCACGCCTCCATCGACGGCCGAATTCTCCGCAATTTGACGCGCCGGCGCTGTCAAGGCACGGGTCAGAATCCGGGCGCCCGTAAGCTCGTCTCCTTCGCAGCCGGCTTCCTCCCTTTCCACAGCCTCGACGCAGCGCAACAGCGCCAGGCCGCCGCCCGGCACGATGCCTTCGGCGACCGCTGCCTTGGTCGCGCTTATCGCGTCGTCGAGTGCTTCCTTCTTGGATTTCATCTCCGCTTCCGAGGGTGCGCCCGCGCGAATGACCGCGATACCGCCAGCAAGCTTTGCCAGCCGTTCCTGAAGCTTCTCCCTGTCGTAATCGCTGGTAGTCTTATCGATTTCACGGCGGATTTGTTGAATCCGGCCCTCGATGGCATCGCGTTTGCCTTCGCCGCTGATAATGGTCGTATTGTCCTTGCCGGCCACAACGCGCTTGGCATGGCCGAGCTCTTCGAGCGTTGCATTTTCGAGTTTCAGACCAAGCTCCTCGGATATCACCTGCCCGCCGGTCAGGATAGCGATGTCTTGAAGCATCGCCTTTCGCCGCTCTCCGAAGCCGGGCGCCTTGACGGCGCAGCTCTTGAGCACCCCGCGGAGCTGATTGACGATAAGGGTTGCAAGTCCTTCTCCTTCGACGTCCTCGGCAATGACAAGCAAAGGCGTTGCAGCCTTCGCAATCTGCTCAAGAAGAGGGACAAGGTCTTTGAGGCTTGCGATCTTTCTATCGCAAATCAAAATGGCGGCATCTTCAAGAACCGCCTCCATTTTCTCGGGGTTGGTTATGAAATATGGCGAGATGAAGCCGCGGTCGAACTGCATCCCTTCCACCACTTCGAGCACGGTTTCGGTGGTTTTTGACTCTTCGACGGTGATCACCCCGGCATTGCCAACCTTTTCCATCGCATCGGCTACAAGATTACCAATTGCAGTGTCGTTGTGGGCGGAGATCGTAGCGACCTGCGCCTTCTCCTTCCGTTCCTTCACCGGTCGCGACATTGCCTTGAGCGACCGGACTGCCGCCTTCGTCGCGCGGTCGAGCCCGCGCTTCAGATCGATGGCGCTCGCGCCCGCCACCACATTGCGTATTCCATCCGTCAGTATGGCATGCGCTAGCACCGTCGATGTGCTGGTCCCATCGCCAACGGCTTCGCCGGTTTTTTCCGCCGCTTGACGCAGCATCTGGGCGCCAAGGTTCTCATCGGGATCTCTCAGGCTGAACTCCTTCGCAATCGTAAGCCCGTCATTGCAAACGATCGGGGCACCCCACGCCCTTTGCATCAGAACCGATTTCGACTTAGGCCCAAGCGTGATACGCACAGCATCCGCCAGGAGCGTAGCACCGTGCAAAACTTTCTCCCGCGCGGCGGCACGGAAGAGAACTTGCTTATGCGGCATGAGAGCGTCCTATCGCGTTCTTGCGACTAATTTTCTGCGCGCCGCTGCATGGGCGCTTTGATCATTCTCAAAGGGCTGCGCCGCCGCCTCCGGAGTCCTTCCGGCGCAAGTGGGGTCACCGTCATTGCGAGCGAAGCGAAGCAATCCAGAGCCGTGCCTCTGCGCTTGTTTGTGGATCGCCCCGGCGGCAAAGCCGCCTCGCGATGACGGCCGGATGCGCATGCCGGATCCGCTTTAGCCCATATCCGACAGTCCGGCCGCCTCGACGAAGCTCTTGTAGTTGATGTCGGCCCGCAGGAGGTACGCGACGAATGCATCCTCCATGGCGGCGACTAAGCCGGGCCGTTCCTCGGGCGCGGCATCTTTCAGCGCAGCGATGCGCGAAAGGGCGTCCTGCTGCGCTGCGGCCACCGCTTCCACTGTGGGGAAACCGATGCGGCGGAGGAACGCCGCCTCGCGGGCGGTGTGATCGCGGGCCAGCGCAAGCAGCTCGCCGGTCAGGGCGCGCGCCCGCTCCTGGCTGCCGTCCGCCAGCGCCTCCGCAATGTCCCCCA
>CAZCIF010000176.1:1351-7715 GCA_964498645.1 uncultured Rhodomicrobium sp. | reverse complement strand
GTTACGATACCCCTTTTTTCGCTGCAATAGGTAGTGGAGGTTCTCTGGCAAATACAGAATTTATTTTTTCTAAGTTCGACAAGACTTGGGACTTGGCCCGTTCACTTTGGTTAACCTATTCGGCTAAAACCAAAGCACAAGCGGCCGGCGGCGTTGGTGCTCAATCTGATCTCATGATCATCGCTCCAGGCCCTGCATCTGTGCCGCTTACGGATGAGCATAAGGAATTTCTAGCTAAGCTATTTGCAGAAACCGCCAAGCGCGAGGAAAAGATCGTTTCTGGGGCAGTTTCAAAAGTCAGTGCATACATACGAGCGGAAACAGATAAGGCAGAACGCGAGCGCTTGGATCAAGATGAGCGATGAGGCTGTCGGCCCGGCACAGGAGGAGGCTGCTTGACACAAGCGGTCAACAGTTTATGGGCGCTATGGCTTCTTCGCTTTATGCTTCTCGATTTCGCGCTGCAAATCCTCTTTGGAGACGTTTAAAAGCTTTTTGGCCAAGTCCTTGAACTTGGCCATATCTTCAGTTTCCGTCTCTGGTTTTTTTTCGCCGGATGCCTCGCCCTTGCCGCTTGGGGGTCTATGCGGGCTGTGCATCATGTCCGGTAAGCTCCTTGTAAGTCAGGCGAAGGCCAAAGACTGAGCCGAGAAGGGTTTTGAACCGTCCGCCGTCATTGTCTTCGCGCTCGTTGAAGCGGAACGCTTGCTCATCAAGATAGCGGCCAAGGTGGAAGGGTTCAACGCTGATATAGGTTCCCTTCACAGTCCGCTTGAGCAGACTGAAAAAGTTCTCGCATCCGTTGGTATGAACGACGCCCTTCACGTATTGGACGGCATGATCGACAATTTGATGCCGGTATTCAGCGGAAAGGCCGCGATAGCCCTGCCAAGCATCGGTAAAGAGATGCGATCCCGGCTCGATGCTTTTGGTTAGGACGGTCTGCAAGGATTGCTGGCTTGCGTCTTTGACAACGGTTGCCTTGACCTTGCTGCACGAAGCGGCAGTCTTGCGGCGGATGATGCCCATGACAACGGCCTTGCCGGTTCCGCGGCCAGTGCGGCCTGTCCTTTTGTTTGCGTGCATGTTTTTTTCGAGGCCGCCGATCAGCGTTTCGTCCGCCTCGAATTGGCCGTGTGAGGTCATGATCGAGCCGGCCTTCATGGCAAGGCGGATGCGATGGAGCATGAACCACGCCGTCTTTTGTGTAACATCGAGCGCACGATGCAGCTCGTAGGAGCTGATGCCGTTCTTGCAGTTGGCAATGGCCCAGATCGCAACGAACCACTTATCGAGGGGCAGCGGGCTATCTTCGAAGATAGTCCCGACCTTGCCGGAGAATTGCCGCTTGGGATGTTTGTTCTTGCATTCCCAAATGCGGCGCGTGGAAATGAACCGGACTTCCTTGGAGCCGCACGTTGGGCAGCAAACGCCGTCCGGCCACCGAAGTTCGATGATCGTTTTGAGTGTCGTATCAGGGTCCGCGAAGTAGCGGACGGCTTCGACAAGGGTTTTGGGTTCGTGTGTCATCGTTGTCACCTTAGCGTAGGAAAACCCTACACCAATTAGATGACTGAGTCAAGTATGTTAGTGCCTTTTAGAAAATCAAGAACAATACACGAACATTATCGCGATGCGGCCTTCTCCTCCACAACGTCCCAGACGAGGGCCGCGATATTGGCGCCGCCGAAGCGCTTCACCTCGCGGATGCCGGTCGGCGAGGTCACGTTGATCTCGGTCAGATAACCGCCGATGACGTCGATCCCTACAAAAATCAGGCCCCGGCGCTTAAGCTCCGGCCCGATTGCATCGCAGATTTCATGCTCGCGCGCCGTAAGTTCCGTGGCTTCCGGCCGCCCGCCCACATGCATATTCGAGCGCGTCTCATCGGCGGCGGGAACCCGGTTGATCGCGCCCGCGGGCTTGCCATCGACGAGGATGATGCGCTTATCGCCCTGCCGCACGTCGGGCAAATAGCGCTGAACCACAAACGGCTCACGGAACACCGTCTGAAACAGCTCGACGAGCGAACCGGCATTCGTATCGTCCGGGCGCAGCCTGAAAACCGCTGTGCCGCCGTTCCCGTAAAGCGGTTTCACGATGACATCGCCGAACTCCGCACGGAATTCCTTCAGGCGGTCGAGCGAGCGCGTGATGAGCGTGGGCGGCATGAGATGCGGGAACTCGGTCACGAACAGCTTTTCCGGAGCGTTGCGCACGCTCGCCGGGTCATTGACGACCAAGGTTTTGGGATGAATGTGGTCGAGGATGTGGGTCGTGGTCACATAGGCCATATCGAAAGGCGGATCCTGGCGGAGATGGATCACATCCAGCTCTTCCAGGGCGATGGTTTGTGCCGCCCCCCGCTCGAAATGAGCGCCGGGGACATCAGCCACACGCAGCTCATGCCCCTCCGCGAACACGCGCCCGTCGCGCATGAAGAGCTTGTCCGGCGTATAGTAAAAGATGCTGTGCTGGCGCTTCTGAGCCTCTAAGAGGAGCGCGAACGTAGAGTCGCCGTGGATGTTAACCCATTCGATCGGGTCCATCTGGACTCCGGTTTTCAGCCGCATGCGTTCCTCGAATCCCAAGGGTGAGAACGCAAATTTAAGGCGCCGGCAGGATTACGCAAGAAAGGCTTGCTCGATATGGGAGCAGCCTTGGCTGGGGCTGATGAGGATCACATCGAAACTGGCGGTGCACCGGGCAAGATCCTGGTGCTCGCCCAAAAAAATTTCAGCAGCTATGGCAATCCGCGCCTGCTGGCGAGGCAATACCGCATGCGCGGCCTCGTCGTGAGTTTTGCGGCGCTTCACCTCGACAAAAGCCAAATGATCATCCCGTTTTGCCACGAGATCGATCTCTCCGCCCTTGGTTTTGTAGCGCTGTGCCAGAATGCGGTAGTTCTTACTTTCGAGGAACAGCCTGGCGCGCGATTCGGCGGCAACCCCTGTAGCGTAGGAATTTTGGGCAGGGAAGCGGCGGCTCTTGTGCGCAGTCATTTTTTCCGTTCTCTCAGCTGCAACGCCAAGTTGTAAACCATCTTCCTCCCCACGCCAAGTCCCTTCGCGACCTCGTCAACTGCTTCTTTCAGGCTGGCGGATTGCATGGCGTTGCGCAGAGCCTTTTCAATATCTTCCTCCGTCGCGGGCTTTGCCTCTCCGGGTCCGATGAGAATAACGAATTCACCAAGCGGCGGATTTTCCCGTATTTTCTTCAGAAGCTGCGCGGCATTTCCTCTTAAGACCGTTTCGTGAAGCTTGGTGAGTTCGCGAGCGATCACGATGGGCCGGTCCGCGAAAATCGCCAGCATCGCCTCCAGAGTCTCTTCAAGCCGCCCGGCGCTCTCGTAAAAGATCAGCGTGCCGGGAACGGCCCGCATCGCTTCAAGTTCTTTCCGGCGTGCGCCTTCCTTTGCGGGCAGAAAACCGCCGAAGAAGAATTGATCGGTGGGTAATCCGCTTGCGGCGAGCGCGGCGAGGACCGCCGAGGGCCCTGGGATAGGGAAAACGTTAAAGCCTTCTGCGATGGCAGCGCGCACGAGTTTGAAGCCGGGATCGGCAACCAGCGGCGTGCCTGCGTCCGAGATGAGCGCGACGGACTTGCCATCGCCAAGCGCGCCAAGAATCCGCGCGCGGTCCCGTTCCCCGCTGAAATCGTGATAAGCCTCAAGCTTTCTCTGTATTCCGTAAGCCGACAGAAGTTTGCGGCTGTGCCTTGTGTCCTCGCAGATGGCCATGTCCGCGGCGGCAAGCAAAAAAAGCGCCCGGACGGAAATGTCGGAGAGGTTGCCGATCGGTGTCGAAACAAGATAAAGGCCGGGCACCAGCGGAGACGCCGCAAGCTTATCGAGTTGCCGTGCCAATGCCGGTGCAATCCCGGTTTTGGCGGTTTCATCCAGGGAGGCCCTTTGAGGCACCGCTCCCGATGCATCCTTCGCCGGATTTTTTGGAAACTGCAGGCGGGCCATCACCAATCAGCCATAGTTAAGAAGGACGTTGATTATGGTTCGCGGCGCCTGCAAGATGGCGCAAGTCGCAGGTAGTTGCGTTTGCTTGCCTCCATAACCGGCCAGGGTCAACATAAAGCTGATATCGCCCGATGAAGATACTCTTTCAACATGCCCGTGCGCGTAATCGCTTGGCTCTTGGCTTCGCAGCCTTCCTGACATGCCTCGGCCTGGGCGCCTGCTCGATCGGCGGGCTTGGAAGCTCAAGCGGCAATACGGGCTTGTCGGGCGACGCCGCGGCGCAAGGCGCGCCGGCCGGCGGCGTCGTGAAGGTTGCCCTGCTCTTGCCGCTTACCGGCAATGTCAACGCCCAGCCGGTTGCGAAAGCGATGAAACAGGCCGGCGAGCTCGCGCTTTTCGATTTCGATAAGCCGAACGTTCAACTGATCCCGAAAGACACGCATGGCAACCCGGACGGCGCCCGGCTGGCGGCCCAGGAGGCGGTAAAAGAGGGGGCCGAGCTTATTGTTGGTCCGCTTTTCGCCAATGAAGTCACTGCGGTAGCGCCAGTCGCTCAGGCTGCCCGCATCCCGGTGATTGCCTTCTCGAGCGACCGGAGCGTTGCCGGCAATGGTGTCTATCTCTTGAGTTTCGTTGCGGGCAGTGATGTGCCCCGCATGATCTCTTATGCCGTGAGCCAAGGAAAGACACGCTTTGCGGCCCTCTTCCCGCAGAATCAGTACGGCAAGCTTGTCGAGCAGGCCTTCAACCGCGCCGTTCAGGAGAGCCACGGCCAGGTCATTATGACGAAGACCTTCCCCCCGGAAGCCAACGGGATGCTGCCCCCTGTCAAGGAGATGTCGGTTCTCGCGAAGAAGGATTCGCCGCCCCAGATCGATGCCCTCTTTATTCCGGCTGGCGGAGACACGCTGCCCTCGCTTGCGCCGCTTTTCCCTTACTATGAGATGGACACCAAGCAAGTGAAGCTGATCGGCCTTTCGGGCTGGGATTATGTTGGGGTTGGCAAGGAGCCGGCCTTGCTCGGCGGCTGGTTCGCCGCACCCGATCCGAAGGGCTGGCAGGATTTCATCCGGCGCTATGTCGAGACGTATAACGATGCTCCGCCGCGCCTGGCGAGCCTTGCCTACGACGCGGTGAGCCTCGCGATTTCGCTGTCGAACAATCCGCCCGGGCACCGGTTCGCCGCATCCGAGCTGACGAGGACCACCGGATTTCAGGGCGTAGACGGGCTTTTCCGGCTCCGCCCCGATGGAACATCCGAGCGCGGTTTCTCAATCATGGAAGTGCAGAAATACGGCAATCAGGTCGTCGAGCCTGCGCCGTCATCCTTCGGCACCGCCGTCGCCCAATATTGAGCCGCCGGCCGCCGGTTGAAGTCCGGCAGCCACCGTTCCGGCAATGGCGTTCAGAACGAGGCGGCCCCGTCCCGATACGCGTATCCGGCTGCCCTCCCGCACCACGAGTTCCATTTCTTCAAGCGCATCGATTTCACTTGCCCGGGGATAATATCCAGTTCTCGCCTCAAGGTGCCGCAGGTCAAGCCCCTCGCTCAAACGTAAGCCCATGAGCACCATCTCTTCGGCTTGTTCCGTGCCGCCGAGTTCGCAGTACTCCTCACAGCCATGGCCGCGCTCAAGCACTTGCGCGTGCCACGCCGCCGGCGCCTTGATCGCGGCCGTCGCAATCTTTTTGCCTCCGCCGCCGATCCGGCCATGCGCGCCGGGACCGATCCCCAAATAATCGCCATAGCGCCAATAGGTGAGGTTGTGCCGGCTTTCCTCGCCAGCCGCCGCATGGTTCGAAATCTCATAGGCGGGAAGGCCGGCTTCTTCACAGATTTCCTGGGTAAGATCGTACAGGTTCGCCGCCAGCTCCGCGCCAGGGATCTTGAGCTTGCCGCGCCTGTGCAGATCGAAGAACGCGGTTTCCGGCTCGATCGTAAGCTGATAGAGCGAAATGTGCCCCTGCGCCAAGCCGAGCGCCTCGCAGAGCTCCGTCCGCCATTCGGCCTCGCTTTGTCCCGGCCTTGCATAGATCAGATCGAAGCTCATACGCTCGAAATGCTTCGCGGCGATTGCGAGAGCCTGCCGGGCTTCCGCCGCCGAGTGAAGCCGGCCGAGAAGGCGAAGCTGTTCATCGTCCAGCGACTGCACGCCAAGGGAAACGCGGTTGACGCCAGCCGCGCGATAGCCCGCAAAGCGCCCGGCCTCGACGCTTGAAGGATTGGCTTCGAGGGTGATTTCGCACGCGTCATTAAGGGTCCAGCGGGCCGATATCGCGTCGAGGAGCGATCCGGCGGTCGCGGGATGCATCAAAGAGGGAGTGCCGCCGCCGAAAAAAATGCTCGATACCATCCGCCCGGCCGTCCCCGCGGCGTAATAGTCAAGCTCGCGG
>CAZCIF010000176.1:0-1341 GCA_964498645.1 uncultured Rhodomicrobium sp. | reverse complement strand
CTGCGCTTAGATATTGCTCTTCGCCGATGCTCCGCCTGGCGTACGAGTTGAAGTCGCAATAGGGGCATTTCGACTCGCAGAACGGCCAATGAATGTAGATCGCAAGCGGGTCTCGCGCATGCGCGCAGGCATCACGCCGGCGCGCCTTCTCCATCGAGCATTGCGGCTCTGAAGGCTGCGAAGGCTTTGGCGCGGTGTGAAATGGCATGCTTTTTCGCGGGGTCCATCTCCCCGAATGTCTGATCGTATCCGCCGGGCACAAATATGGGATCGTAGCCGAACCCCCTTGTGCCGCGAGGCGGCCAAACGAGGTGGCCCTCGACGGCTCCCTCGAAGAACTGGACCCCGCCCGCCGGATTTGCAAGACAAAGCACGCAAACGAATTTGGCGCGGCGGGCGTCCGGCGCGGTGGCCCCCTTCGCTTGCAGTTCTTCTTCCAGCCGCGACATAGCGCTATAAAAATCGCGCGGCTCTCCCGCCCATCGCGCCGAATGGACGCCTGGTGCTCCGCCAAGCGCCTCGGCCGCGAGGCCGGAATCGTCCGCAAGGGCCAGCTGATTTGCAGCGAATGCGGTGATGACCGCTTTCAGCCGCGCGTTCTCCTCGAACGTCTCCCCGGTTTCCACCGGCTCCGGAATGCCGAGTTCAACCGGCGAGATGACCTCGATCCCGAATGGATCGAGCAGATCATGGAACTCGCGCAGCTTTCCTTGATTGTGCGTCGCGACAACAAGGCTATCGCCGCGCTTGAGGCGTGGAATCATCTTCGTTCTTGCGCTTAGAGGACAGTCAGCTTTTGCAGATTAACCAGCTCCGCAACCCCTTTTCTTGCGAGCGCTGTCAAATCCGCCATGCGTTCTTCGGAGAACACCGCCTTCTCCGCAGTCGCCTGAACCTCAACGATCATGCCCTTGCCGGTGAACACGAAGTTCGCATCCGCCTCCGCGTCGGAGTCCTCGGCATAATCGAGATCGAGCACCGGCTGGCCTTTATAGATGCCGCAAGAAACCGCTGCGACCTGATCCTTCAACACGCCATCCTTGATCATGTCGCGTGCGCGCATCCATTGGAAACAGTCATGCAGCGCGATCCAAGACCCGGTGATGGCCGCGGTTCGTGTACCGCCATCGGCCTGCAAGACATCGCAATCGACCGTGATCTGCCGCTCGCCCAGCGCTGGCAGATCGACAACGGCACGCAGCGCGCGGCCGATGAGCCGCTGTATCTCCTGGCTGCGCCCCGACTGGTGCCCGGACGACGCCTCGCGCCGCGTCCGTTCGGAAGTCGCGCGCGGCAGCATGCCGTATTCGGCCGTGACCCAGCCGCGGCCCTGGCCCTTGA
>CAZCIF010000175.1:6850-7725 GCA_964498645.1 uncultured Rhodomicrobium sp. | reverse complement strand
GCGATGCCCTGGCCGCCGCCGATACACATGGTCACGACCCCGCGCTTGATGCCGTCCCGTTTCATTGAATAGAGCAGCCGGGTCGTCAGCACCGCGCCCGTCGCGCCGATAGGATGGCCGTGCGCTATCGCACCGCCTTCGACATTCACGATGTCCTCGGAAAGCCCAAGCTCGCGCATCACGGCGATAACGATTGCGGCGAAGGCCTCGTTGATTTCGATACGTTCGATATCGCTCATCTTCCAGCCTGCGCGCTTAAGCGCCTGCTGGACCGCAGGGATTGGCCCCAGTCCGAACATGCCCGGCTCAACGGCACCGATGCCGTAGGACACAAGGCGCGCCATCGGCTCAAGCTTCTTCTGTTCTGCCCAGCCGCGTTCGGCCACGATCATGGCCGAAGCTGCGCTGTTCAGCCCCGGTGAATTACCCGCGGTGATCGTTCCATCCTTGCGGAAAGCCGGAGGGAGCTTGGCAAGGATCTCAAGGGTGGTGTCCGGGCGGTTATGCTCGTCCTTGTCGAAGATCTTCGGCCCTTTGCGGCCGCGCACTTCGACCGGCGTGATCTCGTCCTTGAATTTACCCGCTGCCTGCGCCGCCGAAAAGCGCTGCTGCGACCGCAACGCCCAGCGGTCTTGCGCCTCGCGCGTGATCTGGCGGGATTTCGCCAGGTCCTCGGTGTGCCAGCCCGAATGCTCGCCAGAGAATGCGTCGTTCAGTCCGTCCCGCAGCATACTGTCGTAAAGCTGCCCTTCACCCAGCCGGTAGCCCCATCGCCCGCTCGCCGCAAGGTAGGGCGCCATGTCCATGTTCTCCATGCCGCCGGCCACCGCGCAATCGGTCATCCCCAGCATGATTTCTTGTGCAGCCGACGCGAT
>CAZCIF010000175.1:0-6840 GCA_964498645.1 uncultured Rhodomicrobium sp. | reverse complement strand
GGCTTGCGCGCCCGAACCGCATACGCGGTCGACGGTCATGGCCGGCACCTCCTCCGGAAGTCCGCCATTTACGGCCGATTGCCGGGCGGGATTCATCTTGTTGCCGGCCTGGATTACATTTCCCATCACGGCTGTGTCCACATCCGAACCTTTAAGTTTCGAACGCTCCAGTACGGCACGCACAACGGCCGCACCGAGTTCCGGCGCGGGCACGGTCTTGAGACTGCCGTCGAAGGTGCCGATTGCGGTCCGTACCGGGTTGCAGAGGACGACCTCACGCTGATCCATGCTTCTTAACTCCCTATCACTCGTCACACTGAAGAAACCGGCATTGGCGCGGGCAGCTTATAGCCGCAGCCCGCCGTCGATCTCGAGCACCCGGCCATCGTAATAATCGTTTTGCAAAATGAAGAGTGCGGCCTGCGCGATCTCTTCGGGGGTAGCAAACCGTCTCAAAGGGATCGCCGAAATGATTTTGTCCCGGATCTTTGAAGGGATGCCGGTAACCATGCGCGTGCCAGAAAAGCCGGGCGCGATGCCGGCGACACGGATTTTGTAGCGCGCCAGCTCCTTGGCCCAGGTCACGGTCATGGCGGTGACGCCAGCCTTCGCGGCAGAGTAGTTGGTTTGCCCGACATTGCCGGCACGCGAGATGCTGGAAATATTGATGATGACCCCGCCGCGGCCGCTCTCGATCATCCGGATTGCGGCTTCCCGCCCGCACAGAAAGACGCCCAACAGGTCAACGGCGATGACCTTGTTGAATTGCGCGAGCGTCATCTTTGACTGGACCTTGCCGTCTGCCACCTTGACAAGCAGTCCGTCGCTGGTGACGCCTGCGTTGTTGATGACGCCATCGACGCCGCCAAAATCTTCTTGAACGCTATGGAACAATTCCTCGACCGAGGATTCCTGGGTCACGTCAGCCAGATAATCTTTAACTTTGCTGCCAGACTTTGAGCAAAGCTGCAGCGTCTCCTTAAGTTTTCCGCGATCGAGGTCGTCAAGCGCAAGGCTGGCGCCTTGGCCGGCCATAATCTCCGCCATCTTCTGGCCGAGCCCTTGAGCCGCACCGGTGATTACGATCACCTTGCCCTGCAGGTCCATTTCTAACTTCACCTTTCACGATAAGCCACGGCTCGATTAAAGAAGCCGTTTCAGGCTTAGGGTTCCCAATTGCCTTGAAACCATAACGCCCGGGACCGGCGCGAAGCTGCCGTAACGCTTGCCATGCATTTCCAATTTTTTGTGACTCATTTTACAGGCAAAAGCTTTTCTTGAAACACATATACTGAAATATAATGGGCCTGCATTGATCAATATCAAAACTTAATCCGAGAGCGTAGACTAAGCTTTTCATATTAATATTTTTATCAACGCCATATAATACTGTAGTGTTTCTAGATCATATTATTCTTGGCATCCGCAAGGTAGTCATTAGCGGGATTTAATAAGACGGATACGGCCCGCTCGCTCACGGTTTTCTTTGGCGGAGAGAGCCATGAAACACATCGTCACGAAGACGCTGAGCCTTGGCGCTTGCGGCATTGATCCTTGGACGGCAGCCATTTCAGCGCCATGCTGTTATCGCCAAGCCATTTTTTCGAGTTTTAGCAGCGTACCCTGGTGGTGACAGTGCGTTAGAGACGAGTCAGCCTGCGCCGAAGCAGCGGCATAACTGCCGCGGGCAGTCTCACCCCTCTTGCATCGGCGGAGCTGCCGCGATTTATATCTCCGGTCAAACTCGAACGGGATATGCTCATGAAACGGCCCGCCGCTGTGAATGCCCTCTTGCTTCTCGGATTTTTCTTGAGCGTGGCCCCTGGGGCCGTGCTTGCGCAGCCGGTGAAGAGAGTTCCCGAAACCCGGGAGCAGGTCACCTTCTCCTATGCTCCGGCCGTGAAGCACGCGGCGCCGGCGGTGGTGAATGTTTATGTCCGGCAGCGCGTTCGCCAAAGCCCGTTCTTCAGAGATCCGTTCTTCGAGCAGTTCTTCGGACGCCAGTTCGGGCAAAGCGAGCGTCTGCAAAACTCGCTCGGCTCTGGCGTGATCGTCGATCCAAGCGGCGTTGTAGTGACGAACAATCACGTCGTGCAGGGCGATGCCGGAGCGGAGATCAAGGTCGCGCTCGCCGATGCGCGCGAATTCGATGCGAAAGTCCTTCTGAAGGACGAGCGCACCGACCTCGCGGTTTTACGAATCAAGAATTCCGGGCTTGAGTTTCCCTATCTGACATTCGCGGATGCCGATCTTCTCGAGGTTGGCGATATGGTGCTTGCAATCGGTAACCCCTTCGGGGTCGGGCAGACGGTCACGAGCGGCATCGTTTCCGCGCTTGCAAGGACGCGCGTCGGAATCTCCGACTATCAGTTCTTCATTCAAACCGACGCCGCCATCAATCCGGGGAACTCGGGCGGTGCGCTTGTCGATATGCAGGGCCGGCTGGTTGGCATCAACACCGCGATTTTCTCGAAGAGCGGCGGCAGCCAAGGCATCGGTTTCGCGATCCCGGCCAACATGGTGCGGCTTGTGGTCGACTCCGCGCTGCATGGCGGGACTGTGCGCCGTCCCTGGCTCGGCGCCAGCCTGACCGAGGTTAACCCGGAGATTGCGAATGCAGTGGGCCTCGACAGGGCAGCCGGTGCGCTTGTTTCAAGCGTTATCGAAGGCGGGCCTGCCGCTTCTGGCGGTCTTAAGGCGGGCGATATCGTTTTATCGGTCGATGGCAAAGACGTTTCCGATCCCAATGCATTCCAATACCACTTCACGACCAAGGGCACATCGGGCGAAGTCAGCATGCAAGTTCTTAGAGCGGGCACGCGCCGGAAGCTCTCCGTGCCGCTGATGGTGGCGCCCGAAAACCCGCCGCGCGACGCGCGCAATCTAAGCGGCAACAATCCGCTCAGCGGCGCCAAGGTGGCGAACCTTTCCCCGGCCGTAGCGGATGAGCTTTCCATCTCCGGGACCAAGGGCGTCGTAGTCCTGGAGACGGAATCTAATTCTGTTGCGCGGCGTATCGGCATTCAGCCTGGCGATATCATCATGGAGGTCAATGGCGAGAAGGTCGAGACGGCAGGGGGGCTCGAAAAGCTCGTTGGCAAGAGCGCACGGCTCTGGCGGCTGACCATAGAGCGCGGGGGGCAGATAATTCGCACCGCGATCTCGGGGTGAAATCGTCTATAGTCACCGCCATATGATGCGGTGACTTCCATGGCCAAATCCCGAACCACGCCTTCCGCCCCGCTCTTCGAAAGCGCTACCGCTACGGACGCCGCTCCGCGTCCGCTTGCCGACCGCTTGCGGCCCCAGGCGCTGAGCGAAGTCATCGGTCAGGATCACCTCATTGGCGAGGGCGGCCCGCTTCGGCGGATTGCGGAGGGCGAGGCGCCCCGCTCCATGATTTTCTGGGGTCCGCCCGGAACCGGCAAGACAACCGCCGCCCGGCTGATGGCACACAAAGCGGGCCTGCATTTCGAACAGCTTTCGGCGATCTTCTCGGGCGTGCAGGATTTGCGCAAAGTGTTCGAGGCCGCGCGCGACCGCCGGCGCTTCGGCCAGGGCACCATCCTCTTCGTCGACGAAATCCACCGGTTCAACCGCTCGCAGCAGGATTCATTCCTGCCCTATGTCGAGGACGGTACCATCGTCTTGATCGGCGCCACCACGGAGAACCCCTCCTTCGAGCTGAACGGCGCGCTTTTGTCCCGGACGAAAGTGCTCGTATTCAAGCGCTTGACCGATGCGGACCTCGCACCTTTGCTTCCGCCGGCGGGCCGCTTACCCAAAAAGCGCGGGACACCCTTCTCGGGATGGCGGACGGCGATGGCCGTGCCGTGCTGAATTTGGCCGAGGATGTTTACTCGGCAACGCAGGAAGGCGAGCCGCCGCTCGATGCGGAGAAGCTCGTGGCGCTCGTCCAGCGCCGCGCTCCGCTTTACGACAAAAATCGCGAGGGTCATTACGACCTCATCAGCGCCTTGCACAAAGCTGTGCGCGGTTCGGACCCGGACGCCTCGCTCTACTGGTTCTGCCGCATGATCGACGGCGGCGAGGATCCGCTGTATCTCGCGCGGCGGATGGTGCGCATGGCGGTGGAGGATATCGGGCTTGCCGATCCGGCTGCGCTCCTACAGGCGAATGCGGCGAAGGACGCTTACGATTTCCTGGGCAGCCCCGAGGGCGAGCTTGCGCTGGCGCAATGCGTGATCTATCTCGCCACCGCGCCGAAGTCGAACGCCGCCTATACCGCCTATGGCGCCGCGATGCGCCTCGCCAAGGATGGCGGCTCGCTTGCACCCCCGAAGCACATTCTGAATGCGCCAACAAAGCTGATGAGGAACGAAGGCTACGGCGCGGGCTATGTTTACGACCACAATACAGAAGAGGGCGTTTCGGGGCAGAATTACTTCCCGGAAGGCTTGGAGCGCCAGGAGTTTTATAGGCCGGCTGGGCGCGGCTACGAGGCGGATATCAAGGCGCGCCTCGAAAGCTGGGCTGAGATTCGCCGGAATGCCGGTAAGAGGCCAGCGTAGGAGGCTGTCATTGCGAGGGGCATCGCCCCGAAGCAATCCAGGGCGAAGTCTCTGACATTGCTATGGATCGCCACGGCGGCAAAGCCGCCTCGCGATGACGGTCAAACGAACAGCTTGCCCCGCATCACGAGGCAGGCCGAGCCGCCGATCCTGATACGTTTCAACTTGCGGGCCGCCACCTCGATTTCGAGCTTGATCCCGGCCGGCCGGCCCATCTCGATCCCCTGCTCGATCATGAATTCCGATGTGCCTTCTGGGAGCTGATCGAACCGGTGGATCACAGCGGGAAAGGCGGCCGCAGCCGAGCCTGTGGCCGGGTCCTCCGGTACGCCGGCGCTTGGCGCGAACATCCGCGCGTGGAAAGCGGCATTATGCTGGATGGTTTCGCGGCAATAGATGAAGACCTTGCCATTGCTGCCGCGAAAGGCTTCCTCCCAATGCGGGGCCACGATCTGCGCGCGCCGGATCGTATCCAAATCCCGCACGGGAACGAAGGTGAAGGGCGTGCCTGCATCGTATTGCGAGGATCTGTGATTGGCGAAGCCGATCTCCTGCGGTGCAAGGCCGAGCGCGGCGGCGATACGGTCGTCATGGGCCGGTGCGCCCGAAAGCTCGGGCAGCTTCGGCACGTCGAACTCCGCATAGGGCGCGTGCCCGCGCCTGCCCACGACGCCGACGCGAACGCTGCCGATGCCTTCCTCAAGCACGATCAGAGCGTCGCAATCGGCGGCCGCGCCCGAAATACGGTCATCGGCGAGCTGAATGGCGGCTCCAACGGTTGGATGGCCCGCGAATTGAAGCTCGGTTAAGGGCGTGAAAATGCGGATATAGGCCGTGTGCGCCGGAAGCCGCGGGGGCAGCACGAACACCGTTTCGGAGATATTGAACTCGCGCGCGATGGCTTGCATGTCCTCCGTGGACAGACCGCCCGAATCGAGGACGACCGCTAGAGGGTTCCCGGCCAGAGGCTTGGCGGTGAACACATCCAAAATCGCATATCGCCGTTCCATCGCCGTCCTTGATTGCCGCCGGTTCCGTTAGTGCATTTTCGGCGACAGCAGCGTCACCGTCATTGCGAGCGAAGCGAAGCAATCCAGAGCCAAGTTCCCGCGCTGCTATGGATCGCCACGGCGGCAGGAGCCGCCTCGCGATGACGGCCGAACGTATGCCGGCCGAATTCGCTTACGTTCGATGCACCATAATCCATTCGGGCCGCATTCGCACCGGAATAAGCACAACCCGGCCTGCGATTCGCGATCGCTCCGGCTCCGCAAGAAATTAACACAACTTATACTTGCTTTTATAGGACAAATCACACTAATACGTTGCAGCATAGCCTTGCCTTCTGCATCGGCAAGGCGGCTTTTGAAAACTCTGTTGCTTATATGCAACCCAAGAAAAGGAGCCTTTTGTCCAATTACGGAGCAATAACTATTTGAAATTACGAGATTAATTTACAGTTTCCCGGCGCCTGCAGAAATATCGCAGGCGCTTCCCGCCTTGCCATGGCTAGGTTGCGCGCCGCCATGCCTGCGGTTAATGTCCTCCCATCGATGAACGGCAGGCACCGCCCGGGGCTGGTGGTTGCACCTGTGCTCATGCAACACAGACGACTAGATGGGGACTTGAGAGATGAAACTCCTTTCCGGCATTCTGGGCTTGACGCTCACGAGCGTTGTGGCTCTTGCCTCTGCAAACGCAGCCGATATGTACGGCGCTCCTGCTGGCGGCGGCTATAAGGACGGTCCGGCTTATGTGGGCGTGAACTGGTCCGGCCTTTACGGCGGTGTCAACGTCGGCTACGGCGAGCATGTAGACTATGATGATATTTCCGGCGGCTTCGCCGGCGGCCAAATCGGTTTCAACTTCCAGCGCGGCAACTTGGTCTATGGTGTGGAGACCGATTTTCAGTTTTCTGGCATCGGCGCCTCTTATAATGGTTGGCTCGGCAGCGCATCGATCGATTTGAACTACTTCGGAACGGTTCGCGGTCGCCTTGGCTACGCGTTCGATCGTGCTCTGGTGTACGCGACCGGTGGTTTTGCCTATGGCGAATTGGAGGCCGCAGCGGCCATCCCGCTCTTAGGCTGGAGCTGGCACGGCTCCGAAGTGGAAACTGGCTACGTTCTTGGTGGCGGCGTCGAATACAAAGTTGCTCCGGCATGGTCGGTCAAGGGTGAGTATCAATATCTCAACTTGAACGACTTCGAGGTTAACACCTTCCGCGCTGGTCTGAACTATCACGTCGGCAGCACTTACGAGCCTCTGAAGTAGTTTCCAGCCAATCCTGGCATCAAAGGCGGCGCCT
>CAZCIF010000174.1:0-7766 GCA_964498645.1 uncultured Rhodomicrobium sp. | reverse complement strand
TGCCGCTGGTCGTGCGCCTGGAAGGCACGAATGTGGAGCTCGGCCAGGAAATCCTTACGAAGTCCGGTCTCGCCGTGATCCCGGCGGACGACCTTGGCGATGCCGCGCAAAAGATCGTTGGCGAGGTGAAGAGGGGTGCTTGATTTTTTACACAGCCGCACATAAACTGCGTTACACATAAACTGTGTAAACGGCAAGGTGCCATTCATGAAGAACGTCACGCTATCCGTCGAGGACGAGGTGCTCACTGCGGTTCGAAAATATGCCGCAGCGCACAACACGACCGTGAACGGCCTCGTTCGCGAATATCTGGGAAAGCTCGCTGCCCAAGAAGACCGGGCCGCCAAGGCAAGAAAGCGATTAGCCGAGCTTGCGGCAGCGTCCACCTTCGATCCCGGCGCGGATTGGAAGTGGAATAGGGAGGAGTTGTATGATCGCGGAGTGCTTTCTCGACACGAACATTCTTCTTTATGCGGCTTCCAGGAACCCAGCCCATCGTTCGAAGAAGATAAGGGCAGTTGAACTCATAGAACAAATGCAATTCGCCCTGTCCGCGCAGGTGCTGCAAGAGTTTTATGTGAACGTGACAAGGAAAGCCGATTTCAGCATGAGGCCGGACATCGCCCTTGAATGGATTGAAAATTTTGAGGAATTTGCGTGCCTCTCAATCGATCCCGGCCTTGTCAAGACGGCCGCCGCAATATCGGTGCGGTATGGAATAAGCTATTGGGATGGCGCCATCGTCGCGGCGGCTGAGGCGCTCGGCGCCCCAATCTTATACACAGAGGATCTCAACCACGGACAAGCCTACGGTTCGGTCAGGGCAATCAATCCATTCTTTGATCTGCCATTGCAGCCGGGCTTTCACGAAATTGGACAGACAGTGCTTGCAAAGGATTAGGGCATGGCCATCCTCGTCGACAGTAACACCAAGGTAATCTGCCAGGGCATCACGGGGGCCCAGGGGACGTTCCATACGGAGCAGGCCATCGCCTATGGCACGAAGATGGCTGGCGGCGTGACGCCCGGTAAAGGCGGCAGCACCCATCTCGGCCTGCCCGTTTTCGATACGGTCCGTGAGGCTGTGAAGAAAACTGGTGCGAATGCAACCGCGATCTACGTTCCGCCGCCCTTTGCCGCCGATGCCATCCTCGAAGCCATAGACGCTGAGATTCCCCTGATCGTAGCGATCACCGAGGGCATCCCGGTCATGGACATGGTGAAGGTGAAGCGTGCGCTTTCCGGATCGAAATCGCGCCTGATTGGGCCGAACTGCCCCGGCGTCATCACGCCTGGCGAATGCAAGATCGGCATCATGCCGGGCCACATCCACAAACGCGGCAGCGTCGGTATTGTTTCCCGCTCAGGTACCCTTACCTATGAAGCAGTTCATCAAACGACGATGGCCGGCCTCGGGCAAACAACCTGCGTCGGAATCGGCGGCGACCCCGTAAAGGGCACCGAGCATATCGATGTTCTTGAAATGCTCCTGGCCGACGATGAGACCCATTCGATTATCATGATCGGTGAGATCGGCGGTTCGGCCGAGGAAGAAGCGGCGGCGTTCTATAAGTCATCGCGGCGTAAGAAGCCGATGGTAGGCTTCATTGCGGGTGTAACCGCCCCTTCCGGCCGCAGAATGGGCCATGCCGGAGCCATTATTGCAGGCGAAGCGATGAGATCCGCTGGAATTGTTGTCTCTCCATCGCCTGCGGCTCTCGGGAGCACGCTTGTCGAAGTAATCAGGGGCTGATCCGCCTCCTCAGGCGAAGGCGGATTGGCTTTTGCGGCATTGTCCGCTTTCAGCCTGGAAGGTGATTGAAGTGAGAAGGGAAGACTTAAACGAAGCGTTTGCAAGAACCTCTTTTCTGCATGGTGCAAACGCTGCCTATATTGAAGATTTATATGAGCGCTTCGAAGAAAACCCTAGCTCGGTTGCCGCGGACTGGCGCGCGTTTTTTGCCGGCCTGAAAGAGCGCAAGGAAGCGGTTCTGGCCGAAACCCACGGCCCATCTTGGAAGCCTAAGAATGGCGGAATGCCCGAAGATGGCGATCTCTTGAACGCGCTTGCGGCGGATTGGGGCCGCGAGGAAAAGGAGATCGGTCAAAGGATCGGCGCAAAGGCTGAGGAGTACGCGGTCGAAATCAGCCCCGGGGAGGCGTTTAGGGCCACGCGCGAATCCATACGCGCGCTGATGCTCATTCGCTCCTACCGCGTGAACGGCCATCTCATCGCGAATTTGGACCCGCTGCAGCTCACGCCGCCGCGCTCCCACCCGGAATTGGACCCCGCGACTTATGGCTTTACGCCGGAAGACCTCGATCACCAGATTTACATCGACAACATGCTCGGGCTTGAAACCGCGAGCCTGCGCCAAATAATAGCGATCCTGCGCAAGACTTACTGCGGGACGATCGGCTATGAATTCATGCACATCTCCTCACCGGAGCAGAAGAAGTGGATACAGGAGCGCATCGAGGGGCCCGGTAAGGAGGTCGGGTTCACCGCGCTTGGCAAGAAGGCGATTCTCTCCAAGCTCGTTCAGGCGGAAGGCTTGGAGAAGTTCCTCGATAAGAAATATACCGGCACGAAACGTTTCAGCCTCGAAGGTGCCGAGTCAATGGTTCCCGCGCTCGAACAAATCATCAAGCGCGGCGGCCAGCTCGGCGTGAACGAGATCGTGCTCGGCATGCCCCATCGCGGCCGGTTGAACGTGCTGACCAATGTGATGGCGAAGCCATTCCGTGCGCTCTTCCACGAGTTCAAAGGCGGGTCGGCTAACCCGGAGGACGTGGAAGGCTCGGGCGACGTCAAATACCATCTTGGCGTTTCCAGCGACCGCGAATTCGATGGAAACCAGGTTCACTTGTCGCTGACGGCGAACCCCTCGCATCTGGAAATCGTCGACCCGGTTGTGCTCGGCAAGGTTCGTGCGAAGCAGGATCAGCGCCACGACAAGCAGCGGACGCAGGTCTTGCCGCTTTTGCTGCATGGCGATGCGGCGTTCGCCGGCCAGGGCGTTGTCGCGGAATGCTTCGGCCTTTCGGGCCTCAAAGGCCACCGCACCGGCGGCTCGCTTCATTTCATCGTCAACAACCAGATCGGGTTCACGACAGCGCCGCGCTTTTCGCGCTCTTCGCCCTACCCATCCGATATCGCCCGCATGATCGAAGCGCCAATATTCCATGTGAATGGAGACGATCCGGAGGCCGTGGTCTATTGCGCGCGCGCCGCCATCGAGTTCCGGCAGCGCTTCCATAAGCCGGTGGTGATCGACATGATCTGCTACCGGCGGCATGGCCATAATGAGGGCGACGAGCCGTCCTTCACGCAGCCGCTGATGTACAAGAAAATCCGCCAGAAGCCGAGCATTGTCGAGATCTACTCGAAGCGCCTCGCAGGGGAAGGCTTGGTCAAGCAAGCGGACGCCGAGAAACTGCGGACGGATTTTTGGAACATGCTCGAAACCGAGTTCGAGGCATCCGAAAGCTTCCGCCCGAACAAGGCGGATTGGCTCGACGGGCGGTGGTCGGGCATCACGCTTGCCGAGGAAGGCCCGCGCCGCGGCGATACCGATGTCAGCATAGGCACGCTCAAAGAGATCGGCGTGAAGCTTACCGGGGTTCCCAAGGGTTTCACTGTCCACAAGACCATCGAGCGCTTTCTGGCGAACCGCCGGAAAATGATCGAGGACGGGCGCGGCATCGACTGGTCGATGGCCGAGGCGCTTGCTTTTGGAACACTGCTCGAAGAGGGCTTCCCGGTCCGTCTTTCCGGTCAAGATGTTGAGCGCGGCACGTTCTCGCAGCGCCACGCGGTTGTGACGGATCAAGTGAACGAGGATCAGTACGTCCCGCTCAATCACGTCTCGGACAAACAGGCGCGCTTCGAGGTCATCAACTCGATGCTTTCCGAAGAAGCGGTGCTGGGCTTCGAATATGGCTATAGCCTTGCCGAGCCGAACACGCTCGTCCTTTGGGAAGCGCAATTCGGCGATTTTGCGAACGGCGCGCAAGTCGTGATCGATCAGTTCCTCGCCAGCGGCGAGCGCAAGTGGCTGCGCATGTCTGGCCTTACTTTGCTTCTCCCGCATGGGTATGAGGGCCAAGGCCCCGAACACTCATCGGCCCGGCTCGAACGCTACTTGCAGCTTTCGGCCGAGGACAATTGGCAGGTCGCCAATTGCACGACGCCCGCGAACTATTTCCACATTCTCCGCCGTCAGCTTCACCGCAGCTTCCGCAAGCCGCTGATTCTGATGACGCCAAAATCGCTTTTGCGGAATAAGCGCGTGGTATCGCCAATCGAGGATTTCGGGCCTGGCACGACCTTCCACCGGGTCCTTTGGGATCACGCGCAAAATGGGCTCAGCGAGAAGGTGAAACTCGCTCCCAACGAACAAATAGAGCGCGTCGTTCTTTGCACCGGTAAGGTCTACTATGATTTGTTCGAGGAACGGGAGAACCGGGGCACGGATAAGGTTTACCTGATGCGCGTGGAGCAGCTCTATCCGTTCCCGGCGCGCGCGCTGATCCAGGAGCTGAGCCGCTTCCCGAACGCCGAAATCGTCTGGTGCCAGGAGGAGCCGAAGAACCAGGGCGCATGGCAGTTTGTCGAGGCAAACATCGAGTGGGTGCTCGATCACATCGGCGCCAAGTGCAGGCGTCCGCGCTATGTGGGGCGGCCCGCAAGCGCCGCCACCGCCGCAGGCTTGATGAGCAAACATACCGTAGAACTCCATGCTTTCCTCGACGAGGCGTTAACGCTAAAACGCTAGGAAGGACTGCTGCAACAACACCCTGTTGTCATGGCCGCACTTGATGCGGCCATCCAGTGCAGCAGGCTATAATTTCAAATGTGTTACTGGATGGCCGGGTTGAGCCCGGCCATGACATCTGGTGCTGGTAAAGGATTGCAGATGACTACTGAAATCGTTGTGCCCACGCTGGGCGAATCCGTCACGGAAGCCACAGTCGGCAAGTGGTTCAAGAAGGCAGGCGATGCCGTTAAGGCCGACGAGGCATTGGCCGAGCTTGAAACCGACAAAGTCACCCTTGAGGTCAATGCTCCCGCTGCCGGTATCATTTCCGAAATCATCGTAAAGGAAGGGGAGACCGTCGCGGTTGGCACAGTCTTAGGTTCCATCGCGGAAGGCGAAGCGGTGTCCGCGCCGGCGAAGCCGGCTCAGCCTGCCAAAACCACGCCGCAGCCTGCTCTGGCGGCTCCTGCACGCGCGGCTGCTCCCCGGACACCGGAAGCGGATAGGCTCCCTCCATCTGTCCGGCGGCTTTCGGAGGAAAGCGGCATCGAAGCGGCATCAATTGCCGGCACCGGCAAGGATGGCCGCGTGACAAAGGGCGATATGCTCGCCGTGATTGAAGGCGGCGCCGCACAACCGGGCGCGATCAACTTCGCTAAGGCGGAGGCCGTGCAGCCGGCAGTACTCCGCACCCCGCCTGCACCCCTGGACGAGGCGCGCGAAGAGCGCGTGCGCATGACGAAGCTGCGCCAAACGATCGCGCGCCGGCTCAAGGAAGCACAGAACACCGCCGCCATGCTGACCACCTTCAACGAGGTGGACGTGTCGACGATCATGAATATGCGCAATCAATACAAGGGCCTCTTCGAGAAAAGGCACGGCACCAAGTTGGGCTTCATGGGCTTTTTCGTGAAGGCATGCATACATGCCTTGCAAGAGATCCCAAGCGTCAACGCCGAAATCGACGGCCAGGATATCGTCTACAAAAACTATTATCACATCGGCATCGCGGTCGGCACCGATCGCGGTCTTGTCGTCCCGGTGGTGCGGGATGCTGACCAGAAGTCCATCGCCGGTATCGAGAAAGAAATCGCTGACTTTGGCAGGAAGGCCCGGGACGGCAAGCTGAGCCTCGAAGAGATGCAGGGCGGCACGTTCACCATCTCCAATGGCGGGGTCTACGGCTCGCTGTTGTCCACGCCGATCTTGAACGCGCCGCAATCCGGCATCCTCGGCATGCACAAAATCGAGGAGCGGCCGGTGGTGATCGGCGGCAAGATCGAAGTCCGCCCCATGATGTATCTCGCGCTGTCCTACGACCACCGGCTGGTCGACGGCAAGGAGGCGGTGACGTTCCTCGTGCGCGTCAAGGAGAGCTTGGAAGATCCGCAACGGCTGGTGCTCGATCTGTAGCCTCAATGAAGGCAAGCAAGCGGGAGACCGGATACATGGCAGATGCATACGATCTCGTTGTCATAGGGACAGGCCCAGGCGGCTATGTCTGCGCCATCCGTGCGGCACAGCTTGGGTTGAAAACAGCGGTGGTCGAGAAAAGCCCCACCTTTGGCGGAACCTGCCTCAATGTTGGGTGCATTCCATCGAAGGCCCTGTTGCATGCATCCGAGCTGTACGAGGAAGCGGGCCACGGCTTCGAGGCGATGGGCATAAAAGCCAAGGTAGAGCTCGATCTCCCCGCTATGATGAAATTCAAGCGCGAAGGCGTGGATGGCAACGTCAAGGGCGTAGAGTTCCTGCTGAAAAAGAACAAGGTCGATACGCATTACGGCATCGGGCGCATCGTCGCGCCGGGCAAAGTCTTCGTCCAGCCAATGAATGGCGGCGGGGAGAAGACGCTCGAAACGAAAGCGATCGTTATTGCGACGGGGTCCAGCATCATCCGGCTGCCGGGCGCCGATATCGACGAGAAGCGCGTCGTTTCCTCAACGGGTGCGCTTGAGCTTGAAAAAGTGCCGGATCGCTTCCTGGTTATTGGCGGCGGCGTGATCGGCTTGGAGCTCGGCTCGGTTTGGCGCCGCCTCGGAGCGAAGGTCACGGTTGTCGAATTCCTGGATCGAATCATCCCCGGAATGGATGGCGAGATCGCAAAGCAGTTCCAGCGTATCCTTCAAAAGCAGGGCGTTGAATTCCGCCTCGGCCGTAAAGTCACGGGGGTTCAAGCGAATAGTGCGGCCCCGCTCAAGGTGCAAGTGCAGCCCGCCCAGGGCGAGGGGCCGCAGGAAATTCTGGATGCGGATGTGGTCCTGGTCGCGATTGGGCGCATGCCTTACACGGAAGGGCTTGGCCTGGAAGATGTGGGCGTGCAAATCGACAACAAGCGCCGTATCGTGATCGACGATCATTTCAGGACGAATGTCAGCGGCATCTACGCGATTGGCGATGTGGTTCGCGGCCCCATGCTTGCCCACAAGGCCGGGGACGAGGGGATCGCCGTTGCGGAGATCATTGCTGGAAAAGCCGGCCATGTGAATTATGGAGTGATCCCGAACGTGATCTACACCTTCCCCGAGGTGGCAAGCATCGGCCAGACGGAGGAGGAGCTGAAAGAGGCCGGCGCCGCATACAACGTGGGCAAGTTCCCTTTCACGGCCAATGGCCGCGCCAAAGTGAACAGGCAGACGGAGGGCTTCGTGAAAGTCCTGGCCGATGCGAAGACGGATCGCGTTCTGGGCGTTCACATTCTCGGGCCGGACGCAGGCAACATGATCGCGGAGGCAGCCGTGCTCATGGAATTTGCCGGATCGGCGGAGGATTTGGCCCGCACCTGTCATGCGCATCCCACACTCACCGAGGCCGTGAAGGAAGCGGCCCTTGCGGTGGGGAAGCGCGCAATTCACCTTTAGCAGGCTGTTGAAAAGCATGGGGCCCATGGACGGCAGGCTCATCATGAGGCTCGACTCGTTGATAGGACTCGGCCTCATCCTGAGCCTGTCGAAGGATGGAGCCAAAATTTTCAGCTTCTCAGCAACCTGTTAGGGCGAGCGGAGA
>CAZCIF010000173.1:444-7811 GCA_964498645.1 uncultured Rhodomicrobium sp. | reverse complement strand
TGCGCGCTCACATCCTGCAGGACGATGGGGTTGCGCAGGTCGGGCTTGTCGGACCCGTATTTTGCGATGGCCTCGTCATAAGGGATGCGCGGGAAGTTGGGCGTAACCGGTTTGCCCTCGCCGAACTCCTCGAAAAGTCCGCGCAAGACCGGCTCCACAGCCTGGAATACGTCCTCCTGCGTGACGAAGCTCATCTCGATATCGAGCTGATAGAACTCACCCGGCGAGCGGTCGGCGCGCGCGTCCTCGGCGCGGAAGCAGGGCGCGATTTGGTAATAGCGGTCGAAACCCGCGATCATGATGAGCTGCTTGAACTGCTGCGGCGCCTGCGGCAGCGCGTAGAATTTGCCCGGATGCAAGCGCGAGGGTACGAGAAAGTCGCGCGCGCCTTCGGGCGATGACGCCGTCAGAATAGGCGTCTGAAACTCGAAAAAACCTGCGTCATTCATGCGCCGCCGGAGCGAGGAGACGATCGCCGAGCGCTTCATGATGTTATGGTGGAGGCTATCCCGCCTCAAATCCAGGAAGCGGTATTTCAGGCGCGTGTCTTCGGGATAGTCCGGCTCCCCGAAGACAGGCAGGGGCAATTCCTCGGCCTTTGACAGCACGTCGAGCGATGCAATCCGCACCTCGACCTCGCCCGTGGGTAGGTTCGGGTTAACCGTGCCGTCCTCGCGCGGCACCACTTCGCCATTGATCCGCACCACCCATTCGGAGCGAACCTGCCCGGCTGAAGCGAAAGCGGCTTCGCTTGGATCGACGACGCATTGCATCAGCCCGTAATGATCGCGCATGTCGATGAACAAGAGGCCGCCATGGTCACGCACGCGATGCACCCAGCCCGACAAGCGTACCATTTTGCCGGCATCGCTTTTCCGCAACGCGCCGCAAGTGGTACTGCGATAAAGATGGACAGCTTGCTTGGAAGCGGGCCCGCTGATGGAAACGCCTCCGGCCGAACCGTTCTTTTTCTTATTCTGTCCCCTGGCAGGTTTCGATCCGGCCGCAGCCGCTGGCTTCTTATCGGAAATGGCGGATTTCGCGCGCCCGCGTTGAGCGGTTTTTTCCACAGATGTCACCCTCTTGGACCTGATCTCGCTCCTCAGGGCAATTTCTGCCGGGCAATGGCAAAAGCAGCTCAAAAGCGCCATATATTGAGGTTCGCGCTCTCATTGCGGCGCGGACCAAAATTCCACCCGAACCAGCGCATGGAGCACCAAATTTGTCAAGGTTGCATGCCTGCTCTAACATACGTCCCACAACTTGAGCTATAAGCGGCCAATGACCGACTTGCCAGCCGTTATTACATCTACCAAAGGGTTGCGGGACGCCTGCGCGTATCTCAGCCGCCAGCCCTTCGTTACTGTCGATACGGAGTTTCTGCGGCAGACGACATACAGGCCCAAGCTCTGCTTGATCCAGATGGCGGCCTCTGGCCTCGAAACCGTCGTAGACCCGCTTGGTAGTATCGACCTTTCAAGCTTCTATGCGCTGATGGCGAATGAAAGCGTGATCAAGGTCTTTCACGCGGCGCGGCAGGATATTGAAATCATCTATCAGGAGGCGGGGATAATTCCTCGACCCCTCTTCGACACTCAAATCGCGGCGATGGCGCTCGGTCATGGCGATGCCGTTTCCTACGGCGCGCTCGTCAAGAAGCTCCTGAAGCGCAACCATGACAAGACCTTTCAATCCATCGATTGGTGCGTGCGGCCGCTCGAGCGGCGCCAGCTCGAATATGCGCTCGGCGACGTAACTTTCCTGCGCGACATCTACCTCAAGCTGAAGCAGGGCCTGCACGAGACCGGGCGCGAGCCGTGGCTCGAGGAGGAGGTCGCCGTTCTGACCGATCCGAGAACCTATGCCTTCGACCCGGTGGACGCCTGGAAGCGGTTGAAGCTCGGCGGCAAATCGCGGCTGGGCAAAGCCATCATCATCGAGCTTGCGGCCTGGCGGGAGCGCGCCGCGCAGGTGGAGAACGTTCCGCGCGGACGCGTTCTCAAGGATGAGGCGATTTACGAGATCGCCAAACACGCACCGCGATCCCTCGACACCCTTACCCGGCTTCGAACCGTCCGCGACAGCGTGAGGGCGCGGGGCGAGGGCATCTTGCGCTGCGTGGGTGCCGCGCTGGCGCGCGATCTCTCCGATACCGCCTTAACCGAAGCGCATACCGAGCTGCCGGCATCGGTCTCGGCAACGGTCGAGCTTCTGCGCGTCCTCTTGAAGGCGGTATCGGCCGAACTTAACATTGCGCCGAAGCTGCTGGCGAGCGCGGACGACCTTGAAAAGCTTGCACAATTCGACAATGCCGACATTCCGGCATTGAGAGGCTGGCGGCGGCAGCACTTTGGCGAGAAGGCGCTGGCGCTCAAAAGGGGCACGCTCGCGCTTGGCATCAAGAACAAGGAAATCAGCCTGTTCCCGCTATAGGCGCCCGATCAGCCAGAAAACGGCGGAAAGAATAATGCTGATGAGCAGTGAGGTGCCGAGCGGCAGATAGAGGCGGAAATTCCCGCGCTCGATCATGATGTCGCCCGGCAAATGCCCAAGTCCAAGGCGGGCGCCAGCGATCCAGAGGATGCCGGCGATCATGAGCACGGCACCGAGAACGATGAGGACTTTGCCCGGTTCCATCGCTTATCGCTTATAAAGAGCGGCGGTGAGGATCTTATAAACGAGCTTAGCCGCCGTAAAGTCGCACGCGTGAAGCACCGGAATGGGTGCGAGTTCCACCACATCGGCACCAACGATGGGCGAAGCCTTCGCGGCGGCCTCAACGATGGCGATCGCCTCGTTGAAAAAGAGCCCGCCCGGTTCCGGCGTACCGGTCGCGGGCATGAGGCTCGCATCGAAGGCGTCGATGTCGAAACTCAGATAGACGGGCCTGCCGCCGATTGCCGCAACGATATCGGCGATGTCCCAGCGTTCCTTGTCCTTCGCCCAAAAGGTAGCGATGCGCCCCCGGTTGGCCTCAAGGAATGGGATCTCTTCAGCCGAAATGGCGCGGATGCCCACCTGCACCAGCGAAATGGCCGGATCGTCGAGCGTGCGGCGCATCGCCGAGGCATGGGAGAAAGCTTCGCCGAGATAGCCGTCCCTAAGATCGGCATGCGCATCGAACTGGAGCACCACGAGATCGCGGTGGCGCGCGGCAAGGGGACGGACGGCACCCGGCGTCAGCGCATGCTCGCCGCCGAGAACGAGCGGAAATTTTCCGGCGTCAAGAACAGCGCGGACAAGCGACTCGAGCTGAGACAGGGATTTTTCGATGGGGCGAAAGACCTCGAACGGCGCCAGCGTCGCAATGCCGAATTGCCGGAACGGCTCAGCCCACAAAGCCTCGTCGAAAAATTCAAGCTGCGGCGAAGCCGCGATGATGGCCTCCGGCCCTTTCGCCGTGCCCGAACCGTAAGAGACCGTCGCTTCAAGCCCGAACGGAATGATCACCGCGCGCGCCGCTTGAGGCGCACCTGCCTCCTCTTCCGGGAGGCCAAGGAATCCTTGATTTTGCGGCCGGAACGTCAAATCGCTCATCTTATGTGTTACCGGATTGGCGTGGATTGGCTTCGAAGGCTTTCACAGCCCTGCTTGCCCCGTTACGGGGCCTCCGTTATAAGCCGTTCCATAAGCGAAACGCTAGAAACAAAGTTTTAGCCAGACCGGCATCCGATCCAACTCACAGAAGGCAAACCCATGGCCGTCGAACGCACCCTATCCATCATCAAGCCGGACGCAACCGCGCGGAACATCACGGGCAAGATCATCACGAAATTCGAGGAGGCCGGGCTTCGCATCGTCGCGCAGAAGCGGGTGCATTGGGACGAGACCGACGCTGCCGCCTTCTATGCGGTGCACAAGGAGCGGCCGTTCTTCAGGGACCTCGTGGCATTCATGACGTCGGGGCCGGTCGTTCTGCAAGTCCTTGAGGGCGAGAACGCTGTGGCTAAGAACCGCGAGATCATGGGCGCGACCAACCCGGCAAACGCCGCCCCCGGCACCATCCGCAAGGAGTTCGCGGAGAATATCGAGCGCAACTCGGTGCATGGCTCCGACAGTGTGGAGAATGCCGCACAGGAAATCGGGCTTGTGTTCCAGGAGAGCGAAATCACCGGATAACGCTCGCGAAAGAGCCTGCCCTGCTGTCATGGCCGCACTGGATGCGGCCATCCACTGCAACAGGCAATGATTGGATGGCCGGGTCAAGCCCGGCCATGACAGTGAAGTCAGTGATGGTGCATTCCGCCGCCGGGCGTGCCTTGAGGCTCCGGCCTTTTCCCGATCTTGACCTCGACATCGGCGCTGCCCGCATGCGCGAAAGTCAGCTTCAGGGGGAACTGCTGCCCTTCCTTGAGATCCTGCTTCAAGCCGAAAAGCATGATGTGATAGCCGCCTGGCTTCATTTCGACCGTCGCTCCGGCGGCGATCTTCAGGCCGCCTTCCACGGGCCGCATCCGCATGACGCCGTTGGCATCGTGAATATGCTCGTGAACTTCCACCTTGTCCGCGGCTGGAGAGGAGGCGGACGTAAGCGTGTCGGCTTCATGGCCGCTATTCTTCAAAGTGACGTAGGCCGCGCCAATTTTATTCGGCCCGGCGGTGGGCCTTGCCCAGGCCTGGCTTATGGTTAGATCGCCCTGCCGGTATTCCTGAGCCTGGGCCGCAAGCGCCGCAAAAACCAGTCCCGCTGCCGCTGCTCCATATGCCATTCTCATCACGGCTCTCCTGTGCGCCAGCCGGCGCATAAAACAAAATCGCATGCGCGGAAACTGCGCCGGTCTGCTTTCACTTTCAATTGCTTATGGGGTCGCACCTTCGCCGCCGATGCATAAACGGTAAACGGCATCGGGCCGCCTTCAAGCGGCCCCGACGTCGAACTCGCAAACTGCGGCGGCGTCGCGCGCGCTCAAATCCGGGTAGCGGGGGTCGCGGCCGACATCCGCCGTGATGCGCCAGGACCGCGCGCATTTCTTGCCTGCGGCGAGCTTCGGCACGACGGCGACGCCGTCCACCTCATCCAGCGTGAAAGCATTCGCGGGCACTTTCCCGGACTTTATGACAGCATCGCTGGTGATCGCGATCTCAGCCCAATCCACGTTCTTTGCCGCCGCCGCCAGCGCCTTATTGCCGATGAAGATTTCAGGCGCGGCTTCCAGGCTCGATCCGATCCGCTTCTCGCGGCGCTCGACTTCCAGCGCGCCCGTGATCACGCGGCGGACCGTCCAGATCTTTTCCCACTTGGCGCCGAGCGCATCGTCGCGCCACTCCGCCGGAATATCCGGGAAAGCCTGAAGGTGCACGGAGCCGTTCTTCGCCTCGCCATGGCGCGCGAGCCAGGCCTCCTCCGCTGTGAAGCAGAGGATGGGAGCGAGCCACGCCGTCAAACATTCGAACAGCGTGTTCAGCACGGAGAGCGCCGCGCGGCGCTTCGGACTCGAATAAGCTTCGCAATAGAGCGTATCCTTGCGGATATCGAAATAGATCGCGGACAGGTCGTTCGAGCAGAACTCCGCGATCGTCCGGTAGGCGCGCTTGAAGTCGAACTCATCGTAATCGCGCCGCATCTGCGCGTCGATTTCCGCGACGCGGTGCAGCACCCAGCGCTCAAGCTCGGGCATGTCCGCATGCGTTACCTCGAAGCCCGGCTCGTAATGGGCGAGATTTCCGAGCAGATAGCGTAGCGTGTTGCGAAGCTTGCGGTATCCATCCACGGTGGACTGGATGATATGCGGCCCAATGCGCAAATCCTCCGTGTAGTCGGAGGACAGCGCCCAAAGCCGCAAGATGTCGGCGCCGGACTGCTTGATCACATCCTGCGGCGCGACCGTATTGCCGAGCGATTTCGACATCTTGCGGCCCAACTCATCCATGACGAAGCCATGGGTCAGCACCGCGTCGAACGGCGCGCGCCCTCGCGTGCCGCAGCTTTCCAGAAGCGACGATTGGAACCAGCCCCGGTGCTGGTCCGACCCTTCGAGATAGAGGTCGGCCGGCCATTTCAGGTCTTTGCGCTTTTCGAGCACGAAGGCATGGGTGGAGCCGGAATCGAACCACACATCGAGAATGTCGCGCACCTGCTCCCACCCGGCGGGGTTTTCGACCAGCCCATCGAGGAAGCGCGCGGCTGCACCTGCAGCGAACCATGCGTCCGCGCCCTCGGCCTTGAAGGCTTCGCTGACACGCTTTTGCAGTTCCTTCGATCCCTTGAACTTCGCGTTCGGGATGACTTCGCCCGTCTCCTTGTGGACGAAGACCGTGATCGGCACGCCCCAAGCGCGCTGCCGCGAGATGACCCAATCCGGGCGCTGCTCGATCATGCCGCGCAGGCGGTTGCGGCCCTGTGGAGGCACGAAGCGCGTCCCGTCGATGGATGTGAGCGCAAGCTCACGCAAGCCGGCCTTCTGCTTGACGCCTTTCGCCGCAACGGGCTTATCCATCGCGATGAACCATTGCGGCGTGTTGCGATAGATAACCGGCGCTTTCGATCGCCAGGAGTGCGCGTAGTCGTGCTTATGGCGCGGGTTCATGGCGGCGAGCGCGCCCGCTTCCTTCAAAGCCGCGATCACCGCCGCGTTAGCGTAGCGCGTGTCGTCGAGCTTGCCGAAATGGCCCTTGTCGTCGATGACACGCTTCGGCTCCGCGCCGCCGAACAGCGGCACGTGCTTACGGTAATAACCATCAGGGCCTACGGTGTCCGGTACAGCGGGATCGATTTCCAGCGATTGCAGACGCCGTACATTGGCCGTCCAAACCTCGAAATCGTCCGTGCCATGGCCGGGAGCGGTATGGACGAAGCCTGTGCCGGTGTCTTCCGTGACATGCTCGCCTTCGAGCAGCGGCACTTTGAAATTGTACCCGCCTTTGTGTAGCGGATGCTGGCAAAGCCATCCTTTAAGGTCAACGTTCGCGTCTAATAGCTTGAAATCATTGACGCGTGCAGCCTCGAAGAAGTCTTGAGCTAGCTTTTTTGCCAGCACTATTCTTTCGCCGACTCGAGTCCAGTTGTCTGGCGCTGCGTCGGTAACTTCGTACAGCCCATACTCGATCTTATTCGAATAGGAGATCGCTCTGTTGCCCGGAATAGTCCAAGGCGTTGTTGTCCAGATGACGATAGATAGATTGCCGGAATAGTCGGAGCCTTTTGAATCAGGATCATAGCCATGAACTTTCACAGGGAACTTCACCCAGATGGCGGGGCTGGCGTGCTCGTGATATTCGACCTCGGCCTCGGCGAGCGCCGTCCGCTCCACCACCGACCACATCACGGGCTTCGAGCCGCGATACAGTAGGCCGTTGGTCGCAAACTTCATTAGCTCGTTCGCGATAACGGCCTCGGCCTCATAGGCCATGATCGAATAGTAATGCTC
>CAZCIF010000173.1:0-418 GCA_964498645.1 uncultured Rhodomicrobium sp. | reverse complement strand
GACGCCAAGCCGGCGGAACTCCTCCATCTGAACGCCGATCCACTATTCCGCGAATTCGCAGCACTCGCGCCGGAATTCGTTGACCGGAACCTCGTCCTTGTTCCTGCCCTTGGCGCGGTACTGCTCTTCGACCTTCCACTCGATAGGCAGGCCGTGGCAGTCCCAGCCCGGCACATAATTCGAGTCCTTGCCCATCATCGCCTGGGAGCGAACCACAGCATCCTTCAGGATTTTGTTGAGACCGGTGCCGATATGGATGTTGCCGTTCGCATAAGGCGGCCCGTCGTGAAGGATATATTTTTGCTCGCCTTTAGACTTATTGCGGATAAGTCCATAAATATCTCTGGTCTGCCATTCTTTTAAAAAGAGAGGCTCCCTTTTCGGCAGGTGTGCCTTCATAGGAAACTGAGTCTTAGGA
>CAZCIF010000172.1:0-7897 GCA_964498645.1 uncultured Rhodomicrobium sp. | reverse complement strand
CGCTTGTGTTTTTTGCGATCCCGGATACGGCCCTTTGGGCCGTTCCGGGATGACGGAAGTCTCTTCAGTCCTGCTTTTTCCCTTTGCGCAAATCGGGGCGCCGCTCGCTCGTGATGCGCTCCGACTGCGAGCGCCGCCATTGCGCGATGCGGGCGTGATCGCCCGATAGGAGCACATCGGGAATTTCCAGCCCCTCCCACAGGCGCGGCCGCGTGTAATGCGGATATTCCAGAAGCCCGTTTTCGAAGCTTTCTTCGCTCAACGACGCCTCGGCGCCGACAACGCCGGGCAAAAGCCGGACGCAGGCATCGATCAAGACCATCGCAGCCAGATCGCCGCCCGACAGCACGTAATCGCCAATCGAGATCTCTTCGAGCTGCCGCGCCTCGATAACGCGCTGATCCAGCCCTTCGAAGCGCCCGCAAAACAAGATGACGCCGGGGCCGGTCGCGAGAGCCCTGACCCGCTCCTGGGTGAGCGGCGCACCGCGCGGCGAAAGGTAAACCCGGGGAACGCCCGGAAGCGCGGCGCTTGCCTTGTCGATGGCCGCCGCGGCGACGTCCGCGCGCATGACCATGCCTGCGCCGCCGCCAGCCGGGGTGTCATCGACCGAGCGATGCCTGCCGGGGGCAAAATCGCGGATGTTGAGAAGGGAAAGGCGCCAGCGGCCTTCCTCAAGCGCCCGGCCGGCAAGGCTCAAGCCGAGCGGGCCTGGGAACATCTCAGGAAAAAGCGTCAAAACCGATGCTTGCCACGCCGCCATGGTTTCTCACTTTATCACGAGGCAGCTACATCGAATGTTTGAAGCCATGCCTCAGGCGGAGCATTTTCCGCAAGACGCAAGAATCCGATCGAGACGGGCAGCGAAAACCGGCGCGGCCCTGCGCTGCCCGGATTAATGTAGAGAACGCCACCGCGCGTTTCGATCAGCGGCTTGTGCGTATGACCCAACACAACAACTGAAACGTTTTCCAAGGCGGGGTTTATGGAAAGCTCAGCGGGATTGTGCACCATATGAATACTGTGGCCTTCAACAGCCGTTGTCACGGCCACGGGCAGCTCAAGCGCCCAACCGCCTAAATCGACGTTGCCGCGCACGGCCGTGACCGGCGCGATAGCGGCGAGTTGGGCGAGGATTTCCGGCTTGCCAACATCGCCCGCATGCAGGATGCGGGAAACGCCGGCCAGGGCCGCCGCCGCTTGGGGGCGTAGAAGCCCGTGGGTATCGGAAATCAGCCCGATGACGGTCATCCCGGTTCCGTGTTTTCATCCCGTTCATAAACCGGCCACACAATCGTGACGCGGCGTGCCCCAAGATCAACCCTTGGCACATGCGCACTCTCGAATGGGATCAGTTCGGTCTGCCGGCTATTCGCCAAGCGAAGCTCTAACAAGTCGCCTGCGCCAAAATTGTGTACGGCGACGATCTCGCCGAGCGTTTCGCCTTCCGAAGAAACCGCTGTGAGCCCGATCAGGTCCGAATGATAATACTCATCCGCTTCGGCGGGCGGCAATGCGTCGCGCGAAACAAACAGCTCCATTCCGCGCAGCGCTTCTGCCGCGTTCCGGTCCGCCACGCCGCGCAGGCGGGCGATTACCGCCCCGCCGCCCGCGCCGCGGAGCGACAGGATCTCGAATGTGCGTGCCCCATCCGGACTTGTGAGCGGCCCGTAAGCTGCCAAATCCTCTGGCTCCGCCGTGAACGCGGTAATTTTGACCTCGCCCTTGAGGCCATGTGCGCCCGAGATGCGGCCGAGGAGGACGCGTTCGCTCATGCCGGCAGGCCTTCCTGCGCAACGGGCTTGGCAAGGTTCCGAGCCCGGATCCGCAACCGCCAGCGGCGCACCGCAATGACGGCCCAGACCGCTTCCACGGCGCCGAACGGCCATGCGCCCTGCAAAAAGCCATAGGCGCTAGCGAGAAGGCATGCGCCCGCGAACCCCAGCACGAACCAGGGACTGCGGTCCTCAACCGCGTAAAGCACCAGCATCAGCGAGACGGCGAAAAGACCGAACCATGTCAGCGCATCCATCGGGCTGCCTCCATGCGGCGCAATTGGGCTGGAAGCGGATTAAGCCGCCTCGCCGGCCGCAGCTTCCGCCTTCTTGGCCTTCTCTTCCGCGCGCTCTTTCGCCTTTGTGCCCGGCTCAGCCTTTTTCGGGTTGTTGCGTGCCGGGCGATTGGCGATCCCGCGCGCATCGAGGAAGCGCAGCACGCGATCGGTGGGCTGCGCGCCGACCGAAAGCCAATGCTTCACGCGGTCTTCCACGAGCGTGATGCGGTCCGCATGATCCTTCGGAAGCAGCGGATTGTAGGTGCCCACCTTCTCGATGAAGCGCCCGTCGCGAGGCGCAGTGGCTTCCGCAACGACGATCCGGTAGTAGGGGCGCTTTTTGGCTCCGCCCCGCGCGAGCCTGATTTTCAGTGGCATGTCTTTTCCTTGCTGTATAAGATAAACGATGGACTGTCAAAGTTCCTAACTATATTTCCTGAATACGATGAAAGCGAAAGCCCCGCCCAGCGCCGCCTGGATCAAGAATAGCGCATAGAAAATACCGCGCGATCCGGTGCGTGTGCGGCCCTGACTGCAGAGCTTTCTGTAGAAATTCTCCCAGCCGAGCCCGTCAGCGGCGACACTATTCTCGATGGAGAAAAGATACTCGTATATGATGGACGAACGCCAAAGCAAGAAGCGATAAAGCGCGAAAGCGAAAATCGTCAGCAAAATCGGGATCAATGCCGCAATCTGAATGACAAGCGGCGAAAACACATCCTTTCCCGATTGCGCAACCCACGCCATGATGAATCCGTTCGCGATCAGCGCGTATACAGCGATCTGGAACGCCAGACGGAAATTTTCGCCGATTTCTGCGTAAAGCAGGCCCCATTCGTTAGTGTGGAAATCAGCGTCTCGCTCCCGGGCAATGCGCATCATTTCATTCATTGCTGATCCGTCCCGCTCGCCATCGATTTCATCCACTCGTCCATACGGCGCTGCATTTCGGCAGGGCTCAGTTCTTCCAAGACCTTAGACACGATCCAGATGTGGCCGAATGGGTCTTCGAGGCGGCCCGACTGGAACCCGTAAAAATGGCCGGAGACGGGGGACAGAACTTTGGCGCCGGCGCTCTCTGCCTTCGCCATGGTGGCCTGCGGATCATCGGCCATCACATTCAGAGTGACGGGCGAACCGCCGAGCGTCTTCGGGCTCTTATTGCCCCATTGCGGATTTTCGTCCGCAATCATGACAATGGTATTCCCGATCTTGAACTCGCCATGAGCAATGCCGCCATCCGGCATAGTGAGGCTGTAAAGATGTGTCGCCCCGAACACCTCTTTGTAGAATTCGATCGCGGCCTTCGCGTCGCGAACGGTGAGGCTAACCGCGACCGTGCCGTAGTCAGAAGCTTTGATCGGTGCGTCCATTCCCGTCTTTTGCTCCTTACTTCTTCTTCCCCGGCAAACCTGGTAGGCCGCCGCCGAAGCCGCGCGAGCCACCGGGAAGGCCAGGCAAGCCGGGCAGCCCGCCACCGCCAAATCCGCCCGGCAGCTTCATACCCGGCGGAAGCTGGCCCGCCTTCGCCGCCGCGATCATCTCCGGCGCCGGTTCAGGCATCTTGCCGCCGCCCATGCCGAACATCTTGGCGAGGCCACCTCTGCCCTTGCCGATGGTCTTCATCATGTCGGCCATCTGCCGGTGCATTTTCAGGAGCTGGTTCACCTCCTGGACGGTGGTACCGGAGCCTGCCGCGATGCGCCGCTTGCGGGTCGCCTGCAAAATCTTCGGGTTGCGGCGCTCTTTCGGCGTCATGGACGAGATGATTGCGCCCTGCCGCTTCAGGAGCTTGTCATCGAGATTTGCGCCTTCGAGCTTTTTCTTCATGCCGCCCATGCCAGGCAGGAAGCCCAGCACGCCCGACATGCCGCCGATCTTCTGCATCTGCCGCAACTGCTCGGCCAAATCCTCCAGGTCGAATTGGCCCTTGACCATCTTCTTGGCGATGGCCTCCGCCTTCTCCTGGTCAATGGTCTCGGCAGCGCGCTCGACAAGGCTCACCACGTCGCCCATGCCGAGGATGCGGCCTGCGATCCGCTCCGGGTAGAAATCTTCGAGGCCATCGAGCTTTTCGCCCGTGCCGAGCAGCTTGATCGGCTTGCCCGTGACCGCGCGCATGGACAGTGCAGCGCCGCCGCGCCCGTCGCCGTCGATACGGGTCAGCACGATGCCGCTAATGCCGATGCGCTCATTGAAGGTGCGCGCAAGGTTAACGGCGTCTTGGCCGGTAAGGCTGTCGGCCACGAGCAGCGTCTCATGAGGCATCGCGATGTCGCGAACCTCTTCGGTTTCGCGCATCAGCTCGTCGTCGATGTGAAGCCGGCCGGCGGTGTCGAGTATGACCACGTCATAGCCGCCGAGCCGCCCCGCCTGCATCGCGCGCGCCGCGATTTGCTGCGGCGTCTGGCCCTTGACAATAGGAAGCGTGTCGATGTCCGCCTGCTCGCCCAACACCTTGAGCTGCTCTTGCGCGGCCGGCCGGCGCGTGTCGAGCGATGCCATCAGCACTTTTAGCTTTTCGCGCTCGTGCAGGCGCTTCGAAATTTTGGCGGTTGTGGTGGTCTTACCCGATCCTTGCAAGCCGACCATCATGATCGCAACCGGCGCGGGCGCATGCAGATCGATGGGCTCCGCCTCGGCGCCGAGCGTGCGCACCAGTTCGTCGTGCACGATCTTGACGACCATCTGGCCCGGCGTGATGGAACGTAGAACTTCGTGTCCGACGGCCTTCTCCCGCACCCGGTCCGTGAAGGCTTTCACGACCTCCAGCGCGACGTCCGCCTCGATCAGCGCGCGGCGCACCTCGCGCATGGCCTCGGCCACATCGCTATCGGTGAGCGCACCGCGGCGGGTGAGCTTATCGAAAATGCCGGAGAGGCGATCTGAGAGGGATTCGAACATGGAAACTTCTTTCGCGGGCCTTGCGTAGGTTTGCTCTTACGTGGCGCTGTTACGGCGTAGTCTCAAGGGCAGCGACTCTCTTAGGAAAGCTTTCATTTCAGCCTAAACTCGATTTGGTCTCGTCAATCTTTCCATCAAACAAAGCTATGGCCACGCGGAATTTATCGCGGCACCCTGTGTTGCAGAAGCCTACAACGCGGCCACGATAGAGCGTCAGCGAGTCCGCCTTTACTGGCTTGCCGGACCAGGGGCAGGTTTCGTTGATGCAATCCTCAAGTTTCAATGTCTGTTCGCCTGACATTCCATTTTTCCAGCACAAAACGCACCCGCGGGCGAGCCTTCGCTGGCGGGTGCAAATATCGTGGAATTGATAGCTGAGAAGTTTAGCGATTACAATCCCGGAATCGCGCGGAATCCTGTATCCGCCACACGCTTAACAGGCTGCTGAAAGACTGGAAATTTTGGCTCCATCCTTCGACAAGCTCAGGATGAGGCCGAGTTCTATCAACGAGTCAAACCTCATGGTGAGCTTGTCGAACCATGGCCGCATGCATGTTCATCTTCATCGGCCTGCTAGTTAATGCGCTTCCAGGTCTCGTCGCCGCAAAGGAGACCGCCGAGCAAGCAGCCCTTGATAAGGAGAGTGCCGTCTTCTTGAATCCCGGCCTCGGCATTGTAGCTCTTGCCTTCCTCAGGATTGTAGATCGTCCCTTTCCAGCCGCCATTGCCGTCGGATTTGAGTTCCGTGAGCTTGAGACCCATGATCGGGCGGTTTCTAAGGCTCTTATCCTTATTGAGGCCATCGGCAAGCGGCTTGCCCGACTCGTCATTCGGCTGTTTGAGCCAAACGATTCTGCCGCACAATTTCGAGCCGCAGTCCTCGAAGAGGACACGGCCCTTGCCTTCTTCGGTGAGCCATTCGCCCTTGAGACCGGCGGCGTGGGCGGCGAAGGGCGCAAGCGCGATGACGATAGCGAGCGAGAGTTTTTTCATCCTGACTTCCATAAGCGGCAAGACCAGCGCGGCTCAGTCCACGATCTATAAGGCTAAGTGATGGCAGAGCTTTCCCGCCCGGATTATCCCGAATGGGGAAAACCTGCGGCAGGGGGCGCATTGTGCTGCATGAGGCGGAACCGCTCGGTAATGAGAATCACCCCAAGCGTTGCCAGGAAAAGCAGCGTGATCCCGATGCAAAGCGGCCTCACGCCGCCATCGAAGGAGCGCCCGATCAGAGTGCCCGCAACAACCGCCGTTCCAGTCGACAAAAAGCCTGCGACGGAGGATGCCGTTCCCGCAATATGGCCCATCGGCTCCATGGCCAGCGCGTTGAAGTTCGGCATGATAAGGCCGAAGCAGAAGAACACCGATGCCATGAACCCGCAGAAGAGGAGAAGCGGCGGCTTTTCGGGATAGCCCGCGAGAGCCATGATCCCGCAGGCGGCCAATGCGGCGAATATCGCGCGATGGGAGATGCTGCGCATGCCAGCCCTTCGCACGGCCGATGCATTGAGCAAAGAGGCCGCGATCATAAAGCAGGAAATGGCGCCGAACGCGATCGGGAAGCGCGCTCCGAGGCCGTAGACATCGACGAAGATTTGCTCGGCGCTCATGATGTAACTTATCAGCAGGCCGAAGACGAAACCCATCGCGACCACATAGCCGGCCGTTTGCCGGGTGAGCGTCACAAGCTTGACGGCATGCCAGATCGCGCGGACCGATAGCGGTAGCCGGTCCTCCGCCGCACGCGTTTCGGGCAGGCGGGAGGAAGCCCAAATGACCGAGACGATGGCCGCAAGTAGAAGGAAAAAGAATATCGACCGCCAGTCCGAGAATTGCAGGATACCTTCGCCAACCGCCGGAGCGAGGACGGGTACGATGATGAAAACCATCGTGATGAACGACATGACCCGCGACATCTCCCGGCCCTGGAAACGGTCACGGACAATGGCCACTGCGATGACGCGAGGTGCCGCCGCGCCGAACCCTTGCAGCACTCTGGCCGCGAGGAGCCCGGCGAAGGTTCCGGATGCGATAGCAAGGGTTGTGCCGCCAAGGTAAAGGGCTAGCCCGAAGAGCAAGGGCGGCCGTCTGCCAAACCGGTCCGAGACCGGCCCGAATACGAACTGGCCGAAGGCAAAACCCAGGAGATAGAAGCTCAAAATGAGCTGACGGTCATTGGCATTGCCGACCCCAAGCGCTTGACCGATCTGCGGCAGTGCCGGAAGCATGACATCGACCGATAACGCCGTGAGCGCCATGAGAAGCGCGATCAGCGCAACAAACTCTCCGAATGAAAGAGGAAACTGAGCCGTTTGAGGCACGGCTCCTTGCCCAGGCTTTACAAGCATGAAAGGGGTATTGTCCGTTCTAAGGTCCAGGCCGGCGGGCGGGGATCAGAACGGGTTCAAGCTCGCCCGTTCCGTGAACTTCAAATAGGCAATGCTAGCGCCCAATCGAAGACCCAGGCCCGTTCTGATCGGAACGATCAGAGTGTCGCCGGCCTTATAAACCGTCATCCCGGCGCCGCCCGCAAAGTATGCAGCGCCATCGATGCCAGGAAAGCGGCGGTATAGGGTTGACACATCGGTCAAATTATACACGAGGAAGAGCGTGTGCGATCCCGTCGCGCCGATGTCCGCGCCAAGGGACGGGCCTTGCCAAAAAACGTGAGTGGGGCCGCTGTCGATGCCGTTGAGCCGGGTGTAAAGCTTGCCATCGCCATATCTGAGGCCGGCAAGGAAGGCACCGCCTCCCTCAGCGCCGACGATATAGGCGTTAGGCTGGCCATAAGTCTTGAACGCGTGGTTCATGACAAGCGCAAACTCAGACGTGAGTGTACCGAAAACCCCTTTGCCGGCGTCGCGGATCTCTTGGACTGTATAGCCGCTCGTCTGGGCCGGTGCCGGTGTAAGCGCCTCGGCGGACAGGGGCGGCGTTAGA
>CAZCIF010000171.1:0-7909 GCA_964498645.1 uncultured Rhodomicrobium sp. | reverse complement strand
TGGCCAGTACAGAGCTGAAATCGAGTTCGACCCTGACTTGCCGGAGCAAACCGCCATCAGGGTGATCCTCGATATGCACAGCGCCACCACCGGCACAGCCGATGTGGACCAGGCCCTGCAATCGGCGGATTTCTTCAACCCCGGGCAATTTCCTTACGCACAGTTCGTCGCACGCGGCGCTCAACCGGCGGGAGACGGCAAATATGTCCTGAACGGGCGCTTGACGCTGAAAGGCGTTACGAGGCCCATCAGTTTGCCTTTTTCTGTCGATATCCAGAAAGGCACGGCAACGGTCGAGGCCGAGACGAAAATCAACCGTCTCGATTTTGGAGTTGGGCCTGAATCGGTGGCAGGTCTTGCAGTTGACAATGACGTCAAGCTCAAGATCGGTCTGACAGCGGTCAGTCTCACCGATTGAAGCACCCGGCCAGCGATGCTGCCGCCGGATTTCCGGCTCCGGCGGCATGCCGCGTGAAAACGCGCCCCAAGACAGATGTGCTAAAGGCGCTTTTAATAAATGTGTAGAGCTGACTAAATCGTGTTTATGGAAACGCATCCTCCCACGCTGATCTCGATCGTCTTGCCCTCCTACGATGAGTGCGAAGGCCTTCCCGTCGTTCTTTCCTCGATCTTTCATGTGCTGGCGCAGACAGGCTTCAGCCATGAGGTCATCGTCGTCGACGATGGCAGCACCGATGCTACGCGCGCCGTCATGCTGGACCTGTGCACGCGCCAGCCGGCGCTTCGCTATCTGCGTTTCTCGCGTAATTTCGGGAAAGAAGCGGCACTTACGGCAGGATTGAAGGCGGCGTCAGGCGATGCGGTCATCCTTATGGATGCCGACGGCCAGCATCCTGCCTCCATGATCCCGCTCCTTCTGGAAAAGTGGAGCGAAGGGTTCGAGGTTGTAGCCGCCGTCCAGGAAATACGCGCTGAAAGCTGGCTCAAACGGGTTTTTAAAAATTCCTATTACCATCTTATGGAAGCGGGCAGCTCGGTTGTCATTCCGCCGGGCGCAGGCGATTTCCGCCTGCTCGACCGCAAGGCCGTTGACGCGATTAACGCACTGCCGGAGCGGAACCGCCTCATGAAGGGCCTCTACGCGTGGGTCGGGTTCAAGACCATGCTTATCCCTTTTCAAGCGGAAGCGCGCATCGCCGGGCAGACAAAATTCTCCTGGCGGGACCTGTTCCGCTTGGCGTTCACGGGCCTCACCTCATTTACCGTCGTTCCCCTTCGTGCGGTTTCCCTTGCCGGCCTGATCATCTCGCTGTCCTCCATCCTCTACGGCCTCTACCTCCTTTTTGAGCATTTCGTGCAAGGCCATGATGATGTGCCCGGCTGGGCCACACTATCGGTCGGCATGATGTTCCTGTCGGGGGTGCAGCTTCTCGCCCTGGGCGTTATCGCGGAATACCTTGGCCGCACGTTTGAAGAAGTGAAGCAGCGCCCGGTCTATATCATCGCGGAAGACACGCGCTTCAAAGCCAACGCGCCTGCAGCCTCGCCAACCGTCAGCGCCGCCCGCCCGGCAGAAGATGAACGTTTGCCCGATATGCCGGCGATGCCCTGATGCAGCAGATCGCCATCTTCATCGCGGTCGGCAGCGCGGCCGCTCTCACGCATCTTGCGGCGGCCGGTGCCGCCGTCGAGCTTGCGGGCCTGCACCCGCTCGCCGCAAACGTTATCGGATTTTGCATCGCGTTTCTTGTAAGCTTCGGAGGCCATGCACGCTGGACCTTTCCATTGTCACGGGAACGCTTTGCCGCGGCGCGGACACGCTTTTTCGTTGTCGCCTTAACCGGCTTCATCCTCAATCAAGCAGCCTATGCGGAAGCCTTGCGGCTTTTCGGGCGGGATTATTACTTGCCCGCGCTCGCCGCAGTTCTTGTTGGCGTTGCGGCGGCAACATTTGTTCTCTCTAAGCTTTGGGCGTTCGCACAGCCGCAAGGCTAACGGCTCCGGGGCCATCCTCGATGCAAGACATCATTATCAACGCCGACGATTATGCGATGGACGCCGGCGTTGATGCCGCCATTTTGGAGCTTGCAGCGAAAGGGCGGGTTACGGCGGCTAGTGCCATGGTTCTATCGGCGCGCTGGGACGATGCCGCACGCGCGGCGCGGGATGCCCCTCCCCTGTCCTTTGGCCTTCATCTGGACTTGACGAGCCCGTTCGTGGATGGCCCGCTCCCGCAACAAAATCTGCCCGCGTTGATGGCGCGCTCACGGGCCGGCATGCTCTGCCGCGTAAGCCTGCGGCGGGCCTTGGACCGGCAGCTTTCGCTTTTCGAGGCTGGCATGAAAGCGCCGCCGGCCTTCGTTGACGGACATCAGCACGTCCATCATCTTCCCATCGTTCGCGATGTGCTGCTGGAAGCCCTTGCAGACCATTATGGAGGCGGGAAAGCGCGCATCGGCTTGCGGATATGCACGCCCCTGCGCTGGCGCGGCGTAAAGGCGGAAATTATAGGCCGCACAGGCGCGAGCGGCCTCGCCGGAAGAGCGGCGGCGCGCGGCCATCCCACAAATTCCGATTTCGCCGGAGTCTACAATTTTGCCCCTGATGCCGGTCTTGCAGCGCATTGGCAGGCATGGGTCGCGGCGTTGCAGGGCGCGCGGCCCCTTATCATGTGCCATCCCGCCAAGCCCTCGGAAGATTTCCCCGCATGGGATGCGATCAGGCAGGCACGCTACCGTGAGTTCCAATGGCTCGCTAGTGAAGAATTCTTATCAATGCAGCAGCGATCTGCTTTGAATCCCGTGAATTGGCCTCGGGCCTGGCGTGAGGATCCTTCGGCCCCGTCATGCCCGGCTCAACCGGCTCTCCCTTGAGCCGCGCCATCAACTCTCTCGACGCACCTTCCACCGGCCTGAATTCGAAGCGCACGGTATGCTTTCCGGCCGGCACCTGTATGGCGCGGAAAAGGACATTGGCGCGAAGAACATCCGCAGGCTTTCCATCGACGGTTCCGAACCACCACGGGTGCCAGATATCGTTGAGGACCACAAACCCCGGTCTCGGCGTATCCACCTCGATCTGCACCACGGTATTTTCATAACCCTGCAGAGCGACCGTTGCCTTCGCAAGCGAAACGGGCAGCGTTTTAGGCCCTTGCGCTTGCGGCGGTGCTTTCTGTAGCAGGACAGTCCGTTCCGGATCGAAGCGTGGCCACCGCCCATCCTTTACCATGCGGCCGAAATCGGCATGCAGCCAGTCATTTGCGAAAAACACGCGCGGAAGAGCGCGCGGGTTCTCATAGATATAGCCATCCTGTGACTTGGCTACGAGCCTAAGATCGCCCGGCTTGAGCTGCTTATCGATTTTCTCGATAGGCTGTTTGATAGCGATGTAACGAAGGCCGAGGTAGTCCGCCATCAAGGAGCGGTAGGAGGGAAAAAGCGGCGTAAATTTCCGCTGCCATGCCTCTGCGATGGTTTCATCGGCGCCCATAGCCTGCCTGATACCGTCAAGGCGTAACGGATTGTAGCCCAGCACGTGATCGAAATTATGGATGAGGCTGGTATTGGGCCATTCAAAGCCAAGCCCAACCAGTTCGACGCGATCCCGGCGCGCTGAATTTGAAGGCTGAGCGAGATGTGCTTTAAGGAACGCGACCGTATCGTTTTTCGTATCGGCACGAAGCTCTTCATATTTGGATGGCGGCTGCGCCGTCGACCGGTTCGGCCCATTGCCTATGACGAGGTCCAGCGTCATGAACCCGGCTAGCATCGCAATCGTCAGGGCACCGTATGTTTGTCCATAGCGGCGTGCGAAAATGAGTGTGAACCAGCCGGCTGTAAAAACTCCTGCCGAAACCAGTACCGGTTGCAGTGCTGCGTAAAAATGACCGTGCGCGGCGGCGACTCCGAGGCTTGCTACAAGGAGGCCTCCCAGGATTGCAAAAACCGCATATTGCTCTTTTCGCGTCAGCTCGTCGCCGCTCAAGAAGCGATTGAGGCAATAGCCCGCAGCGATGGAGGCCATGGCGCCGAGCGCGTAGGTCGCGTCCGCCGGGCGGCGGAAAAGGTCGACGCCGGGCACATAATTGTAGAGAAGCGGGAAGAGGGGTGTGTAGCGCCCAAGCGCGAAGATCAAGAGGCAAATAACAGCAAGGGTGAAGAAGCGGATTTCGCGGGACCACATGCCCCGCCTCATGATCCCGGCCGTCAAGATGAGCAGGACCGGGAGCGCTCCGATATACACCTCCCCCATATTTTCGGTCATGGCCAGCCACTCCGCCTCCCAATTGGGACTGGCCGGACCCCAATAGGGCATGGTCCCGTGAACGCTATAGAGGTCAGGGACGATCGCAGTCAGCATAGACGCCGGATGAAGGGCGCCCCGTGCCGCTTCCGCATAGGGAATTTCCGGACGGTTCGAATCCAGCACGAAAAGAAAGCTTAATATGATGGGTCCAGTGGCGAAAAGCGCAGCGACGGCGCCTCCCGCAAAAAGCGCCGGAAGCGTCTCACGCACCGAATTCCAAAATCGCGGCGCGCAAAACCAATGGTTGAGTGTGTAACCGGCGAGCACATAACAGCCCAGCAGCGCCACCTGGCCTGGCTCGATAATCATTATGCAGGCGGCAAGGCCCGCCAAAACACCGTAAAGGATAGACTTCCGGTCGAGTGCCCGCGCGAGCAGCCAAAGGCACAGTATGAAGAAGGCGAAGGCCTCGATCTGCTTTATGTGCTGGATGCGCCAGATAGACGATCCGCCGAGCGCTGTCGCAAGCCCTGCGACCGCGGCGCCAGCCGGATGCCACCCGCGATCCCTGAAGAACATGATGACGGACAAACCCGCAAGCGCCAAAAGGGCGAAGCAATAGAGGTCGAGCTGGCGAAAGCTCGGGGCCGGCTCCAGATAAGCAAGCAGCAAGGCAGGAGAGAAGATAAGGGATTGCGGGTCGGCGATCTGCGGCGATCCTCCGAACACATTGTGCGTCCAGAATGGCGACTGTCCGGTATGCAACGCGTTGGCCAGAAACTGAAGCTGAGGCTGGAAATGAGCTTTCGCATCGTAGGGGATTGTCACATAGCCTAAAAGCCAGGGCGATGCGAAGAGCGCCCAGCCTATAGCGAACGCGATCAATGCTGCGCTGTAACTGCCTGCAACTTTCGCGTTCATGACCTGCCTGGTTCGATTCGCTGGAAGGGACCGCTGGTCTGTACTCAGCAGTTATGTCTTTTTCTTCATTGGAAAACGTCAAACTTACGGCGGCAACGGTAGCCCGCTGGCGATCGAGGGTGAAGGCCGGCTAACGTCGCAACAAGCTTTATGAGCCCTTGCTCCGTGGCGTAGCGGCAACAATAGCGCGTTAACTAATTGGAAATACACTTGGACTTAGATGCAGAGCAAGACCCCAGCGCGCCTTTGGCTGACTGCGGAGCGAAGGCTTGATCACACCCGAACGATACGACCCGCGGCATGCACTTAAGGCGAGTAACCGCCAGCAGATTCTGCGTTCGAGCCGCAAGCTTAGGCGGTCCGTCGCCGTTTTTTCCTCGGTCATCCTTATTGGGACCATCCTGCTTTTGACGTGGGTCATCTTCGAGCAGCGAAATTCGGCGAGCGAGCGCGCCTTGAACGACACGGCCAACCTGTCGGGCGCCTTCGAGGAGCAGATCCGGCGCGTCATCGACAGCGTGCGCGGCGCAATGTCGCTCTTGAAGCCGCGGCTGGCCGTTGAAGGGGGCGCTTTCAATCTCGCCGATTGGGTTGCACATGCGCCGGAATTTGCGGCCACGACCGTCCAGGTTGCCTTTGTAGGCCGGGATGGAAAGCTGTTGAGCACATCGCTCAAACGCTCCCCGAAGCTTATGGATCTTTCCGACCGCGAGCATATTCGCGTGCATATGAACGGACCCACGGGCCTTTTCATCAGCAAACCCGTAATTGGCAGGGTTTCCAAGCAAATGACCATCCAAGTGAGCGACAGGGTCGAGAGCGCGGATGGAAGCCTTGCAGGCGTGGTTGTTTTTTCTCTGTCGCCGGACTTTCTGACGACACTTCACCGCAGCGTTAATCTCGGTAAATCGGGTTCGATGATCCTTGCCGGTACCGATGGCGTCATCCGTGCCTCTTTCGCAGGATATCAAAGGGCCGACCACGACTTTATCGGTGCCTCATTGTCAGGCATGCAGGCCCTGACCGATGCCGGTAGCGCAAAATCCGGCGCGTATGAGGGGATCAATCCGCTCAATGGCGAGTCCACATTCTTCAATTGGCGAAGAGTCGCTGGATACCCTTTGGTCGTGGTCGTGGGCCTTGGGAAGCGCGAAATCTTCGCGGTCGCGAACCGCAGCGCGATGATGCTGCTTCTTCTCGGTGCCGCAGTGCTGGCCCTGACTTTCACCATGACGCTCATCTTGAATAGAGAGATCACGCGCAGAGTTTTGAGAGAAATGGCCCTCTTCGGCGAAAGCCGTAAACTTGTCCGGGCGAACGGCAGTCTGCAACGGCGTCACCGGCAGCTCTTGGCGGCAAGTGCGGAACTGACAACCGAACGGACGCGCCTTCAGCGTCTCAATCAGGAGCTTGCTAGCGCGAAGGAACTGGCCGATCAAGCGAACCAAGCTAAGACGTCGCTGCTCATGAATATGAGCCACGAATTCAGGACGCCGATGCACGCTATTCTGAACTATACCGGCATGGGTCTTAAGAAGCTCGATAATCCGGAAGTAGAAAAAATTAGAAAGTATTTTACAAATATTCAAATATCCGGTGTCCGCCTTCTGGGAATGCTAAACGCGCTCCTCGATCTCGCAAAGCTTGAATCCGGGAAATCCGAGTTGCGGCTATCGCGCGGCGACATCGTGAATATTGTCCACCAATCTCAGACGGAGCTCGAATCCCTTTTCGATGACAAGCAGCTCCAGCTCAATCTTGAATGTCTGACGGAAGATACAGCCGCAAACTTCGATCAGCAGCGCATGATGCAAGTTTTTATAAATCTATTTTCCAACGCCGTAAAATTCTCGCCCCCCGGCAGAGCGATTAACGTGACGGTCGCCTCCGCCAAGCTGCAAGGAGAGCGGGAAGCGCTTTATTGCACGGTTGCCGATGAAGGCACCGGCATCCCGGAAAGCGACCTTGAGACAATTTTCGATAAATTCGCCCAAAGCTCAAAAGCTGCCTGCGGCAGCGGATCTGGCCTTGGCCTCGCTATCTGCCGCGAAATCATTCATCTGCACCAAGGAAAGATATGGGCTTCCAACAGCGACAGAGGCGGAGCGGTTATTCACCTCCTGCTGCCGAAGGACCTTGCGGGGGCAAGCCTTGAACCCGTAACTGGCCTCCACCCAACAGTTAGGGCCGCGGAGGCCAGTCTCTCGCAAAATTTGACGGCAGCGGCTGGCGCGCGTCCTCCGGCGCTCAACGTCTAAACGCTTCGAAGCACGATAGAGAAACAAATGCGGAAGAAAATTCTCTCCGTCGATGACGATGCCCTCAACAGAGATATCCTTACCGAATATCTCTCCGAGGCCGGATACGAAGTGATCGAAGCCGACGACGGTGACACCGCCCTCAAACTTCTCAACGAGGTGCAAGGCATCGACGCAATCGTGCTCGACAGGATGATGCCGCGACTAAATGGCATGGAGGTTTTGAAGGCGGTCAAGGCGGAACCGCGCGTTGCCGATATCCCGGTCATCATGCAGTCGGCGGCGAGCGCCCGCGAGCAGATTTTGCAAGGCATCAAGGCCGGCGTTTATTATTATCTGACCAAGCCCTACGAAGATCAGATGCTGCTAGCCATCGTTGGCGCAGCGCTTAACGATGCCGCCGAAAAAAAAAGGCTAAGGGAGGAGGTCAACCGGCAGCGGCGCGTGCTGGGCCTCATGGAGCAATCGCGCTTCCGTTTCCAGACCCTAGAGGAAGCTGGAACCCTTGCGTTTCTCATCGC
>CAZCIF010000170.1:1241-8036 GCA_964498645.1 uncultured Rhodomicrobium sp. | reverse complement strand
ACGGCATCAAGCGCGGGGTCGTGACCATGTGTATCGGCGGCGGCCAGGGCATCGCTCTCGCGGTAGAACGGGTGCACTAACAGGCCGGTCCCTTAGCTTTGACCACTGGCACCGTACAAAGAGGCTCTTTCTATGGCTGAAGATACAAATCCGATAGTGGCTTCCGCACTGGCAGCCTCTCCCGAAAGGGTTCCTTGCGCCCGCGCAGGCGTGGCGGAAGCAGCGCCCGCCAAACGGGCGGAGCCATTACCGTGGCCGCTAACTTGGTTCAACGATGCGATATCGGACGCAACGCGTGTCTGGTCTCCGCTTCTTCCGCAGTTGGAACTGGCTGGCGGTGGCCGGCGGGCGCCCGGTCTCGCTTTGGAGAAACGGTCACTTGCCGTCCTAGACGGCCCGGAGCCCGTTGATCCTCCGACGAGCGTCGACCGGCTGCTTCATGCGAGCATGGCACGCCTCACCCTCGGCCTTTCGCCTTATGCACTCTGGCTCGCCTACGCCGATTGGGCGATCCACCTTCTGGGGTCTCCAGGAAAATTGGCGCAACTTACGGAACGGGCCACACGCAATACCATCCGGTATCTGTGCTATGCTTCCTGCGCTGTCTCGGACCCGGCCACCCGGCCCTGCATCGATCCCTTGCCGCAAGACCGGCGGTTCCGGAGCGAGACTTGGCAGCAGCCGCCGTTCAATCTGATCTACCAGGCATTTCTTCTGAACCAGCAGTGGTGGCACAGCGCCACGACCGGCATCGGCGGCGTATCGTACCACCATGAGCAGGTCGTCGCCTTCATGACGCGGCAGCTCCTCGACCTCGTCTCGCCGGTCAATTTCATCGCGACCAATCCAGAAGTACTTGCCGACACGCTTCGCGAGGACGGGCAGAATCTCGTCCGCGGAGCCATGAATTTTTGGGCGGACTGGGAGCGGGCAGTAGGCGATATGCCCCCCATCGGGGCCGAAGACTTCCAAATCGGGCAGCAGGTGGCCGTGACGAAAGGCAAGGTCGTTTACCGCAACAGGCTGATCGAGCTCATCCAATATGCGCCGTCAACCGCGGAGGTCCATGCGGAGCCGGTGCTGATCGTCCCCGCCTGGATCATGAAATACTACATACTCGACCTCTCGCCTGGAAATTCCCTCGTCAAATATCTGGTGGACAACGGATACACGGTGTTCATGATCTCCTGGCACAACCCAACTGCCGGAGACCGCGACCTGGGGCTGAACGATTATCTCCGGCTGGGCGTCTTGGATGCGCTCAAAGCGGTGCAAACCATCGTGCCAGACGCCAAAATCAATGGGGTTGGCTACTGTCTCGGCGGAACGCTGCTATCGATCGCCGCGGCGTATTTGGCGAAGGAGAAAAATCACGTTCTGAACTCGCTCACGCTGCTCGCCGCCCAGACCGATTTCAGCGAGGCGGGCGAGCTGATGCTGTTCGTTGACGACAGCCAGCTCAACTATCTTGAGGACATTATGTGGGATCAGGGCTATCTCGATGCTCACCGGTTGGCCGGCACATTCCAGTTCCTGCGGTCGAGCGATCTCATCTGGTCCCGGCTTGTGCAAGAGTATCTCATGGGGCGGCGATCGCCCATGATCGACCTTATGGCCTGGAATGCCGATGCGACACGCATGCCCTATCGCATGCAGAGCGATTATTTGCGCCGTCTTTACCTGCACAACGATCTTTTCGAGGCGCGCTACCATGTTGATGGAAGGCCGGTCGCGCTCAGCGACATTCGCGCCCCGATCTTCGCCGTCTCAACGGAACGGGATCACGTCGCGCCCTGGCAGTCTGTCTACAAGGTTAATCTCATAGCCGACACGGATGTGACGTTTGTCCTGACGAGCGGCGGTCACAATGCCGGTATTGTCAGCGAGCCTGGCCACAAAGGAAGGTATTACCGGATTTCGCATCACGCACCCGATTCTCAATATGTTGACCCCAAGACTTGGTACGCGCAAACCGCGATCGACGAGGGGTCGTGGTGGCCGGCCTGGCTATCCTGGCTTGAGCGGCAGTCGTCTGGCCGTACTTCGCCGCCCGCGCTCGGCGCTCCCGGTAGAGGATACAGGCCGCTTGAAGATGCGCCGGGAAGATATGTCCTAGAACGCTAACCGCTGCTGGAATGAGGGTGAGCGAAATAGGAAAGGCCGCTCCACCGCAAAAGGGGATTGATCGCCGGTATCGCTAACGAGCCCGGCATCGCCTATGGCTGTGCTAAGGCATTTCACGATGCCGGAGCCGAGCTCGCCATCACCCGGGGCACGCAATAACGGCGGCTCTGTTTCCTCCGGAGATGCTCTAGACTTTGGAACTTCTTGCATTGGCGCTCGTTTAACCGGAAGCCCCCTAACGCCGTACTTGCGCGCCTCGATGAGAAGGAGGACGCTGTCTCGTTCTCGATGAGCAAGCCCATTACGAGCGCGCGAGGGGTATCGTTGGTACCTTCCTGTTTGATCACCTCTTGCGATTGGGCGCGGCATCATGGCCGGGATCATTGCCGAAACCGGAGACCGGACCTTCACACTCAATTTCGGTCCGCAGCATCCCTCTGCGCATGGGGTTTTGCGCCTGATCCTGGAACTCGATGGCGAGGTCGTGGAGCGCGCGGACCCTCACATCGGCTTCTTGCATCGCGGAACTGAAAAACTCATCGAGTACAAGACCTATCTCCAGGCGCTGCCTTACTTCGACCGGCTCGATTATGTTGCTCCGATGAACCAGGAGCATGCGTTTTGCCTTGCGATCGAAAGGCTGCTCGGCAGCGAGGTTCCAAGGCGCGGACAGCTTATACGCGTGCTCTACTCCGAAATTGGCAGGCTGCTGTCGCATCTCCTGAACGTCACCACCCAGGCGATGGATGTCGGCGCGCTGACGCCGATCCTCTGGGGTTTCGAGGAGCGCGAAAAGCTCATGGTGTTTTATGAACGGGCCTCGGGCGCCCGCATGCACGCCAACTATTTCCGCCCCGGCGGCGTCCATCAGGACCTTTCGCCTAAGCTCCTCGCCGATATCTGGGCGTTTTGCGATCCGTTTCTTAAGGTTTGTGACGATATCGAGGGGCTTCTCACCGAAAATCGCATCTTCAAAGAGCGCAACGTGGACATCGGCGCCATTCATCTCGATGACGCCATGGCCTGGGGCTTCACTGGCGTAATGCTTCGCGGCTCCGGCGCTGCCTGGGATCTGCGCAAGGCACAGCCCTATGAGTGCTATCCTGAATTCGATTTTGATATTCCCATAGGCAAGAATGGGGATTGCTACGACCGTTATCTCATCCGGATGGAGGAGATGCGGCAATCGGTGCGCATTATGAAGCAATGCCTGAATGCGCTACAGCTCCCGGGCGCAGAGGGTCCGGTGATTTTGCAAGATAATAAGATTGCACCGCCTCGCCGCGCTGAGATGAAGTCCTCGATGGAGGCAACGATCCAGCATTTCAAGCTCTGGAGCGAAGGCTTTCATGTGCCTCCAGGCGAGGTCTATGCCGCAGTGGAGGCGCCCAAGGGCGAATTCGGCGTTTATCTCGTCTCCGACGGAACAAACTGTCCTTACCGGTGCAAGATCCGGGCGCCATCATTCCCTCATCTCCAGGCGTTCGACTTCTTAGGCCGTGGGCATATGCTGGCGGACATGGCAGCCATTATTGGGACGCTCGATATCGTATTCGGCGAGGTCGACAGGTGAATTCTTATGAGCGTCTTGCCCGCGATTTTCGCGTAGCGTCCAATGGTTCATCGTACCGGTCAAGCAGCCTGCGGGGATGGGAGGCTCAATAACCTTTCATTCGACCCATCCGATAAGAGCCGGTCGAAATAACCGATCGTATGCCGCAAGCCCTCGCGCAAGGGGATCGCTGGTCCCCAGAGAAGATGCTCTTTGGCAAGCTTTATATTTGGCTGCCGCTGCTTGGGATCGTCAGCGGGCAACGTCAGGAATTTGAGCTCCGATTTAGATCCCGTCGTCTGTATGACAAGTTCGGCGAGCTCGCTGATGGTGACCTCGACGGGATTGCCGAGATTGACCGGGCCCGTGAAGCTGGCTGGGCTATTCATCAGGCGGACGAAGCCGTCGATCAAGTCGTCCACATAGCAGAAGGAACGCGTTTGGCCGCCATCGCCGTAAATCGTGATGGGTTCGGCCTTCAGGGCCTGCACGACAAAATTCGAAACCACCCGCCCATCATTCGGGTGCATGCGCGGCCCGTAGGTGTTGAAAATGCGGGCCACCTTGATCTGGAGCTTGTGCTGGCGGTGATAGTCGAAGAACAAGGTCTCCGCGCAGCGCTTGCCCTCGTCGTAGCAGGATCTCGGCCCGACCGGATTCACATTGCCCCAATAATCCTCGCTCTGGGGATGGATCGAGGGATCGCCATAAACCTCCGAGGTCGATGCCTGAAAGATCCGGCATTTAAGTCTTTTGGCAAGGCCCAGCATATTGATGGCGCCATGCACGCTCGTCTTCGTGGTTTGCACCGGATCGTACTGATAATGGACCGGCGAGGCAGGACAGGCCAGATTATAAATCTCGTCCGCTTCAATATAGAGCGGGAAAGTTACGTCATGGCGGATGAGTTCAAAGCGGGAATGGCCCAAGAGGTGCTCGATATTGCGCTTGGAGCCGGTGAAAAAATTGTCCACGCAGAGAACATCATGTCCGTCCGCGATCAGCCGGTCACAGAGATGGGAGCCGAGAAAGCCGGCTCCCCCCGTGATAAGAATGGTTTTGAATAGTTCCATCGGATTGAATAGAGCCGGAATTAGCGGGGCGTAATAACGGCACCAACCTCCTTACATTTCTCGAAGAGGAAGCTATTGATTTCGTCGACAACGCCGGTTGAGATGACGCTGAAATTCGAATCGGCCGCAGTCGCCGTCCAGATCGCGCTTTTCGCGAGAACGGGCGCTTCGATCTTTCCCCAGCCCATATCCACTTTCACGGCCTTGCCCGCCTCGAAAGTGACAGCCGGCTCGATCGAGAGCTTCAGATCGTATGCAGTTCCCTCTTTCGGGTTCTTGCTGTCGAGCTTGCAGGTTATGTCATGCTTTTTGAGCTTGATGGTGGCCGATGGCTTGAGCGCCACCTCATTGATGGCGTTCCGGTCAAGCTCGATATTAGCGCTGCATTGCGCGTGCCCCCAGGGCCAGGTGAGCCTATCGCCGAGGAAACGTGCCTGAATTTCAGCGCCGAGCCACGTTTTGGTCACGGCGCAAGTAATGGCCGCTCCTTCCGCAGGCCGCGCAAAGGCCTCACAGATACCGGTCTTGCAGGCTTTCCGGTTCTCTTTCTCCTTCGCCATGCGCGCCGTCAGTTCCGGGCTTACGTTCGCATCTTGAGCCATAGCTGTGCTCTGGAAGAGAGCGCCAAGGAGCAGGGCTGACACAGCAAAAGAGGCCACGCGGGATTGAAGATCCTTCGCATCGGACATAGTCACCTCAACAAAATTTAGGAAATCTTTGATGCTACCGCACTCCGGGTGAGCCAATTCACCCAAAAGAAACGGCTACTCAGCACACCTGCAAATAGCCATCTATAGTAGCATCAATGCAGAAAATGCTATCTAATGTTAATTGCATGAGTTGTATTTACTGAGCGTATTGTCTATACTCAAGCAAATCCAATGATCAAGTCATCTTTTATTTCATCCTTCTGCATACCGGCGCCACCTATCTTGCCAAGCCCGCTAAGTTGCAAGCAGCACTCGGGCTGTGCCGATCACATGGAAAAGCCTTATCTAAGTTCTTTTCGTTCCACAACCAGAGTCACAGCTTTTTCCACCAATAGTTGTAACAGTGCCTCCTACTTTTTCAAAACCGGCGCTGTGCTGGGGTGATCTATCGCCTGCCAGGCTTCCGGCCAGCCGGCTTCGTCCTCCCAAGGCTCGCTCGGGCGCGTCCCGGGGACGCGCTCTTTTCCTGCATGCGCGCGCCCCCGCTGAGTCTGCGCTGGAAGCTCTACCGCCGGGGCGGCAAGGATGGCACAGAAGAAAGCGAAGACAGCGGCAAGCGCAGTGGTCCTTAGGGGATAGTCCGTCAGCGAATGAAGAAGAAGCAAGCCGATGATCAGCGACGATGCTTTTGCAAGCTGTGATGGAAAATCCGCCGCCTCCAGCCGCGGCACGGTCCAGGCTTGGTAAGCTCGCCGGGCAAACCAAACAATGAAGGCAAGAAGCAAGAGCGCACCGGCGGCCCCGGTTTCGAGAAGAAGCTCAGCGAAATCGTCATGGGCCCGGTTAGCGTAGCCCGCAAATACATCCTTTTCTTTTTCTGCGGTGGCATAAACCGGGACAAATGATCCAAGCCCCGTCCCCAAAGGCAGCGATCTTAAGGCCATCTCGAAGGTGGTCCGGTTCAGAGGCACACGGAGATCGTCGGCCGGATCGCTTTCGAAGCGGGTGAGGATGGCTCCAAGGCCAAATTGCGCCGCAAATACTGCGGCAAAAATGACGGCTGCAACGGATGCGCGGCTGGTGCCGAACCAGGACCGGCGGCGGTCCGCATTCGCCTCGCCCCGCCTTGTTGCCATAAGCGATATCCCCATGAGCGCCGCCATGGCAAGGAACACGCCGGCCCGCGAGCGGGCCATGGCAAGGCCAGCGGTAACAGAGACAAGAAATACGGCCGCTGCGGAAAGCCACAGAATGGAAACTGTACCTGACGCACCGCGCTTGAAAGCCGTCTCGGCCGTTACCGCGAGCCAAAGCGCGGAAAGCACGAGCGTCACGTTAAGGAGGGCCGCAAAATGGTTGCGGTTGGCAAAAAAGCCCACTGCCTCTGTTGGATTGG
>CAZCIF010000170.1:0-1231 GCA_964498645.1 uncultured Rhodomicrobium sp. | reverse complement strand
TAAAAGCGCAAGGTGCTTTCGGGACCCTGGGCCATTTGTAAGAAGCCGAGCAGTAATGACGCACCTCCAAATCCGAGCAGAAGCCAGCACAGCACCCTGCGCTGCGCGAGATTGAGCTGCAGAACTGAACCAAATACCGCAAGAGGAACAAGCAGCGACGCTGCCGCCGCCCAAGTCGCTTCCGGCGCAAGCGAAAGAGTGCGCACGGCCAAAGGATGACTGTCAGTTCCAGCCATGCCCGCTTCCGGAAACAGTCCCGAAGTCCCGGTCCAGACCCCGAAGGGAAGCGGGAAAATCTGCAAGATCGTGATGAGCCCTGCTCCGCAAAAAAGCTTGAGCGCTAGCCTTGCTTGCTTCCGGCGCGCGCATTCCTGCCCAAACGCGGGCCAAAGGGCGGCGACAAGAAGGGGGATCGACAGAAGCTGAACCGCAACGTCCCCATAAAATCCGCTATGCGTACCGCCCCCTAAGGCGAGAGCGAATAGAAAGACCATACAGCAAAGCGGGAAAAGCATATCCTTGCACCTTGGCGGCTCATTCAGAGTTTGATTCGCGGGCGCGTTACCGCTTTTGCTATTGTTCTCAGAGAGCGCGCCACGCTGCCTGTGACGCGGCGATGACCAAACCACCGATGACAAGCATTTGCGGATGCCTGCTCCAATGCGCTGGGCCCAAGCCAAAGCACCGCCGCACACAGCATATGACTTTTAACTTTTTGTAGCGAATCCGCCTGCGCGCCGCAACCTGATTTGATCTAAAATGGCAAAAATCAACATCAGACTGTTGCCGTATTGCTCCATAATCGAGAGTCAGCCAGCAACCTGGCTGCCCTAGAAGTTGAAAGTAACCGATTGATCAGGCGAGGTATTTGCACATCACGCGCTGGCCGCTGGCCATCAAACCATCCCGTGTGCTCCGTTTATACAAAAGCCTGCCGCTTTACATCCTTCAGGGAGAAGGTTATGAGCAGAATTGAAAAAAATGAAGCCGCCGTCGACGTGATCGATGGCATCATACTCTATGATTTGAATCGAGTATCACATGTTCGATCTTCACAGCCATCTGCTCCCTGCTATCGACGATGGCGCTTCCGATCTCAGGACGTCCATGGAAATGGCGCGGGCCTATGTGGCCCAAGGTGTGCGGCAAGTCGTATGCACGCCCCACATTCTTCCCGGCCTTTACCACAACACTGGCACGCAAATCAGACAGGCGGTCGCCGATCTTCAGG
>CAZCIF010000169.1:0-8103 GCA_964498645.1 uncultured Rhodomicrobium sp. | reverse complement strand
GCGGCGGGTCAGATTCAAGTTGCCCGATGGGTCAATTTCACATCGCCGGTGACACAAGACGCGCAAACGGGAACGAGCATGTGAGCGCGGAGCGGCGGCGGGGGCGCGGCGCGGTCTCGAATGCGGTAGGCCGGTTCGAGCCGGAGCGGCGCGAGCGCTTTGACGATGGCTGGGAAAGCCTCACCGGCCTTGAGCCGTTAAAGACCGAGGTTCGCGAGGAAGTTGCAAAAACGATCATCGCCACCAACGTCTCGCCCGACATTGGTTTCGACAGGTCGATCAATCCCTATCGGGGCTGCGAACACGGCTGCATCTATTGTTATGCGCGCCCGAGCCACGCTTATTGGGGCTATTCCGCGGGGCTCGATTTCGAGACGAAGCTCACCGCCAAGGTGAATGCAGCCGAAGCGCTGGAAAGGGAGCTTTCGAAGCCGGGATATGCGCCCGCGACGATCATGCTGGGCGCCAATACCGATGCCTATCAGCCCATCGAGCGCGAGCGCAAGATAACGCGCGGCGTGCTCGAAGTTTTGGACAGGTTCAGCCATCCCGCCGCGATCGTGACCAAGTCGGCGCTTGTTCTGCGCGACCTCGATATCCTCTCGCGGCTTGCTAGCCGGGGGCTTGTGAAGGTAGCCATATCGGTCACCACGCTCGACCGCAGGCTCGCGCGCAGGATGGAGCCGCGCGCTTCGGCGCCGGACAAACGGATCGAAGCGATCCGCCAGCTCTCGGCGGCGGGTGTGCCCGTTGCGGTCATGGCGGCGCCTTTAATCCCTGCGCTGAACGATCACGAGCTGGAGCGTATCCTGGAAATGGCGGCAGAGGCCGGCGCGGCGGAAGCGGCTTACGTGCTCCTGCGCTTGCCTCTGGAAATCAGCTCGCTCTTCCAGGAGTGGCTGCAAGCGGAGTTTCCCGGCCGCGCCAGCCGCGTGATGTCGCTTGTCCGCTCGGCACGCGGAGGAAAGGACTATGTTTCGCGCTTTGGCGAAAGGCAGCGCGGAACCGGCCCCTATGCGGAGCAGATCGAGGCCCGGTTTCAACTAGCTCTCAAACGGTATGGCCTGAATAAGCGGCATTTGATCTTGCGTAACGATCTTTTCCGCAAACCGGACGCGGTGCAACTCAGCCTCTTTTGACCTCGGCTTCGCTTCAGGCTTTGACACTATCTTGAGCTTGAGAAAAGGTTGTAGATCTGTGTCTTTGCTCTTGATCGTAGGCGCGCAGCGGTTCAAGAACAGGCCATGCCTCCTGCTTCCCGATTTTCAAAACCGACGCGCCGTCCCGATTTGGCCCTTCAACGCAAATATGGCGGGCTTATCGCAGGCGTCGATGAGGCGGGCCGGGGGCCATGGGCGGGGCCGGTCGTGGCAGCGGCCGTCATCTTCGTGGGAAAACCGCCAGCGGGCATCAACGATTCAAAGCAGCTCACAGCCGAAGCCAGGGAAGCCCTTTTCCCGAAAATCCAGGCCGTTGCACATGCCGGGATCGGCATTTCGGATGTCGAAACCATCGACGGCATCAACATCTATCACGCCACGCACGCCGCCATGTGCCAGGCCATCCAAAATCTCTCCTACGCACCTTCAGCCGTCCTCGTGGATGGCAACCGCTACCCGAAGCTCGATATGCCCGCCGAAGCACTGGTTGGCGGAGACGCTCTCTCGATCTCCATTGCCGCCGCTTCGATTATCGCCAAGGTGACGCGCGACCGGATGATGCGCGAGCTTGCCAGCGAATTTCCTCATTACGCCTGGGAGCGCAACAAGGGTTACGGAACGCAGGAACACGCCGCCGCGTTGAAGCTATACGGGACGACGTGCCACCACCGCCGCAGCTTCCGGCCCGTGTGGGAGCGGGCGATGCAGGAGGCTTTGGTATCCGGCTAAGTGGTTCACCGGCCATCCCGTTACGGTTTCGACGGCATACCCCTCTCCTTGGGAGACCTTTGCAAACGGCATTTCCCTCATGGGTTCGAGACGGCCTTCGGCCTCCTCACCATGAGGGTTCGAGGGTGGCTTCCTCACCATGAGGGATCCCAAGCGGTTGCGCCTCATCCTGAGGAGCCGCGTAGCGGCGTCTCGAAGGATGAGGCGGGTTTTGACAGAGGTTTCCAAAGGGAGAAGGACAGGATGAGAGGCGTCAATGTCCTTCGCTATGAGACACTTCCGAAGGGCGCCCGGCCTTAACAAAGGACCGCTTTCTATTTTCAATCCCGTAGCTATGTTATGAGAGCCGTCTTTTGACTGGCCGCACCGCTCATTGCTCGCCGCGCCGCTTTTCGATCTTTCCGCAGGGGCTCCATTATGCGTAAGCTTATCGCGTGGACATTATCTTGGGGTGCCATTGCGGGCCTCACCTGCCAAGTTCCGCGCGCCGCCTTTGCCCAGCAGCCAGCCCTTGTGACAATCGGCGAATGCAGCAATCTTAGCGATTCCGAAGTGCGGGACCGCATCCGCGAGCTGGCCTCGACGAATCTCAAGACGGAACTTACGGCTATCGATTACCAGGCCCTCGTCAATAGACATTGGGAAAAGGCCGATGTGAGCGCACGCATCGATCGCGAAGTCGATGCCGCGATCGCGGCGGTCCGTGCCGATTCGAGCTGGGTCGACCGCGCCTATTCCACCGTTAGCAAATCGTCGGCCAGCCGCTATGCTACCGCGATTGCCGACAAGACCTACAACTCACCGGGGTTCAGGGGCGCACTTGAAGAACTGGCGACCGGGGTCGCGAAGGACGCCGGCACGCAAATCGAGAAGGCAACGGCGAAAGTCTCAAGCCCCATCATCGCCTGCGTCCAGACCGCGCTTCAATCGCGGTATGGCGGGGCGGTCGCGCAAGTGTTCGCTCAGGAAAGCCAGAAAAATCTGGAGGCGAGCGCTGGGCAGGCCCCGATCAAAATCGACACGTCCGACCTCGTTCTCAACAACACGGCGTCAATTTCCGGTATTGTCCTGATCGTTACGCGCCGCGTCATCGGCAAGATTGTCGAAAGTGTCGGCCGCCGGATTGCCGGGATGGTGGCAAGCAGAATTGTCTCCTCTGTTGCTGGGATTGTTGGGCTGGCGCTCATCGCGAAGGATATTTACGAAGCGGGCGACGGCGTGTTTCCCATCGTGGCCGAGCGGATGAAGGCGGACGATACGAAAGTCCTTATCAAGGAGGAAACGGGCAAGACCATCCAGGCCGAAATCAGTCAGCAGGCGGGGACAATCGCGCAGGAGACCGCAGACCGGATTTTTGCGGTATGGCTCGATTTCAAGCAGAAATATAACCGGCTGCTTTCGCTTAGCGAAAAAAGTCCCGGCTTTGCGGATTTCTTGAAGGACCGGCGCTTCGACCAGCTCGGCAGGCTTGGCCAGATCGTAGACATCCTCTATGGCACCGAGGGAGAACAGCGCGTTCTTGAGCGCGTCGCCGATGGATCGCTGAACAAAGCGCTCCTCGATTTGACCGATCCGGGCCTCGTCATAGCGGCGGAGCAAAAATCCATTGGCAAGGCGTTGCAATGGACTGCCATCGCGGGCCGCGATCTGCCCCGCGTCGTGGATCTCGGCGTCTATCGCTGGCTTTCACCCGAAGGGCTCAGCCGCGAAAATCTGCAGAAAATCCTGTTGCTGAACGACAAGGCCGCCTTGGCCCGCATCGCCAATCTCGATCCAAACCATCGCGATCTGGTCCTTAATCTGCCAACGGACCAAATGCGGGATCTCGCCCGGCGGCTCAGCGACCGGCAACTGGCCGCGCTCGCGGATTATCAGCTAAGGCTAGAGCCGGTTGCTGCGCGGCGGCTGCTCCGCTCGGTAAGCGAAGATCCAACGGTCATGCAGGAGTTATCGGGCGACGGGTTGCGGCAGGCGATTTTCAATAGCCGCGACCAGCTCGCAGCCTTGAACATGGTCATCCACGACGATGCCAGCCTCGTCAGCTATGGGCGGATCATGAAGGATGCGGAGCTGGTGCGCAACGGTGCGGTCGGCTATCGCGTATTCTGGGAGCGGTATTGGCTATCGATCGCGATCGCGGGCTTTGTGCTGCTTCTCTTCCTGTCGTGGCTGCGGAGGCTTTTGTCCGGCCGCCCGCGCTATGCTCCGCGCTAGAGTATTCCCGGTGCGAGTGGAGGTGCCGTCATTGCGAGCGAAGCGAAGCAATCCAGGGCAAAGTCTCTGCTGGTGCTCTGGATCGCCACGGCGGCAAGAGCCGCCTCGCGATGACGGTAAGACGCACATCGGCGGAATTCACCATAATTTCCGGAGATGCCGATGCAGCTTTACACGGTAGAAAGCCTATCGGGACGCCATATCAGGGAGGGCGAGCTGATCCATGCCAGTGCGGTTCTCGCGGCGAACTTGCTGCGCGATGTACGCGAGGCGATCACCAACGCGATTGGCGGCAATATGCGCCGCTACGAGGAGGTCCTCGACCGCGTGACGGCCCAAGCCCTCGACCTTCTTAAAGAGAAGGCCACCGCGAAGGGATATGACGGCATTGTGGGCGTTCGCATCACGAACCCCTTCATGGTTGAGGGCAGCGCGGCTGTCACGGTTTATGGGACGGGATTCAATTTTATCGGCGATGAAGGCTGAAGGACTGGCTAGAATTTTCCCGGTGAAAGCGGAACTGCCGTCATTGCGAGCGAAGCGAAGCAATCCAGAACCAAGTCACTGATGTTGCTCTGGATCGCCACAGCGGCCAAAGCCGCCTCGCGATGACGGTGAACGCATTTCGGCTGGATTCGCTCCAAAGCCGTGAACGCGGGATTTCTATTTTCCGGCGGGGCGCAGGCCAAGCACCCTGGCCGGCAGGCGCATGAGAAGCATGAGCTTGCCGATAAGCGGCGTGCGCGATCCATCTCCGGATGGTGACGGCGTCCGCTCCGGTCTTTGCACCGGCAATCCCGCTCTCATCCACGCCAGGATTCCGCCTTCGAGATTATAGATTGGCACCCCGGACATTTGCCCGCTCAGCTTCCGGCACGCGTTCCAGCTACGCCCACCCATCTGACAAAGGACCACCAGCTTCCGGCCGGAGTGATCTGGCAGCGCATCGCAATGAATGCTACCCAGCGGGACGGGCACCGAACCCTCGATATATACCGAAGCATATTCGCGCGGCTCGCGCACATCGACGAGTACGGCTTCGCCGGCATCGAGCCAGCTCTTGACTGTCGCGGGACCAACGGTTCTTACGCTCATAAAGGCGCTCCATACATTAGAAGATACTGAAATAATGTCAGTCCTGGCAATAAATCAAGTAGAGCGTTGAAAGAACCGCATGTACCCGCATGCTGCACAGGCGGTAATAGACCATGTGCCCGCGCTTTTCCGTATCCACCAGTCCGGCTTCTCGCATTTTCGCCAGATGCTGCGACAGCGCGGATTGAGACAAACCTATGTAATCCGCGAGTTCTCCAACCGATCGCTCGCCATTGAGAAGCTGGCAGGAGATCAAAAGCCGCTTGGGGTTCGCCAATTGCTTCAGCATGGCAGCCGCATCCACGGCGTGATGCTGCATGCGGGCGGCTGGGCCGTCTCTGTTCCGTTCCATGCCGGCAATATATTAGCGAATACTAAGACGCTCAAGCGCCGGCTACGGGCGAGGTCATCATGAAAAAGAACTATATCGGGATCGCCCAGAAATTTTCCGCCCGCTGAAAGTATCGATCGTTTGCGTGCAAACGGCCTCTTTTCCATTGTCATCGTATTGCTAAATATTGCAATCTACCGTTCACATAAACCGGCTTTCCGGCCGCCCTCCCGTGAGGGCCAGGCTTGCCGTTCAGGGCGTGTAGCTCAATGGTCAGAGCCGACGGCTCATAACCGTCTGGTTGCAGGTTCGAGTCCTGCCGCGCCCACCACTCTCAGGATGATGTGGGAGTAGAATCATCCCTCTTGATCCCGCATCAGCAAATCGCTCCAATGCCGTCAACGAGCGGCGCGGAGATTCGCGCGATGGTGGGGCAGAGGGATGCGCTATATCAATCTCGACATTGTCTTGGGCGTCATCATTGGACTTGGTGCAAGTATTCTCTTTGCCTCACCATGGAACTGGGAGCGAGGTCTCAAGAGTTACCAGGAACTGGTTGTTGGAGTCCTATCGCTCGCGGGCGCAGCCGCTGCCGTTATCGCAGTCATGCGGCAAATCGCCCACGCGCAAGAAATGGAGGACGAGCGGCGAGCGCGGCGTGAATACGCAGCGAGGAAGATGTTACCTTACGCCCTCACAGCGTTATCACGGTATGCGGAGAGTTGCATAAGTGCGCTGAACGATACCAAGGACCAGCCTACCCCTTTAAACATTAGCACAATGACGCTAGAGCCGATTTCCGAGTTAGACGTTGAACCGATCAAACAGCTTCTTGAATTCGGGGACCGCGATATCCAGGACCGGATATCAGAGCTACTGTTGTGATTACAGACCCAGCAATCTCGAAAGCCCCCCGCTGATAATGATAATGATAATGATAATGATCAAAAAGATGGATGGCTATCCTCTACACTTTTGGATGCGTTCGAAATTCACGCACGGGGCGAACAGCTTTACAACTACACTCAAAACGGTGATGTGCCTGGTCCCCTGAGCGTCACCGACATTAGAAACTCGGCAAAACAATTTGGCTTCTCCGATGCTCACTTGAACAGCCTCAATCGGGCAGCCGGCAGTCGCTGGATATGACCTTTCAACAGGTCCAGCCCGGCGCGGCATCGCCTTTCCCACAGGTGAAGCGAAAACGGGCATCTTATGGAGGCCGTCAGGCGCGCGTATCCTAGCGCACGCACACGTGAGTGTATCTCAAAGAAGCCAGCGCCATCGCGTAGGCGTGTCATTAATGACATCTCCCGGAGTTATGACGCGTTCTAATCCAAGCTGTATCACCTGCGCGAGGCCGCTCAGGCGAAGCCTTAAGCAGCCGGGGCAACAATTTTCAACCGATAGGCGAAATATTTTCTCCGCTCACCCGTTATATCTGTGTGGTGTACCCCGCTCCACACAACTCGCCGCCAGGAATACTGGCGGCTTTTTTCTTTGCGGAATGGGATTGTAGAAAGATACAAATCGCGGCCGGCCGCTACGATATCAACGCTTCCCTCTAGCCTCTCCCAGCTTCTGACCGGAAGAATGCTTTTCCGCAGCACTGCCCTCGATTGCGCTCCTGGTCCATGCGATAAGGCTGGAGGCGATTTTCCCAAACGCTTCATTGAGTGCGCCCGGTGCCGCGGCTTCCTCTTGTGACTTAACAGGGACCTTGGCATTGAAAATCTGCGCCGCGATGATGCGCCCCTCACCGGAAACAAGTTTCGCGCTGATTGAGGCTTCGGCGGTAGGCTCAGGCGTGGGGACGATCTGAAAGCGGCGGATCTCCGTGAGGAGTTGATAGTCCGGCGTAATACCCTCTATCGGCCGGTTCACTTCGCCGAGCAACCCATCGTTCTCGAAGCTTTGGATGAGCTTGGCCTGTATGAGCTTTGGAAGGGTGTCACCCCATTTCATAGTTCCAAGCCCTTCCAGTTCCCCCGTGCTGATTTGAGTGAGAACCTTCTCGGAATCATAAGCCAGCAGCGCGTTGGGATCCGGTATGGCCAACTGCTTGCCAAGGGGTTGCGCAGGCCCGGCGGGCGCCGGTACAGCGCTCAAGTCATAAAAGCGGCCCGCAGCCTTGCCGCCGCCGGTCATCCGCTCAAGTCCGGCAACAATGTTATCGACCTTTCCCGCGTTCCGGCCCAATGCCTCCGAGAAAGTGGAGAGGTTCGTGATCGTAGTATGAATATCGCCGGAATTTTCGGCGAGCACCTTATCGATCCGGCCTAGCACTTGCTTGGCTGCCTCGCTCATTGTCCGGCCTGCGGATTCGTCCGCCGTGAGGATGGGAACTTGCCCTGGCGGCGCGGAAAGCAGCGGAGCGTTCGCAGAGCCGCCGGCCAGCGTAACAACCGCTATCCCGGTTAGGCCCTGGAACTCGAGCGATGCCTTGGTATCCGCCCGCACCGGCGTGCCTGCATTGACCGAAATCGTCGCCATGACCTCGCGCGGGTCATCCGGCACAAGATGTAGCGCCGTTACCTCGCCAACACGGATGCCGTTGAAGAGAACGCCGGACCC
>CAZCIF010000168.1:2402-8122 GCA_964498645.1 uncultured Rhodomicrobium sp. | reverse complement strand
GTTGACGGGAAGGGCTCGCGTGGCACACGCCGCACGGTCATGGACACGAGCATGGCGTCCTCGGAACGCTGGCCAGGAAGCGAGCTGGATCTCGCCCTTCAACTCCAGCGCTTCATGTCCTCGATCAGGGTCCCGGGCAAGCCCCGCGTGCAGAGGGCCTTCCCGTAGAGCGTCCTGCCGCACGCTTCGAGGTTGGTGGTGACGATGAAAGCGGACATCGGTGCCAGCTGCCGTAACCTCGACGCGCGCGATGTCAAAGAGCTTCGCGCCGATGGCGAATCGGATGATGCGATCTTCGCCGATCACAGCGCGCCGCCGTCATCGCCGGCTAGCGCTATGACGGAGATCGAGTCAGGTTTCCACCGCGATCATCGCGTGGGTATCGTGGCTGGCAGGTGACACCGGCCGGAAGAACAGTTCCGGTAGCGCTTGTGTTACTTGACGTATCCTCCCCACCAGGATAAGCGGGAAGTCCTTTCTTTGAACTAGAGAATCTGTGTGCGGCTTCTATCCCGAGTGTTGAATGTAGCAATGCCTATGCTCTCGACGCGCAAGACGCAATATCGGGATGTAGGGGAGAATATGGTGGGGCAGGATACGAAGTTCTGGCTAGACGGGGCTGCGCCATCCCGGCACTCTTTCTCTCACGCATTGACGATCGCCCTGGCGGTCTATCTAGGCGCGGCTGGCAGCGTAGCGGCGCAACCCGAAAAAGAGATCAAGGTTTCAGCCGGGCAGATGAAGACCATCGGCATCGAGACCGAGGGCTTGGCGGAACACGCCGCGACACCAAAACTACGCTTCCCGGCCCGGGTTGTCATTCCGCCCCATCAAATCAGAGTCATCAGCGCCCCGCTCGCAGGACGGATCGAAGCCGTCGCGGTCAGCGTCGACGCTGCCGTCACTCGAGGGCAAGTTCTTGCACAATTGAGCGGTCCGGATTGGACGCGAGCGCAGTTCGAGTTCCTCCAGGCCGTCAAGCAGGAGAGGTATCTGCGTACCACTCTCGACCGCGAACAAGCGCTTTCGGCAGATCGCATCGTATCACCCAAGCAGATTCTGGCGACCAAGAACGAATATGCTCAAGCGAAGGCATCTCTTTCCGAAAAACGCAACGTGCTGAAGCTCAGCGGCATGTCCAATGCCGGGATAGATCAGCTCGCATCGAGTGGCACGCTAAGCGCCTCCCTGCCTATCACGGCTCCCATCGATGGCGTGGTGCTGGAAACCAAGCTGATTTCCGGTCAGTCAATTGAAGCAATGGCGCCGCTGTTCAAGGTCGCCGCACTCTCACCGCTTTGGCTCGAGATCCAGGTACCCGTCGCAAAAGTGGGCCGTCTCCTGCTGGAGGACAGGGCTGAAGTTCCGCCATACCTAGCGTCGGGCAAGATCATATCCATTGGCAATAGCGTAGACGCCGCCAACCAATCGGTGACAGTACGGGCCGGAATCACCGTCACCGATCGCAAACTGCGCCCCCAGCAGGCCGTCGAGGCCGAGATCACCCCGGCCGCCAGCGGCAGGAAGTTGTGGGGCGTTCATCCCTCCTCCGTCGTCCGTCGCGAAGGCAAGGCCTATGTCTTCGTTCAGACGGACGGTGGCTTCAGGCCACAAGAGGTCGAACTGCAAGAGGAGACGGCCGGGCTTGCCATCCTGAGCGGGCCATTCGAAGGCACGGAACGCATCGCAACCAAAGGCTTGGTCCCGCTTAAGGGGGCCTGGCAAGGGCTTGGCGGGTCGGAGGAATGAAATGCTGAGCCGCCTCGTTGAATTTGCTCTCGGCCAACGCCTCATCATCCTCGTTCTGACCGCGATGCTGATCGCGGCGGGGGCCTACTCATTCTACCGCCTGCCGATCGACGCCTTCCCCGATGTCTCGGCCGTTCAGGTCAAGGTCATCATGAAGGCGCCGGGAATGACGCCAGAGGAGGTCGAGACGCGCATCACCGCGCCCATCGAGCTCGAGCTGCTTGGCATACCGAACAAGAAGATCCTGCGCTCGGTGACCAAATACGCGCTCACTGACATCACCATCGATTTCGAGGACGGTGTCGATATTTACTGGGCGCGCAATCAGGTGGCCGAGCGCCTGAGCGGCATCACCAAAGACTTGCCGGCCAACGTTTCGGGCGGTCTCGCTCCGATCACCACGCCGCTTGGCGAAATGTTCATGTTCACGATCGAGGGTGGCGATCTCTCGCTGATGGAACGGCGCACTCTTCTGGATTGGGTCATCCGCCCGGCGCTCCGCGCACTCTCTGGCGTAGCCGATGTCAACGCGCTTGGCGGGTTAGTGCGTAGTTTCGAGGTCGTACCGGACAGCACCGCTATGGCGGCGCACGGGATTACCGCGGAAGCGCTGCAGAAAGCGCTTGAAGCCAACAATAAAAATGACGGCGCAGGCAGGCTCTCCGAGGGAGGCGAGGCCCTGCTCGTGCGCACCGAGGGTAACATTAAATCGCTCGATGATCTGCGCGCTGTCGTAGTTGCCTCACGCGAAGGCGGCGTGGTTCGCATTGGCGATGTCGCCACCGTACGCATTGGATCGATCACCCGCTACGGTTCGGTAACGAAGGACGGAGCCGGAGAAGCGGTGCAGGGCCTCGTTCTCGGCTTGCGCGGCGCCAACGCACGCGATGTCGTGGAAGGGGTTCGCGCCAAACTCGACGAACTCAAGTCACAACTGCCGCCGGGCGTGCACATCGATGTGTTCTATGATCGCGGTGCTTTAGTTGAACGCGCCGTTGGGACCGTCTCGAAGGCCCTGCTCGAGGCCATCGTGCTCGTCGTGCTGCTGCTGATCTTGTTTCTCGGAGACTGGCGCGCGGCCCTTGCCGTCGCACTATCCCTGCCCTTCGCTGCGCTTGCCACGTTTATTCTCATGCGCCAGTACGGCATGTCGGCGAACCTGATGAGCCTCGGCGGGTTGGCGATCGCGATCGGCATGCTGATAGATGCCGCGGTCGTGGTGGTCGAAAACATCGTTGCCGAGCTCTCGCACAACCATGGGACCGGCAAGCTACCGTTCATCCACCTCGTCTATCGCGCGACGCGGGATGTCATTGTCCCCGTGACATCGGGCATCCTGATCATCGTGATCGTGTTCCTGCCGCTCCTGTCCCTTGAGGGCTTGGAAGGCAAGCTGTTCATACCCGTTGCCCTCGCCATTGTCTTCGCGTTGAGCAGCTCGCTGCTGTTATCCCTGACCGTGGTGCCCGTTCTCGCCTCTTTCCTTCTCAAACGCCCGGATCATGGCGATACCTGGCTCGTTCGAAGGATTTCGGCCGGGTATTCGCCCCTGTTGCGCTGGGCCTTGCGTCACGAGGGCGTGGTGATTGCTGTTGCCGCTATTGCCCTGGTTGCAAGCGGAATCGTTTTTGCAAAGACCGGCAAGACCTTCATGCCGGCGATGGACGAGGGCAGCCTCATTGTCGGTATCGAGAAACTGCCGTCTGTCAATCTTGAGGAATCGACCGCCCTCGATCTCAAGATCCACAAGGCGATCATGGCACAGGTGCCGGAAGTCATCGGCATTGTCGCGCGCGCAGGTTCAGACGAACTTGGCCTTGACCCCATGGGTCTCAACCAGACCGACACCTACCTTTTGACCAAGCCGCAATCCGAATGGCGCGGGGCGGACAAGGAATGGCTATTAGGCGAATTGCGAAAGGTCCTGAACGAACTGCCGGGCATCAGTTACAGCTTCACCCAGCCGATCGATATGCGCGTGCAGGAGATGGTGATCGGCGTACGCGGCGACCTCGCGGTGCGCATCTTTGGCCCGGATATCCCGACGCTCAACAGGCTTGCGGAGGAGATTGCCACCGCCCTGCGATCGATAAAAGGCAGCCAAGACGTGATCGCCACGTTGAACGAAGGCGTACAATATCTTCGCATCGATGTCGACCGCTTGAATGCCGGCCGGTATGCCTTGAGCGTCGACGAGATCGCCGAGACATTGCGATCGAAGATCGAGGGCAGCACGCTTGGGATCGTCATTGAAGGCGGGCGGCGTACACCCGTGCTTCTGCGGGGCGAGGATCAATTGCGGAACTCGCCCGCACTCTTCTCCACGCTCAATTTGACGCTGCCATCCGGCCAAGCCGTGCCACTGGCCTCAGTCGCCAAGCTCGAGCGCGTCGACGGCCCGGTTAAGATCGACCGGGAGAATGGTTTGCGCAACACCGTCGTGCAAAGCAACGTGCGTGACCGCGATCTCGTCGGGTTCGTGGAGGAGGCAAAGCAGGTCATCGGCGCGAAGGTGAAGCTTCCGCAGGGCTACAGCCTGACGTGGGGCGGGCAATTCGAGAACCAGCAGCGTGCAGCGGCGCGGCTTTCGATTGTCGTCCCGGTGGCCCTGGCGCTCGTGTTCCTCATCCTGTTTACGACATTCGTGTCGGTCCGCCAGGCATTGCTCGTTTTCGTCAATATCCCCTTTGCTCTCATCGGTGGTGTCTTCGCGCTGTGGGGCTCGGGCGAGTATCTCTCGGTTCCGGCATCCGTCGGTTTCATCGCTCTGCTGGGGATCGCGGTGCTCAACGGATTGGTGCTGGTCGCCCACTTCAACCAACTGCGTGAAATGGGGGTGGCACCGGACAATGTCGTCATCGAGGGATCTTTGCGGCGGCTCCGTCCTGTCTTGCTGACAGCAAGCATCACCGCGTTCGGCTTGGTTCCCTTGCTTTTCGCCACGGGCCCCGGTTCGGAAATACAGCGGCCTCTGGCTATCGTCGTCATTGGCGGGCTTACTAGCTCGACTTTGCTTACGCTGGTGCTTCTTCCCGTCCTCTACAGGCGATTCGGCATGCCAAAGCAGGTGGCCAGCCATGGGTAACCTCATTTGCCTCACGCTCCACGCGCCCCAAAGCCTGGCGGACCGGTTGAGTGACTTTCTGCTCGAACACGAGGCGATGACCACTGAGTTCAGTACGTGCGATGTCCGTTTCCACGGATCGGAGCTGCGCCGGCGCAGCGTGTCCGAGCAGATCCTGGGCCACGCGCGCCAAGTCCAGGTAAGCGTCATTATCGGGCCTGCTGAGGCAGAACGCCTGATCCAGGAACTGGGGCAGGCATTCCCTGGCAGCGGACTGAGCTATTGGATCGGGCCGGTTTCCAAATCGGGGATCATACCATGAATGACGCTGGCTGCCGTTCGTCGTGCCGCGCCGCGAGGGTGTGCGCCGCTGCTCTCTTGGCAGCGGCTGCCGGGGGATGCGCAACATATACGCCGTTGCCGATCGAGCCGCAAATCGCAGCCGCCGGCTTCGATGCGCGCTCGCTCGATGACGCCCGGTTGGGGAGTTTCCTCACACAGTTTATCCCTGACCGGGCTTCGAAGCGATCGTGGGATCTGACGTCATTGACCCTCGTCTCACTTTATTATCACCCGGAATTGGCGGTGAGCCGTGCGAAACTGGGACAAGCGCAGGCGGCGATCGTAACGGCGGCACAGATTCCCAATCCGGAGCTCAACCTTGCGTCAGCTTACAACACGATCGTAAGTCCGTCTCCACTGACGGCCGGCACCATCATCAACTTTCTTCTCGAAACCTCTGGACGCCGCGAGTATCGAATCGCGCAAGCGGAGAATCTCGCCGATGCCGCCCGTCAGGACCTCGCGAGCGCATCCTGGCAGGTGCGCGGGCGCGTGAGGTCTGCTCTCCTCAATTCGTGGGCCGCAGAGGTGAGGTCCCGGCTTTTCGCGCACCGTGAGGATTTGC
>CAZCIF010000168.1:0-2392 GCA_964498645.1 uncultured Rhodomicrobium sp. | reverse complement strand
CAGCTTGAAGCGGGCGAAGTCACGGCTCTCGACGTGTCGCGAGAACGCGCGGCTTTGGGCCAAATTCGCCTGGCCGCCCAGGATGTTAAGCGGCAATCTGCCGAAGCGCGCGCGCAGCTCGCCATGGCACTCGGGGTTCCTGCGCATGCATTGAATAAAATCAAGCTGTCTTTCAGCGCTTTCGAAAGCCCTCCTCGCAATGGTTTATCGAACGTCATAGCCGGCATGCGCCGCGATGCGTTGCTCGGGCGCGGAGACCTAAAGACGCTGCTCGCGGAATACGGAGCCGCTCAGTCAGCCCTGCAGCTCGAACTGGCAAAGCAATTTCCAAATATCTCCCTCGGTCCGGGATACGAATTCGATCAGGGCAATAATCGCTATTGGATAAACCTCAGAGCCGAGCTGCCCATTTTCAACCAAAATGAAGGGCCCATCGCCGAGGCCGCGGCCAAGCGAGCCGAGGTGGCTGCCCGTTTCGATGCTCTTCAAGCTCAGATCATCGGCGAGGTAGACTTGGCCGCAGCCAGCTATCGCACCTCCGTAAAATCGATGGCGACCGCTGACGCTCTTCACGCCGCCCAGAAAGGCCGGCGTCAAAAGGTCGATAGAGCGTTTCGTCAAGGCGAGATTAATCTGCCCACCTTTCTCTCCAGCGAGGTGGAATTCGCCGCAATCGAGCTAGCTCGCTTCGATGCGCTCGTTCAGCACCGGCAATCAATCGGGCTGCTCGAGGACGCGCTGCGGCGTCCGCTCTACGATCCTGGGGCGATGGCGTTCCTGCGGTACAACGGAGCCACGCCGTCAAACATCGATGTGGCATCACGATAGGCTCTCAATGGCTGAGCACAAGCACGCGGCGGTCACAATGGAAGACAAGACATCCGGGATCAAGCCTGGAACCCAAGCGGGGGGCTCGACAGAGGAGCATCGAGCCATGAAGCACGCTTCGCACCCGGGTATCGTCAAGCGGCTGAAGCGTGCCGAAGGCCACTTACGCGCGTTGATCGCCATGATGGAAGAGGGACGCTCCTGCCTCGAACTCGCCCAGCAGCTGCATGCTGTCGAGAGCGCCATTAGCAATGCAAAATCCGAGTTGATCCACGATCACATCGAGCACTGCCTCGAAGATAACGCCGGCGAAAGTGAGAACTCGGCGCAGATCGCACTTCGCGAGTTCAAAGCCTTGGCGAAGTATCTGTAATAGCAATTTGCGCCGGAGAATTAGGGATGGCGGGGGAGTCTGTATCGCTGCTAACGAGCAATCACAGTCCTCTTATTTGCGGGCTGGGCGGGCTACCAATGCCGTCAGCAGCGGCAGATCCGCCTGAGACGGGGTTAAGACTGTAAAATTGCGCTAGACATGGATAGGCAGGCTCGAACATGAAACGCTGCATTCTCGCCCTTGGCATTGCAACCGGATTAATCACCGGAAGCGCTTCGGCTGCCGGCCGGCAAAGCCTCGTCGAACTTCTGACGCCCATCTATGTTGCAGCGCAATTTACCGCAGTTTGCGGCCCTTACGATCCTGACTTTTTTCAAAAGACGCGGGGAGGAATGGGGTCGTCGCTCGTCTACATGCAGCACGTCAAAGAAGAGGTTGTAGCCGAACTCGACCCGGCAAATGCGCAAGAGGTGCTTGTGAAAGCGGCAGATAAAGCGCGCGAGGCCGTACGCGCGCAGCTGCGTGCTTTGGAACGCAACTCCAAGGAGGAGACAAGGATCGAAGCCGAACATTGGTGCCGGACCTATGCCCGGTCATTTGTCATGAAAGCCAACAGAGCGCATGATTCCAAGCACGGCGAATTCTTGGAGGCGCTGGCTGGCGCCAAAAAGCAATAGCGATGAGGGCTGCTCTTTGCGCGGCCTCGATGAACGCGGGCGAAGCGAGGGACGGCTCTCATCTCAGATATGCGGGCAGCCATTCCTATCCTCGCGCCGCATCAGCTCCTAAGTTGCTCGTCATGAATTATCGTGCCGTCATCCTTGCTCTTTTGTCTGCGGCTCTGTTCGGTGTATCAACGCCAGCAGCCAAGGCTCTCTTAGGCGTCAGCGAACCCGCCGTGCTGGCCGGGCTTCTCTATTGCGGGGCCGGCGTTGGCGTCGCGCTGTTTCGCCGGTTCGCTCGCCTACTGATCACGCAGGAAGGATTGGCCGAAGCCCCCTTGGGACCCCGAGACTGGCCGTGGCTGGCAGGGGCTATTGCGGCAGGCGGTATCGCCGGGCCGATCCTGTTGATGTTCGGTCTTTCAAGAACGGATGCGGCTACGGCCTCGCTGTTGCTCACGCTCGAAGGCGTCGCTACGGCGCTTCTGGCCTGGTTCGTCTTTCACGAAAACTTCGATCGCCGCATTGCGCTCGGGATGGCCTCTATCGTTACCGGCGCTCTGGTGCT
>CAZCIF010000167.1:0-8163 GCA_964498645.1 uncultured Rhodomicrobium sp. | reverse complement strand
GTCGCCTTGGCGTAATAGGGCCGTCAGAGCTTCTCCGCCTAAGCAGCGAAGCACCCCCTCGATCAAGTTCTGCGGAAACTGAATGAAAAACGCGTGGCCTAGAGGGTGCATTAGCTCCTCCCACGTCAGCATCAAGTCACTCTGCTGGCCACCCTGGTGTTCCCACCCCATCGCGCCGCTCCCTGGGAATTAATGCCAGGAAAGCCGGCGAGGTGAGGGCGATTTCTTCAACGGGCTGAATAGCGCCGAAGCTCTTTTACCGCGTGTAGATCTGTCTGTTCGCTCGCACCATGCTTCTTCCCCGCCTAAGCCACCAGCCCGCGGTCCGCCTTGCGGAAGATCGCCACCATCTGCTCGTCCGTAAATCTGCCGTAACGCATGCCTGCCTCCGATTCGCGAGGCACTCTCTCAACTTAGCGGCGATCCGAAAAGTCAAAGGCCGGCCGCCATAAAACAACACAAAAGAATCTCCGATCCGAACTTAATACGGTAACCGATAAAGCAGATCGTGATTACCATAAAAACCGCATCATTTGATGTTTTACGAATAAATGAGACCATCTGATGAGCTGAATGCAGCTTTGTGCGCGGTATGCGCTAGCTCCTACTATCATGCGATGCAGCTACCTGAGATGACCCAGCGACTCAACAATATGGCAAGAAGGCTATGGCAATAGCCCGGGCGACGCCGCGACTTCTACGGATTGCAGTTCTCCGTCGCGTAATATGCATGTGCCCGAGCGCTCAAGGGCGGTCCCGCCGCTGGCGACCCTTACTCTACAAAGGGCTCATATCGTTCATCGCAACTTTATGCCGATAAACTATAGGAAACGAAAATGCTCTCAAACGCTAATTGCAAAATTCTCATTGCAGGTGCCGGAATATCAGGACTAACCTGCGCGTTAGCCTTGTCCGCATCCGGCTTCGAGCAAATAGAGATTTTGGAGAGCGCCCCCGAACTGCTTCCTATTGGCGCCGGCATCAATATTCAGCCCCACGCGGTAGGCGTTTTGCAAAAGCTTAATCTCGCCGAAGACCTTATCCAAGCTGGGGTCCTCACTCATAAAATACATCATATGAGTTCCAATGGTCAGATCCTCTGGACTGAACCCAGAGGATTAGCAGCAGGAGCTCACCATCCACAAATTTCGATCCACAGGGGCTGCCTCGAAACTACCCTTTTGAAAGCGGTCCAGAATCGCATCGGCAACAATATCGTTCGTACGTCAAACAAAGTTCACGAATTCTCGGTGCCGGCCGATAAAGTAATAGTTCGCACCTTTGATACGAATTCAGGAGAACAGCTTTCTTTTGAAGGAAATTGTCTCATTGGAGCTGATGGATTGTATTCGGCTATTCGACGGCAACTTCATCCCAACGCAATGACTCTGCGATACTCCGGGATTGTCATGTGGCGAGGCGTGGCCGAAATTGAGCGTTTTTTCGATGGTTCTACTATGATTATTTCAAATTCGACCGATGGCACCCGATTTATCGCATATCCCATTGCTCACCCTGAAGCGAAAGACAAATTAGTTCCTGTGAATTGGGTTTGTATGGTTCCGGAAAGCCATCTTAGTCAAATTGGGAGTATTGACTGGCAAACTACTGCAACCGCTGACGAATTTAGCCACATCTATGAAAATTGGGTCGTTGATCGAATCCCGGTTTCGGAACTCATTAGAAATACAAAGAAAATACTTCGATACCCGATGGTCGATCGTGATCCACTTCCATTTTGGGGACGGGACAATGTCACTCTTATCGGTGATGCTGCTCACCTAATGTATCCGGTAGGCGCCAATGGGGCGTCTCAAGCGATCATTGACGTAGATACCCTAGCCAATAAATTGCTGGATCATCCCCCGCGTGTTGCGTTCAGAAAATATGAAGAAGTACGGCTTCCGGCCACTTCGTCCATAATTTTCGCAAATCGAGAGCGGGATCTTCGCGAGCGCGAAATTGCTCATGGTACCAGACCGGACATAGCAGTACTACTGAAGGCGTTGGCGCAAGAATACGAGCTAAATGTATCAACTAATCGAAAGGAAAACGATAATGCTTGATGAGTTCTATAATAATATTTTTTTGACGTAATAGTCATTGGCAGCGGTATGGCGGGCCTTTACTCACTCTATAAACTCAGCAAAATTCCCGATCTAAAAATCTGTGCGTTGGAACGCGGTGTCGACTTGGGTGGAACTTGGTTTTAGAACCGGTATCCGGGTGCCTGAAGCGACACAGAATTTTTCGTTTACAGGTATTCCTTTGACAAAGAGATGTATGACGGCTGGGATCGGATAAGTCGTTACGCGACCCAATCTGAAATGTTGAAATACCTGAATGCTATCGCATCGCGGCATAATCTTCACAATAAAGTCGCCTTTAACAAGAATATCATCTCCCAAAATTATAATAAAAAAAAGTCTTTGGCTTGTTAAAACACACGATGGTGAATTTTATGGGTGAAAATATCTAATTTTTGCTATCGGAGTTCGGTAAAGAAAGCGAGTGGCACTGTGTTTCATGGGCTTCCGCTAGACGCTCGAAAATACCACGCAGACTGCCAAGCTGAAGCGCACGACGGTATGGACTAATCCGGGCAAACTGATGTGCGGGGGGTACAAGGTTCGGATGCGACACCCCTCGCAAGGAAGAGTGCCGTTCTATACGCACAAATTCGCACCTACCGCTCGCGAAACGCCCGGTTTACGCTGTCCTCGAACGGTTGCACAAGATAGGCAATCGGGGTGCGCTCGTCCGTTTTGATCATGACTTCAGCGGGGATGCCGGGCCGGACTTGGCCGGTCCCGAGCTTCTTGAACTCATCGGCCTCAACGTTGACGTAAGCCAAGTAATATGCCTCACCAGAATGCTTGTCGGTAAGAGAATCGGCCGAGACCGTTTGGAGCATCCCCTTCAGCGTGGGCGTCGTGCGCTGCTTGAAGGTGGGAAAGCGCACGTCGGTCTCGAGGCCAGGAGCGAGATCCTGGATATCGTTCGGGCGTACCCTCGCTTCGATCACAAGCGAGTCGCGATCGGGAACAATTTCAAGAAGCGTTTCTCCCGGCTGTACTACGCCTCCGATCGTATGGATTTGACAATTCACGGCATATCCGCTGACAGGCGCACGGATTTCCAGCCGGCTAACTTCAATCTTCGCCGCGAGATAGTGCTCGCGCAGCTCGAAGAGCTTCAATTCGGCCTCGCGAAGCTCCTTCACAATTTCCGTGCGGTTTTTCACGCGCAACTGGATCATTGCCAGCTCCGTCTCGCCGATCTCCTTTTCGGCGCGGGCAATCTGGGCGCGCAGCCGCCCTGCGCGGCCAGATAGCTGTGCCGCCTCGCGCTTTGCGGCGAGAACTTTTTGCCTCGTCGTGAACTTCTTTCCGTATAGTTCCTCTTGCGCGGCAAGCTCTTCCGTTGCGTAGCCCTCCATGGAGTCCGTCGCCTTTTGCTCAGCGGCTAACCCTTTGATTTCCTCTTTCAGTTGAGCGACCCTTTGCTCCGACAGCGAGAGCTGCCCCGTATATTCGCGGCGGCGTGCTTCGAAGATCTGAAGTTGGCCGGTGAGGATGTTCGCTATCTCTGGTTCGGCAAGCGCTTCGTTTTTAAGTTCCTTGGGAAAGGCAAGCGCATCGCGCTCATCGCGCTCGGCTGACAGGCGCGCCACCGCGGCAAGGGCGGAGAGATAAGCTTCCCTCGCGACCGCAAGCTTCGTTCTGGCTTGTTTATCATCGAGTTCGGCGAGGACATCGCCTTGCCTGACATAGTCATCGTTCTTCACGTGTATCGCGGCCACGATCCCGCCCTGCAGATGCTGGACCTGCTTCCGGTTACTGGCGACGGTCACTTTGCCTTGCGCGATTACGGCACTGGCCAATGGCGCAGTGAAAGCCCAAAGACCTACACAGCCAAAACCCCACAAGACAGCGGCTATGCCGAGCGCGATGGCGCTTCTGGTAGCCGTGGGCGCATGGGCCGAAGGTTGCGCATCGATTGCGAACGGCCCGGCCGGGCTAGAAAGCAGCTTCGCCATTGATTTTCTCCTCGGCGTTCGAAGCGGGTTTATGGGAGATCTGGCCTTGCCCTGGTATCGAAGAGGCGGGAAGGCCAAGCCGCGCCGCCACCTCTTCGCGCGGCCCGAAAAACTCCACGCGTCCGTCCTGGAGGACGAGGAGTTTGTCGGCAGCGGTTAGGAGCGACGCCTTGTGGGTAATGATGACAACGGTCCGCTTTTGCTCTTTCAGGATAGCAAGTGCGCGCCGGAGCGCGAGTTCTCCGAACGCGTCCAAATTTGCGTTCGGTTCATCGAGCACAATCAGCCGGGCATCGTTATAGACTGCCCTTGCAAGGCCGATGCGCTGCCGCTGGCCTCCCGAAAGGGTGCGCCCGCCATCTCCGATTTCCGTTTCGTAACCCTGTGGAAGGCCAAGAATCATCTCGTGCGCACCGGCGATCCGGGCGGCTTCGATGACTTTGTCCGAAAGAATTTCTCCAAAGCGGGCAATGTTCTCCGCGACGGTACCATCGAGGAGTTCAACATCCTGCGGCAGATAACCGGTATACCGCCCGGCTTCCTGCCGGGGCCAGTCCGCGAGCAGGGCGCCATCCAGCCGGATCTCGCCAAGAGTGGGCCGTGCGATTCCAACAAGGAGGCGCGCGAGCGTCGATTTTCCGGCGCCGCTGGGGCCGATAAGCCCCAGCAACTCCCCAGGCACCAGTTCGAAGGAAATGTTTTGAAGTACTACCGAATTCGTGTTTTCGAGACGTTTGCCAACGCCATGGACCAAGAGCCGGCCGGCGGGAGCAGGCAGCCGGACCCGGGCGCCATTGGGCCAATTGACGCTATTCAACATGGCTTGGAGGCGCTTGTAGGCTTCCCGGGCATTCGACAGGCTTCGCCACTGGCCGATCGCCAGTTCGACGGGCGCAAGTGCCCTTCCCATAATGATCGAAGCCGCTACGATAGCGCCCGGCGACATCATCTGCTCGAGCGCGAGCCAGGCGCCCGCGCAGAGCATCGCGATCTGAAGGACGATGCGAAAGGCCTTTGCGGCCGCCTGCACGAAAGCAATCCTGTCGCTCGCGACGGCCTGCCACGCGACACCCGCGCGGTGCTGCTGCTGCCAGCGCCGTTCGAGGCCGTCAAGCATGCCCATTGCGTGGATCGCCTCGGCGTTACGGCCTAAAGCCTCGATGAGAGCGTTCCCCGTTCTTGTGCATGCCCCGGAGGTTTTGGAAGGCCCCTGACAGCGAGCTCGCCAAGAGCCGCAAAGCCCACAATAACGACCCCGCCGGCGAGTGCGATGCCGCCCAGAATTGGATGGAAGAAAAAAATGAGCGCGATGTAGACCGGCACCCACGGCGCATCGAAGAGCGAAATGACGCCAGGGCCTGTCAGGAAGGTGCGGACTGCATCGAGATCCCGTAGCGGCTGGCTGGTCACGCTCGCCGTATCGGTCAGTCTCAAGTGAAGGGAAGAGCGGAATAATGCGCCCGACATCTTCGCGTCCAGTTTCGCACCAAGCCTCACGAAAAGCCTCGACCGCGCGAGGTCGACAATCGCACTGGAGAGGAGCAGGACCGCTGCCAGCAGGGTCAGCATGAACAAGGTGTCCTTGCTGTGGGAACTCATCACCCGGTCATATACCTGCATCATGTAGATTGGGACGATCAGCATCGAGAGGTTCATCACGAAGCTGAAAAGTCCGATCGCCAGAAACGCGCCGCGCTCTGCCGCAATCGCTTTGGAGAGAAGATCTTTGGAGTCGCCCGGACTACCGGGCCTGGTGTGCGAATACATCGGATTTTCCCCGCGTGGCATGGAAGGCAGAGCAGGCGCCCCGCCGCCGGGAAGCCTGCTTCGCTATTCGGAGGACGATGAAGAGCAGCCGCCCTCCATCGATGCATGTGTTAGACAAGCGACGTCACGTGCGCCGGATCGTGCACGAAGTTGCTCGCCGTGAGCTGCATCGGGGTTACGCCGACCAGCGTGATTTGATCGCCATGGCTGTTGGAGATCACCGTTGAAGGGTGACCCTGATCGAGGGCGATCTTCTCATGCTTGAGGAGGTCAAAATTGTCCTTCAGCCCGAATTGGGTGAGGTCGAGCTTGTCCTCCTTGGTGTTGAAGTCCTGGATCGTCACGATGACGTTCTGTCCGCCAGCGGCGTGCTGATCGATAGCAAACGTGTCGGCGCCTGCCTCGCCCCAGACTTTGTGCGTGCCATTCGAAATGACGATCAGATCGTCATTCACGAAGCTTGCGTTCACGAGCTTGACAGCATCGCTTCCATGCACGTCGCCGCTACTTGACGAAACCTCAAGCCGGTTGACCGTGGAGAATGCATCGCTTGCATAATGGACGTCCGATGCTGAGTTGCGGGCCATGATGTCTGCCAGCGTGGTATGCTTGATCTCCGAAAGGAGCGCCGGATCGTTCTTGAACTGGTTCTCGTACCAAAACCGGTCGCCGGCCCGAGTCGCCTGGAACTGATCGATGATGATCTTCGAGAAACTCTCGCCAAGCTCTCCGCCATTGACATGTTTCTCGACCATGCCGCCGACAACGAAGTCGACGTTATTCACGTTGCCAACACCATAGGCCTGTTCGAGCTTGGCAGCCATGGCTTGATCGCCGCCCGTGAGGTCGAGATAGCTCGTATACTCGCGCAGCCCGAGATCATGACGTATCTCGTTAATGGTGCCGAGACCGTGGTCCCGGCTGCGCATGATGTCGAAAACCTCGAGATCGAGATTCCCGAATAGCACCTGACGCACGCCGTCTTGAACCTGGCCGTCGGTTTGCTGGCCGTGTTCTGAAGTCAGCCCCTTTAGAAGCGCGTCAAAGTCTCCTGTATTTTTGAATTGCGCCGCGGTATTGAAAGCATCGGCAAGTTGAAGGGTTGTAAAAGTTCCGTCGGTCAGAACCTTGTAGAGTTGATTGCTCTGTTCATCGTGGCCGAAACGGAAAGCGCCTGCGGCGAACTCGTTGAAGATAGCGGGGTTTTGGTTGGGGTTATAGCCGCGATAGGAGCCTATGGCGTCTTTCCCCAAGAGCTTGGTCAGGTACTCATCGAATACGATGTGCTGATATTCCGCTGTCGTGATTGCACGCGCCGCATTGAAGAGCTGATCCTGCGTCCAGTTCGGGTGCAGCTTGGCAAGCTGATCGACCTGATAGTTATGCTCCTTTACCCAAACGAGCGTTTCCGCGGCCAATGGCGCTTGCTGGTTCACGCGGCTGTCTCCGGCAAAATAGCCGCCTAGGACAGTTTTTTCCGCAAAGGCCTTTTGGTTCGGATCGTTCAAATCGATGGGAAAGCCGACGACGGTCAGCCTGACAAGGTCTGCTACAGTGGGGGGAGTGGGATCGTTAGCATGGGCAGCAAGAACCTCCGCGCCGGTTGGCAGAAGGCCATTGGCGCCAATCAGCAGCTTTGCGCCTTCTTTGCCGTTCACTTCCGCTCTTACGAGATGGGCCTGTTCGGCGCTCGATCCATAAATCTGGCTCAGGTCCAGATAAGGCGTTACATCGCTGACCTGCTGGCGCACGCCATTGACGGAATTGTACTCGGATCGCGCGAATGCTTGAAAAAATGAGGGATCGGTAGAAGCGCCGGTAACGATAATGTCGCCTGTATTTTGAACCGATTTCAGCGTGGTAGGCAGCGATTGGTCGAGGTCGTGCGTGAGGAACTGGCCGAAAAAGGCGAAATTCTCGTCGAGCTTATTGGTGTTCAACAAGGATGCATCCTCAGCGTGACCTGGGTCGACCGCGAGAACGATGTTGCTGATGTCCCGTGCATTCGGAAGAGCTGAACCATTCGGCCCTACCGTTCGCATTTGCCCTTGGCCGTCGGCGTAGTGGACGGAAGTAAGGCGCTGAAACTGATTTTGCCCAACCGGTGACTCGGGATGGCTTTGGTCCACCTTCCCCCAGTCAGGGTGCTTGAGATTGTTTCCACTGCCATCCGGCGATCTCGCCTCGACGCGGGCAAGAGGATCGCGAAACCCAAAGAAAGTAGACGGAACCCTTACCTGATAAGGAGGATGATAGGGACCTTGATCTACTTGTCCGCCAGGAGATTCGGGATGGCTTCCGCCCACCTTCCCCCAGTCAGGGTGCTTGAGATTGTTTCCACTGCCATCCGGCGATCT
>CAZCIF010000166.1:6809-8166 GCA_964498645.1 uncultured Rhodomicrobium sp. | reverse complement strand
ATTCAAGCCGCCGATAGCGGCCAAGCCCGGGTCAGATTCAAAGTGCCGTTGACACTTGCCTCTTTCCACGCCATGGCTGTGAGGATAGCGCCGTCACGAGAACATTTAAAGAACATTTTCCGCTTTCCACTGCGTGCGCATTAGGCTACGAAGGGCTATGATCTCGGTTGTCGTCCCCACGCTGAACGCCGCGCAGCGCTTGCCCGCAACATTTCAATCCATCTTCGATGCCGCCATCGATGGCTTAGTCAGCGAGGTAATTGTGAGCGACTGCGGCTCCACCGATGCAACGCTTAAGATCGCAGAAGCTGCAGGCGCGACGGCCGTCGCAGCCGGGCGCGGGCAGCAGCTTCTCGCGGGAGCCCAAGCGGCGCGGAAGCCCTGGCTTCTGTTTCTTCAAGCCGGTGCTGCGATGGAAAGCGGATGGGAGGACGAAGTGAGACGCTTCATCGCCCAAGGCGAAACCGGTGCGGCCACGTTCCGTTTCAGGATGGCGGGCAAGGGGATCCGCGCAAGGCTGCTTGAAGCGTTTGTAGCGCTCCAGCCTTGGGCCTTTCGCCTTCCTTACGGCGGCCAGGGGCTGTTGATTTCCCGTGAACTTCTCGATGCGATTGGCGGCTTTGCTTCTATGCCTCCAATGGATGGGAACGGCCTCGTGCGGCGGCTGGGCCGCAGGCGCGTTTCGATATTGAGAGCGGCGGTGGTCGCGAGCGCGGGCCGCGTCACCTAATCTAGCGGGCTGCTTCAGATATTGAAGGGGGCGGATGAACTCCGCGCCCTTCTCAAAAGCTCCGGCAGTGTAGAAAGCCTTTAGAGCGCCCATCAGTCCCCATGCCGATCCTCGGCGGGGCGCGTATCCTTGAAGGTGCGCCAGCCGGAAATCATGGTGCTGATAATGCTTTGCCGCGACATGAATTGCCCGCGATCATCCAGTAGAGTCGGGCGGCGAAGCCAACTACCAGCACGTATCCGGCCGCGAAGTGTACGAAGCGGATATAGCCCATGAGGAAGTGCTGGCTTGCCTCTCCCGGAACGGGGAGCGCCGCCGCTTATGTGGCGGGCTTTAAAGAAGCCGAGTAAAATCAAAATGTTAATACCGAAATGGCGCCCCGTAGGAGAATCGAACTCCTGTTTCAGCCGTGAGAGGGCCGCGTCCTGACCGCTAGACGAACGGGGCGTGCGATTTGCGAAGATAGAGCGGGCGACGTCCGCGATCAAGCTCAAATGCGCCGGCAAGTGGCCTCATCCTTGAACCTGTCGAAGGATGGAGCAAATTTTCCAACTTTACAGCAACCCGTTACGGTCTACTGCGGCGGCCAAAAGGTGGCGCGGACCGTCCGGCCTCTCCGGGCCTAGG
>CAZCIF010000166.1:0-6799 GCA_964498645.1 uncultured Rhodomicrobium sp. | reverse complement strand
TGCTCAATCCTGGCAAGGGCCTGCCGCTGCCGCGCGGTTGCGCCGAAGCCTTCCCCCGCCACGGCGCGCGGAGGAGGGGGGATTTCGGGGCGGCCTTCGTCCGCCATTGAAGAGCCGTTGGCACCGGGACCAAGCTTACTTGAGCCTAAGCGCGGACGCCGCTTTCCTGTCTTGCCCATTCCTTTCGAGCGAACGGGCGGCGGCGGAGCGCTGATATTGGCGGCGGATTCAGCAAGGGGAAGCGCCTTTTCCTGCTCCCTCTCGCGTTCGCGCTCTTCGCGTTCCCGTTCTTTCTCGGCCCTTCGCTCGGCGCGCCGTTCTTCCTTTTCCTGCTCGCGGTCATCGCGCCGGGTCGAGCGCGCGATTGAGTTCAAGAGAGTGACAACCTCACGCTCGGCCATCAGTTCGCTATAGAAAAAGCCCTGGCCGAAGTCGCAGCCCACCGCCCGGACGTAGGCGAGGTCCTCCTCGCTATCGACGCCCACGGCAACCACGTCCTTCCCAAGCTCGTGGGCGATGGTCAGTACGGCTTTAAGCACCATGGCGCTTGAGCGATCCTTGTCGCTTAGAGTGACAAGCGACCGGTCGATCTTGATGGCGTCGATGGAGAGGCGATGCCAGTAGGACAACGAGGAAAAGCTGACGCCAAACTCATCGAGAGCAACGCTCACATTCAAGCTCTTAAGCCAGTCGAGAATCTCGATTGCCTGCTCTGGGTTCGAATTGATGAGGTTTTCGGCAATTTCGAGCCGTAGCGCTCCCTTGGGCAGCGTCTCCCGGCCAATGATGAGCCTGAGGTTCTGAACGAGATCGTGGTGGAAGAGCTGCTGGCTCGACATATTGATGCTGATATACAGCGGGTCGTCGCGTTGCAGGATGCGGTGCCAGCGCGCGCCCTGACGGATGCAGCGCTCGAACACATAGCCCCACAGCTCCCCCGAAAGTCCCGCGGCTTCGGCTGATGCCTCGAACTCGTGCAAGCTGAGCCGGCCGAGGGTGGGATGATCCCACAGCACAAATGCCTCCATGCCGGCGAGGCGTTCATCGGCAATCTGGATAATGGGCTGATACAGGATCCGGATCTGGCGCCGTTCCATGGCATGTTTTAAATCTGCCTGGACAATGGAGCGCTCGTCCGCCCCCCCTCGCATCTCCGGTTTAAAAAGCTCGATCCGGTCGGCTCCGGCGCGTTTGGCGCGATACATCGCGCTCTCGCCCTCGCGAAGCAGATCTTCAGCATGTTCTTGCGTCCCATCGTACATCGCGATGCCGATGCTCCCGGTCAGAACGAGGTCGCGTCCCCCGGCCTTCATGGGCGTGCGCAATGAGCGCCTGACCCGCTCTGCCAGCATCGCGATATACCGTGGCTCCGTATCCTCCGAAATCAGCATTGCGAATTGCAGTGCGCTGATCCTCGCAAGCGTGTCTTGAGCGTTGATATGCCGTGACAGCCGGCGCGAAATTGTTAGCAGCACACCGTCATTCGTGGAGAAATCGGGCGAGCGTGTCTGATTTTTGAGCGCGTCGAGGTCGATGAAGAAGACCGTCGGCTTGATGTTCTCGTCTTTCGCGCGTGCGAGCGCGGTTTGAAGCCTATCCAGAAACAGCTCTCTGTTCGGCAAACCGGTCAGCCCATCGCGAATGGCATTGTGAAGCAGCCGCTCCTGCGCGCGTTTTTGCGTCGTGATATTCCGCATCAGCCCCACGCCACGCAGTGCCCGCGTGGTACGCTGCTGCGTCACCGCCGCCCGCAGCTCATACCAAAGATAGCCACCATCGGCCCGCTTCATCCGGAATTCAAGGCTGATGTCGCCGCCTTGCCGCTCGCGGATCGTCCATAAGGTCAGCCGCATCCGCTCGCGATCGGAGGCATGAAGGGACTGCAGCCAGCTATCGGCGGGACACCGGAGCGACCCCGGGGCTACTCCGAGCGCGGTCTCGACATCCGGTCCGGTATTGATCTCGTTGCGGCGGCCGTCCCATTCCCAAACGCTGGCCCCAGAAGCCTCGAGAGCCATGACCCGGAGCTTGAATTGGCCTGCATCCTCCCCAATGGCTCCGGGATCGGTGCTCTGGAAGGCGTATTGCGTGACGGTGAAGCCGATCAAGGCGAGGAAAAGCACAAGCCCAGCGGAAAGCGCGGAAACTACAACATCGCCGGAGACCTTGCCGGTGATGGTGACGGCTGAGGCAAACAGCCAGACCATGAACAGCATCCAGCCCGGCACCAGCGAGAGCGCCCGCTCCTGGCCCCGAAGGGCAAGGAAACCAATAAGGGCGCTTCCGATGGCTGCGATGGGAACGAAAGAAAGCCTAGCAAGGCTTGCGGTGAGCTGAGCATCGACAAGCGCGAAAACGATCAGGGCCAACTGGCCGGCGCTCCAGCCGATGAAAGCGATCGTAATCCAAGACGGCCAAAGCCTTAGATTGAGAAATGTATAAAGGAAGATAACAATGCTCGCGGCGAAAGACGCCTCTGCGGCCGCCCGGTAAGTGCCGTTATCCTCGGAGGTGAGCTGAAAAAGCTTATGCCAAAAGCCGAAGTCGACGCATAGGTAAGCCAGCGCCGCCCATGCGACAAGGGCCGCGGCTGGAAACATAGCTTTATGATTGGCCGCGAAGATGGCCGTCAAAAAGATTGCAAGAAGGCCGGTGACTCCAAGCAGAATGCCATGAAACAGGCTTATATCTCTCTGGCGCTTACCAAAGCTCGCCGGCGAGGACAGGTAAAGCCTTGGAACCGAAGACGCCGCCAGCTCGACGATAAACGTGACTGTTGTTCCGGGCTCGATGGAAATCCGGTAGATGTCGAGATGATCGTAATCTTCATTGCGCTCGGGGCGGAAGCCGAGCGACGGCGTGACATTCGTGATGCGCGGCGCATCGAGATCGGGCTTAAGGACGCGCGAGCCGATGATGTCGTATTTCTGTGCGGTCAGCAAGCGGACGATCGGCTTATCGGTAGGGTTGCTGAGCGCGAAGACAACCCAGCTTGGATTTGTGCCGGGAGTCTTGGCGGAGACGGTCATCCGGCCGGCGATCCCGTCGGCGCTCGGCGCAGTCTCGACGCTGAGCTTATCGCCGCGCCGGTCGTAGAATTCGCCGAGAAGCGTGATGTCGATCTTTTCGTCTTGCGGACCGATAACGATTGGCTCAAGCGCGTGCGCGGCAGAGCTGAGACAGGCAACCTGGATCGCAAATGCGGCAATGAAGGCAAATCCCGCGCTCCAAAAGCGCCTGGCCCTCGTCCCCTCCACCCCGCTGCTTCCTATCCCGCGCCGCATCTCACGGTATGGGATCGTCATTAAGCAGCGCAAAAAGCCAATGATCTTGCCATATACCATTAATTTTCAGATACCGCCGGGCTAAGCCCTCATATTGGAAGCCTGTCCGGGTTAAAAGCGCTGCGGAAGCCTTGTTTTCAGGCAGGCAGGCTGCTTCTAACCGATGAAGACGCAGAACGTCGAAAACAAACCAGGTGATCGCCCGCACCCCTCTGGTCATATAGCCTTGCCGGGCATAAGGCTCGCCGATCCAATATCCGAGAGAGCAGCTCTGGCTAACGCCCCGCCGGATATTGCTCAAGGTAAGCCCTCCGATTAAGGCATTATCAGGCGTTCTGAACAGAAAAAAGGCATAACCGAGATCTTGGCGGGCATCGCGGTAATAATAGCGAACGCGGCGGCGATAGGTGTCCCGCGAGAGTTCGTCCCGCGTCCAGCGTGGTTCCCACGGCTCAAGGAAGTCCCGGCTCTGAGCGCGAAGCGTGGTCCAAGCTTTGTAATCGGACATTTGAGGTTCGCGCAAAAAGACCCCATCGCCTTCTACATGAGGTCTGCTCTCCGGAAAGAACATCCGCGCCACCGGGCATGCCCGCCTTCACGCTGCCGCGAGAGTGCCGGACAAGAATGCCTGCGCTGCGTCCGGCACCGCAGCCGAAGCTCCGCGTGCGCCCACGACGGAAGAAACTATTTCCGGCCTTGCACGGAAGCTGCGGCCAACCGCTTGAACATCTTCGCAGGTGACTCCTTCGATCTTCTGGATCAGTTCCTCATTCGTGACCGGTCTTCCGAACACCATAAGGTCCCAAGCAAGCTGGCCGGCCCTCGCTTCGCAACTCTCTAGGCTCATAAAAAGGCCGGCCTTGATCTGCGCCTTTGCGCGCGCGAGCTCCTGCGCGGTTGGCCCTTCTTCGGCGAGATCGGCGAATATGCCAAGCGCCACCGTGGTCAGCTCCCGCAATTGCTGCGGACTCGTCGCCGCGTGCAGGCCAATGATGCCGCTATCGGAGTAGCCCCAGTCGAAGGCGTGAATATCGTAGCAAAGCCCGCGCTTCTCGCGAACCTCCTGAAACAGCCGCGAGGCCATGCCGCCGCCTGCGATCCCTGCGAACATCCGCCCGGCGAAGGACGACTCGTGATCGTTCGGAAAGCCTTCGAAGGCATAAAGGACGTGACATTGCTCAAAGCGCTTATCGGAATGAGCATGGCCACCCTCGAACTTGGCTCGCTTTACCGGGCGCGATGCCTGCGACGGCATGCCGCCGAACAACTCATCCGCCAGCCTGTGAAGCGCATCGTGATCGACGGCGCCTGCCGCGCTTAGGATCATGCGCGAAGCTGCGTAATTCTCGTTGCGGAAGCGCTTGAGATCGGCGGCGGAATGCCGCGAGATCGTGCGGGACGTGCCGAGGATCGAGCGGCCCAGCGCCTGGTCCGGATAGGCTTCCGCCAGAGCAAGTTCGAAGACGATATCGTCCGGGGCATCTTGCGTTGCGGCGATTTCCTGGAGGATCACCTCGCGCTCCCGGTCCATCTCCTCGTCGGAGAAGGCCGGGTTGAGGAGAAGGTCACCGATGAGCCGCAAGCCGGGTTCGACATCGCTTTTCAGAACGCGCGCATAATAATTCGTTGCCTCGGAGGACGTGACAGCATTCAGCGCACCGCCCGCTCCCTCGATCTCTTCGGCGATTTGCATGGGCGTGCGGGTAGGCGTGCCCTTGAAGGCCATATGTTCGAGGAAATGGGCGACCCCATGCTCATTGCCGGTTTCAGCGCGCGCCCCGGCGGTGACAAAAACGCCAACGGTTGCGGTTTCAAGCCCCGCCATCCGGTGGCTTACAATCCGCATTCCGTTGCTGAGCTGGCTGGTTTCAACTGTCATGGTAGAACCTCAGATAAAGCTGGCGGTGCCGCCAGCGCTTGTTGCGCGCGCATCGATATAGGCCGCCACCGCCGCCGCTGAATTCGGCAGCAATTCGAAACGTTCCCGGCCCATGAGGCAACGCTGCAAAGCTGCCGGCAGTTCCGGCACGCGCCCGATGGCGCGTTTTACCGCGTCCGGGAATTTTGCCGGATGCGCCGTGCTAAGCACAACCATAGGATTGCTTGTGCCGGCCTGTTCCCGCTGTGCTGCGGCGAGACCCACGGCGGTATGCGGATCGATTATGATACCTGTGTCAACGAACAGCCGGTTCATGGCAGCCGCGGCTTCGTTGCGAGTGACGCGATAAGCCGGGAACCGCTGCCGGACCGGCTCCAGCACCGATGGCGGAATTTCGAATGCGCCCTTTTCGCGCAAGCTCGCCATCGAACTCACGACGAACGGCGCATCGCGCCCGCTTTCCTCGAAAAGAAGGCGCTCGAAATTGCTTGAAATCTGAATATCCATGCTCGGGCTATCGGTCGGCATCACAGTGCGCGGCTCATACCGGCCTGTATCGATGGCACGTACGAGGATATCGTTTTCGTTGGTGGCAATCACAAGCCGTCCCAAGGGCAGACCCATTTTCCATGCGGCGAAGCCCGCGAAGATGTCGCCGAAATTTCCGGTGGGGACGGTGAAGCCCGGCTGCGATGCGGGCCCAAGCTTGGCGGCTGCGGTGTAATAGTAAACGGTCTGCGCGACGATCCGCGCCCAATTGATCGAGTTGATCGCGGAAAGGGCGTGGCGCGTGCGGAATTCCCTATCGCCGAAGAGCGCCTTCACGATGTTTTGCGCGTCGTCGAAGGTGCCTTCGATGGCGATCGGATGAACGTTGTCTTCCGCAGCCGCCGTCATCTGCTTGCGCTGAACGCCGCTGATGCGTCCGTGCGGAAACAGGATGAAAAGCTCGATGTCCTCGCGCCCTCGGAAGGCTTCCACCGCGGCTGCGCCTGTGTCCCCCGACGTTGCGCCGAGAATGGTGGCTTTCGCGCCGGTCTGCTTCAGCGCGCGCTCCATGAGCCGCGACAGGACTTGCATCGCGAAGTCCTTGAACGCGAGCGTCGGACCGTGGAAAAGCTCCAGCAGGAAAAGGTCCGGCCCAATCTGCGTCAGGGGAGCGGTCTCGGGATGGTCAAAGCCGGCATAGGCATCCTGCATGATACCGTATAATTCGGAATGCGACGGGTTCCCGCCGGTAAAGGGCGTCATCACATGCGCGGCCGCAGCCGCATAATCTCCCGTTGGCAAGGCGGGAAGCGATGGCAGCTCAGGCCAGGATGCAGGCATGTAGAGACCGCCATCGGGAGCGAGGCCGGCAAGCAGAACTTCTCGAAAACTGGCGGGAGGTGCGGCCCCGCGCGTCGAGACATACATCATATCTTCAAAACTGCTGTCAGAATGAACCATCCGGCCGCACCATAAGGCGGACTTGACGCGGTGTCATCAACGGATGCGATGAAAGGTGCTTCGATGCTGAGGCCTGCGCGTTGTCAGGTCCGCAGCATATAAACACCGTACACGCCGGCAAGTGCGCCGGCGAGGCCGAACCAGGTCAACGCATATTCGAGATGGCGATTGGAGATTGAGGCGAGAA
>CAZCIF010000165.1:4495-8225 GCA_964498645.1 uncultured Rhodomicrobium sp. | reverse complement strand
TCTCTCGCCGGCGTGCAACACAAAGCCATTGCACGCCTGGACGCTCAGATTGAAGAAGCTCTTTGGCTTTCTGTTCAATTTCGTCTTTCGTTGGTTCGGTCATGCGCACTCCTTGCTTTATGCTAAGCATATAGGAACTAGGAGCAGAATTCCAGCCCGCGTCAAGCGGCCAAAATTTCAAACTGAGACACTACCGGATTTCTGAAATTGCTGCTCGTGATTGTGCTTGGCTCGGTTGAACAACGCCCCGATGATGCGGTCATGCAGTCCAACAATTTCATCAATGACTGTTGCCTTCGCTTCCAGTACGACTGCAACAAGGGTGGCGTAACGCCGTGCTGGCTCAAGGTCGCGCAAATGCTGTGTCGTCATGTGCCCGCCTTCGCGTGCGATCTTCAACAGGCGGTTTTGGTGAACCTCGCGTTCAAGGCCTGTCGGCAGCGTCAACGCTTCTATCAACGTGAGCCGACCGATATGCTCCAGCATCGATCTAGCGTTCGCCGCCGCTGGCGACTGGCGCATCCAAATGAGGTTTGTGATTGTGCTACCTGGATGGAGCTTCAACAGATTATCCAGTGCCTTGCGATGAATATCAGATAGTGACTCTGTAAGCGTGCGATAGATGCGGCGGTTGCCGAGCGTGATCGCCTCAGCACAAATCCGCTCAATTACATTTATTTGCGGTAAGATGATGTGCTGTTGGCGCAACACGGTCAGTGTACGCGACGCGAGCACGATGCCTTTGTCGGTCTGTGAGGCTAGCGTGCTCAGCGCATTCACCGATTGCCGGAAATGCATCAAGCCAAATGGCGTAAGCCCGAGATATGTGCGCAATTCAAGAAAATGTTCGCGACGGGTTTCCTCGCGCTCTGCATACTGCTGCCAGCAAATCGGATCGACGCGCAGTTGTCGACCAAGCCACTGCAATAGCGTCGATGATATGGGCACATCGATCGACCAAGCATATCCAGGATATCGTAGCACACAGAGCTGGACAGCGAACCCGATCCGGTTGGCATCACCGCGCCGCTGCCGAATGAGTGAAAGATCTGTTTCACTGAATGTGTAATGTCGGATCAAATCGTCGTGTGAAGTTGGCAGGGCAAGAAGGTTATCGCGTTCGGATGCGGAGAGGATCGAACGACGGGGCATACGTCAGAGCCGTGAACGAAGATACTGGTAGAGCGTCTCACGACTAATTTGATAATCGCGGGCAACACGTGCTTTCTTCTCGCCGGCTCGAACCCGTTCACACAACTGTGTGATTTCGACTTCTGACAAGGTCTTCTTCCGGCCTCGGTATGCGCCTTTCTGGCGTGCGATTGCAATTCCCTCGCGCTGCCGCTCCCGGATCAATGCCCGTTCGAATTCAGCAAAGGCTCCCATCACCGACAGCATCAGATTTGCCATCGGCGAATCTTCTCCATTGAAGGTGAGGTGCTCTTTGACAAATTCGATGCACACCCCTCGCTGTGTGAGGGTCTGCACGATACGCCGCAGGTCATCAAGATTGCGCGCCAGCCTATCCATGCTGTGAACGACCACAGCGTCACCGGCGCGAACGAACGCCATCAACTCTTCCAGCTGCGGGCGCTTGACATCCTTGCCGGATGCCTTGTCGGTGAAAATACGATCAACTGAAATATCTTCGAGCTGTCGTTCCGTGTTTTGATCTACCGTGCTGACTCGGACGTAGCCGATGCGTTGGCCATTCATGTGTTTTTTGCTGATAGTGTCAGGTAAGAATCTGTGACCCTCATAAGAAACTGTCAATAAAATCAAAAATGAAGCTATTTCTGACGCTATTGGTAGCGTTGCCTGACATCAAGCTGAAGTATACCCCAACTTGACGCCATCTGACGCAATTACACGCCGTTGTCAGAAACGGGCATCTAAAGGATTGCTTCGAAACCCTTACGGCGCATCAGTGACAATAGCTTCAGCGTCGACCCGCTTGGCCGTTTTGCGCCGCGCTCAATCTTGCTGACATAATCTGTTGTCACGTTAAGCGCGCGTGCGAAAACCGCCTGACTGATACCAGCCTGCTCGCGCATCGCGACTATATCGGCCGCCGTCAAATCCTCGACGCTGGTCAGGCAGCGTACATCGAACTCACGCATCGTCTTCTTATCCACCAGTCCAAGGCGATGCATGCCACGCACTGTCTCGTGCATCGCGTCGGCAATCGGACTGCGGAATTTCGTCTTACTGTTCGTCATCGCACGCGACCTCCCATAATTCTCCTTCAACGATCAGCGTCTCGATGCCATCCGCATCAAGACCCAGCAGCAGTGCTCCAGTGTGTGCAAGGTCTTGCTCATCGGCCGCTGAAATGTTTTCCTCTTTGCTCTTGGCAAAACCGTAGATGAACACCGCGCGCGTGCCGACACGGTAAGCAATGACGGTGCGGAACCCGCCGCGCCGTCCGGCTCCTTGCCGGGCCACACGTTGCTTGATGAGGTTGCGTCCAAGTTTGGCATCAACAGAGCCATCCTCGGCACGCTTCACCGCTTCGCACAACGCCGCATCGGTCATGCCTTCCTTGCGCTGAAAGCGCCGAAAGGTCTTGATCTTGTAAATCCTCAACTCGCACGTCCCCCGTCCCAAGGACTATAGGACAAAGACCTATAGATTGCAAGGACAAAAATTATCAGTCAGGCGGAGCATTTGGGAGGAGGCAGACCCAAACCGCTCGAACCACACTTCGCTGAGCAGCTTTTGGATCGGTGCCTCGAAAATAGGAAGGTCGACCCTACTCAAAGGACTCAGCTGCTTCAACTTCTCGCCGGTCACCCTTTAGCGATCACCTGGGCCGGTGGCCTTCTCGATCGGGACGACGCATCGATCCAGCATCTGCTAAATCAATGGCGCTCGGACCCGCTGCTCACCTTGACGGACCCAGAAAATGCAAAGAAAACACTTCAATGGCTTTATGAGCGCAGCCGAAAGAGCTTGCTGCCTGTTACCAAAGCAGTGCTCGTCGCCGCTGGATTGCTCGCCTATGCTGATTTCAGGGTGCTATCCGTAAAGTCGGCCTGCGACAACAACGAGGATCATGCCCAAGAGGCTTTCCGATCCCATTAAAAGCAAGTTGGTGACTGAAGACGAGCGCCATAGGCGCAACCGTAACGTCGCTGGCTTTGCCAATGGAATCGTCCAAACGACGATGATCGAGGAGATGGTCCAAAAGTTTCCTGGCAAGAAATTTGCGTTCCTTTATAGCGACCATCAACTCCAGGATGTTCAAATGGTCGAGTTTCTCAGATCCCCTGAGATTAGAGCCAAAATTCCGATCGTGGCGTTCGTGGCTGGAGATGCGGCTCGCCCTAAGATTGATCGAAAATCGTTGAATGGTGCCGATTTGGTGTTCGGCTGGAATCTGCTCAGTACCAATATTGACCTGTTCGTCCGCGCAAACCAAGACGTGCCATTCATCGGGCAGCACAACGAACATAAACACTCAGACGTGATGGCCAGCTTCGGCTATGACTTCTATGATCTCGGTATTGCAGCGGCGAACTGTCTAATAACTGAGCACCTTAGCAATAAGCGCGCCATGGGCGAAATACCAATAGATTTAAAACATCGAGCTGATTGGCAGTTCAACGACCAGGAAATGTTTCGGTTCGAGATTGAGAGGCCGCCTTTGGTCGGTTGATTTCAAAAATATCTTTGATGTGCGGCTGGGCTACGATGCGACAACATCACACGCAGGGTTGCCGCTCCGAGG
>CAZCIF010000165.1:0-4485 GCA_964498645.1 uncultured Rhodomicrobium sp. | reverse complement strand
AGGCCTGGACCCTCTTCGCTGAGATCTTTCTCCGGGGCCATGGCGAATTGTCCGAAGCGGGCTCTTCTCTCGGTTCATATTGATCTTGGTGAACTCATCCCTTGATGGTTGGGACTGCAGCACTATCAGCCTTCGAGTGAACTCTTGCCAAAGCCCCTGCACGAGCCCGTGCTTCGTCGGGTGAAGCCTCATTCATCGCGCTTGCCTTCGGCTTCAGCACCAGAACATTGCCTAGTCCGATCAGCACGTTTGGAGATTCCTCAACGAGCCGAAACTTGACAACCCTAACATCACCCGAGACACCAATGCCGAAATTGATAGTGCCACCATATTTTTTCTTATTGGTGCGAGCGTCTACAAAGGTGGAAATTTCGGCATGACCGACGCTCAGCCCCGCGACATCTGTTGGATAAAACCGCACTTCGGGTTCACCTTTGCTTGCTGCAGCCAAGTGCTCAATGGTCGGGAAGATCACAGATCCATACCCACTCCCTTTCGAATCAGTCCAGAAGTTGAGGTGATATGTGTCACCGGCAAAAACAAACGCGCCTGTAAGGTTGGGCGGCGTGCGGTCGTGGTCCAAAATAGGCTTGCATGTAATGGTTCGATCAAGCTGTAAACGGATTTCGAAAGTCTCGTTCATTAAAAATATCCTCAGTAAAATATGTTAATCAGAATGAGTCACATAAATGGCCAGCGCACAAATCAAAAGAGTATGACTCAGTTCGTCTTATAAAGACTATAAATACAAAGACCAGTCAACCGACAAAAACATAACATAGCGATCACAGTAATGGTTGTCATTCCAATGTTGCTATATGTTATTTACTTTCAAGCTGAATTGCTCAAAATTCTTGATATTTGCGACAACATGATGAAGTCAATAAAATCAGAAACATAAGCCGTCGCACAGATCAGGTGCAAAGTGCGTACCCTTGTACTCTGTTCCTATGCTTATCGGCTATGCCCGCGTATCGACCACCCACCAGAACCTTGATCGTCAGATCGGAGCCTTGCGCGCCGTCGCCTGCGATGCTGTCTATGCTGAGAAGGCGTCTGGAAGGCAGATGAGGGATCGCCCTGAACTGGAAAAGGCTATCGATGCGCTCGGCACCGGCGACGTATTGGTGCTAGCCGAATGGGACCGGGCAACGCGGTCGATGATGGATGGTATCGCGATCATGCAGCGCGTTAACATGCGCGGGGCGGCCATCAAGGTGCTGGACAAGCCGCACCTCGATCTCACGACCAGGATGGGGCAAGGCTTCCTCGCCTTCCTGTCGGCTCTGGCGGAGGACGAGCGCGAGCGTATCCACAAACGCGCTGCTGACGGCCGCCGTGCTGCCCGGACGCGTGGCGTCAGGATGGGCCGCCGCCATAAGCTGACGGAGCATCAGCAGAGTACGGCACGCGCTCGGCTCGCGGCCGGCGAGGCTTGCAGATCCGTTGCGGCCGACATGGCCGTGCATCATTCGACGATAGCCAGGCTCCGATAGGAGTTCGTGCAATTTTTGCGTCTTTGTGGTAACTTGCTAAGGCTATGACCGAACAGGATAAACAGAGCGAACGTGCCACCACATCGGACCAGCCCACAACAGATGATGTCGTCGGGCTGTATCGCCGCGCGTTTGCAGAATTTGGGTCGCGAGCGCTCTGGAATATCAAGGAATTCGACAAGCCGACGATCCCACAGATGTTGGCCATTACGCGCCAGCTTCGAACAGAGGGCAATATGAACGCACGGCGCCTAGCCGAGCAGATCGAGAAGGCGGCCCGTGCCCATCTCTAAACTTCAGTCCGAAATCCTGCATGTTATCGCTGCCAAGCGAGACCCGGAAAGTTTCGTCGCTGGCGGCGTTCCGATCAATCGAACGGGACCGCGCTACTCAGCCGACATCGACATTTTTCACGACCGTCAGGATCGAGTTGCGGAAGCTGCACTCGCCGACGCTAAAATTCTCGCCAATGCCGGGTTCGAAGTTATCTGGTTGCGCCAGCAGCCAGCGACCTACGGCGCGACGATCCGGCTGGGCAATGACGAGACCAAACTCGAATGGGTTGCCGACAGCGACTACCGCTTCTTTCCTGTCGTGAAGGACGACCAGTTCGGTTACGTGCTCCACGTGATCGATCTGGCGATCAACAAAGTCATGGCCGCAGCATCACGGCGCGAGCCGCGCGACATCGTCGATCTGCTGACACTCCACGATCGTGTCCTGCCGATCGGTGCGTTGGTCTGGGCCGCAACGGAAATCGCTCCGGGATACACGCCCGAAGGGCTTATCGCAGAAATCCGGCGCAACGCTCGCTATCCAGCAGAAGAACTTCGACAGGTTGCGGCTGATCCGCCGATCAATCCAGACGCTGTGATGCAAAGCCTTCGCACAGCGCTCGATGAAGCCGAACAATTCGTCGCTGCCATGCCGAGTGACAAAGCCGGTCTGTTGTTCTTGCGTGCCGGACGACCGGTGCAGCCCGATCCCATGATGCTTGAACCCTACTCGGTTCATGCGCCGATCCGGCGCGGACACTGGCCATCAAGCCCGGACATCACGGCTGCCATGCTCGCGCACCTGCAAAAACCGCAAATCTAACCGTAAACGTGCGGGCAAAGCTTGCCGAGCCAGCGCGGTACACAAAAATTAGATCGCAATCACAAGCACATACGGGTTCGCAGATTTGTCCCGACTGGCCTGCCAAGGCCGCATAACCCTGGAAGTCATCGGAGCACAAGACCGTTCCTGGCTCTATGAGCTTCTCAAGACGATCGAGAACCTCGGCCTTCGTGCGCTTTTCCAAGACCTCGTCCAGGTGATGGTTATTCCGGTCTATGCAAGTAATAACCGGAACTTGTTGCCAGGAAAGGCCCGGCAATAGCGCGCCGGAGCCGCGGTAACGGGGTGGCCTGGGTTCGGGCGGCTGACTGCGCTTCCATCCCCTATGCCCCTTGAAACTCCTGAGGAAAAACTTCTCATCGGCTTCGGCAACGCCGCTGAAGCGATCCGGAGCGGCAGGCGAAAGAGCCTTGAGGAGCCGATGCCGCCACCGGAAAGCGGTGTGCCGGCAAATGCCGATCCCCGTCGCGATGATTTTCGAAAGCGATAGGCCGGTGCTGAAATGTGCAGCAAATTCAGACCATAGCTCCGGCTTGCGCATGCGGGCAAAGGCTGTGCCCGAAAGCGCGTTGAAGGTCCGCCCGCATCCCCCGCCGTCCTTCTTCCGGCAATGAAACCGCTGCCTGCCGGCTGCATCGCGTCCATGCCGCACCAGGGTTTCCTTGGTTCCGCAATACGGGCAGGCTGTAATCTCCAGGCTACGTGCGGCAATTTCTGCCTCTGTAGAGCGCTGTGCAAGAGTAGCTTTCGTATTACGCTCGAGATCTAGCAGTTGTTCCGCTGTGCAGCACTTGAGCAGTTGCTTCTTGAGCGATTCGTACAGGGTGGCGTCCATGCGCAAGTCCTCCCTTACGTCATGCTACCTCGACGCGAACGCCCCCGCCATGCGCATCAAGCCCAACTATCTGATTTTCCATAGATCCACACTCAAGTGGAATTGCGCCTAAGACATCGCCGCAACAGTGGGCTTGGACTAAGACTAATCTGGCTGGTGCTTATCGCAAACGAATTGCCAAAAATAAAATAGAGAATACCGAGGCAGCAATTGCCGCTTACGAAGCGGCGCTCACAGTCTATACGCAAAAATCATTTCCCAGTGATTGGGTTCATGTTCAAAATGGGCTTGGCGCCGCTTACAAAATTTTGGCAGACAAAGGTAAAACGGAATACGTTGAAAAAGCGATCAAGGCGTTTGAGGGTGCGCTTGCCGTCAGTACACGAGAGCAGCTTTTGCGCGAACGCCTCGCAGCAGCTCAGCGACTAGGCTTTATGCGGCTGGGCACGCACGAATGGGGGGCCGCTTTACGCGCGCTAAACTCGGCGCGTGATGCGTTTCTCATCCTCATTGGCGAAGGACTGGATCCAACTGACGCACGCGATGTGATTGCGAGGGATAGGGGGATATTTACCGGCGCTGCGTGGGCGGCGGTACAGCTAGGCGATCTGGAAGGCGCATTGCGGCTTGCCAACGAGGGTATGGCACGACTTTTGGCGGCCGGTTTGCGTCAGGAAGGGCTAGATCTGTCTCCCGATAAACGCGCTCGGCTTGCGAGGTTACGCAAGGAAATCCTTGAGTTGCATATCCTTTCGATGGCAAGCAGTGGCAGCAAACGAGACGCCGTCCTCGATAAACTTGCGAGCCTTCGCGGGGAAATACTGTCGATAATCACCGAGAGCGCTGAGCGGACCATATTACCGGGCGGGGCTCTTGCCACTGCTCGTCGTCTTGCTCCCAAAGGAGGGGCACTGGTAGTGCCTATCGTCACCAGCCAAGGAAGCAAGTTCTTAATCGTCCGCTCCGCTCATGATGGCGGGAACCCACCAGGATTCAAATTTCCACGCTCGAACTCGGCACGCCATCGGAAGATGA